>MNXM01000212.1 GCA_001872605.1 Armatimonadetes bacterium CG2_30_59_28 | reverse complement strand
CAAAACTGACCTCCGGAAAATCCTTCGGGTTTCGGACCTATCACGCCGCTGAAATCGCCTTGTATCATGCGCTGGGCGACTTACCTGTCCCTATATTCACCCACACATTCTGGTGAGGAACCAAATATATTGTCCCCTCAAAAACCGCAATGCCTGCAAAGATTTGCCTTCATTTCCGTATTCTCCGTGATCTCTGTGGTGAGAAAATGGGGACAGAATTCATGACGATCTACTTAAATTGCGTTGACAAGAGCCGAGAGGGCGGTTGACAGGATTCGCCGAATTTGGTAACCTGTGTGCCGTGACTAATTCGGCAGAATGCAGAAACACGAAAGGAGCCCCAGGGAATATGCAATTCCCCTGTCGCGGGCGGTTCTACTCGAGTGCATTGGTGATTGTTGGTTTATCCGTCCTCGGCTACCAGCCTCTGCAAGCTGCAACCCATAGGGTCCAGCAGGGAGAATCCCTCTGGACGGTTGCTAAGAAGCACAACACGAGCGTTGATAGGCTCTGCCAGCTCAATCACCTCACCGAGACCTCAACCCTTCAGTTGGGGCAGGCGCTTCGACTACCCGGAGGGAAGCCCACTGTTGCCAAACCACTGCAAAAGTCCGTGTCTCTGAGTGCGGGAAGTGTTGCCAGGATTTTGGGATCACAGGTCAGCGTCCGGTCCGGTCCGGGAACTTTCAGCCGCAAGGTCTTTTCTGTCAATAAGGGGACCCGGTGCCGCGTTCTCACGACATCTCCGGATGCGCAGGGAGGGAAGATTCCCTGGTGCAAAGTGCGTTTCGGTAACATGAAGGTGGGTTGGGTCCGTTCCGATCTGCTGCAGAAATCCGAATCTTCTTCGACTATTGAATCCCCCACTACAACCACGACGAATCATCAGGGAAGCCCAACTCGGCTTAACTGTATCGCCTACGTCTCAGCATCGTCAGCAAATCTCCGGCAAAATCCGGGGACGGGTTCTGCCAGGGTGGGCAAGGTGAGGAAGAATGCCGCCATCAGGGTAGTGGCTCGGAGCAACGGTTGGTACAAGGTGAGGCTTGGGAACCGCAGTAGTGGCTGGATTGACTCATCTCTTGTGTGCCTGTCTCCACCAAGCAAGACAAGGCAGTCTTCTCCCGCCCGAACCGATTCGGCACCGAAGGCCTATGTTGTAAAGGACGATGTGAACGTACGAAGCGGCCCAGGAACCGACCATGGGGAAGTCGCACAAGTGAGCAAGGGAACTTCAGTACGTATCCTCGACCGAAAGAACGACTGGTACCACGTGAAGTTCGCCAACGGGACTACCGGCTGGATGGCCACCTTCCTTGTGAAGACGGCTGGAACCGTAGCGAGAGGGGTTGCCAAGGGAGTCTCGAATGCTGTCAGCCCTATCGTCCGGACGGCGATGAAATACCGTGGCAGTCCCTACCGACACGGCAGCACGTTCCCATCTCGTGGTTTTGATTGCTCCGGTCTGGTTTATCGAGTTCTCCTCGATAATGGCGTCAGACCTCCGAGAACCGCAGCAGCACAGTACAGCATGGGAACGCCGGTTCCCCGTTCAGAACTGCGACCCGGCGACCTCGTCTTCTTCGGCAACACCTACCGCCGCGGCATTAGCCACGTGGGGATCTACATCGGCAACAACAACTTCATCCACGCCGCCCGTCCCGGGAAGGGCGTGTGCGTCTCCAGTCTGAATCGCAGTTACTATAAGAGGAAGTACGTGGGGGCCAAGCGTATCAGATAGTGTGATTCGAGCGTAACCCGAACTCCCCAAAGTCGTGAGTAGCCTCAGGTCCTACGGATATGTACTGACTGCCCACGGCGTTTTATTTCATTGGCAGGTGGAAGATCTATGACCTGTCCGCGCTGCAAAATGAAGATGAAAGCGACCCGCGGGACCCACCACAAAAAGAAGAAATGGGTTTGCCCACACTGCGCCAAAGTGCGGATGCAAAAGGTCGGAAAGTGAGCGACGTCAGCGAGCGGTAGCGCCCACGACCACCGTGGGAATCCGCGTCTTCCTCACGACAGCCCCTTTGCCACCTTGTTCACCGCCGTCGCCATGTCCTGAATGTCCTCTTCCCCGAGGAATTCTGTAACGGATAGAGTGACCATTCGATTGAGGACATCTTCCGTGACAGGGCAGACGCCTGCCGCGTACTGAGTCGGCCGCGCGCCGGGGTGGTCGAAGGGGAACCGGCTGCCGCCAAACATCACCTGGTCGCGGATGGCTCCGTGGCAGAGGAAGATGGGTTTCCCGATATAGTGGGCTCCGCAACCGATGCCCTCAGCCCCCAGCGCCTCCACGAACTGGTCCGCGGTGAAGGGGGATGCCTTGCCTACCGCCATCCCGTATTGCCAATACCCGGTTTTGCACTGGGGGAGAGTCCTCTGCGGGGTAATGTTGGGTGCGTCTTGCACAAGCTCAGTCAGGAGATCTCCGTTCTTCCGGCGCGCCCCAATGATGTCGCGGGCGCGGCGCGTTTGGGCCAGCACGACGGCCCCGGTGAGTTCGTTCATGCGGTAGTTCAGCCCCAGCAGCGTGTATTCGCGCGCTCCGAACTGCGCTCGATGCCAGCCTTTATCCGCGAACAACATCCCGCGTTTGCCGTAGTCGCTCCGGTCGGTGACGGTGACTCCGCCGTCTCCCGCAGTCAATTGTTTGCTCATCTGGAAGCTGAAGGTCCCGATGTCGCCGATGGTCCCCACGTAGCGCCCCTTATGTTCTGAGAGGTGCGCCTGAGAGCAATCCTCGATCACGGGTATTCCGTGATGTCGGGAGATGGCCATGATGGCGTCCATGTCGCACGGATTCCCGAAGAGGTGCACCACCATAATAGCCTTCGTTCTCGGAGAGATTTTTTTCTCGATGTCGACCGGGTCCATGTTGAATGTGCGTGGATCGATGTCCGCAAAAACCGGGATCGCCGTCTGGTACACGATAGGGATGATGGAACCGATGTCCGTGATGGGCGCGGTGATGATCTCGTCTCCCGGCGCAGGGTCCACCATGCCGACGGCGACATGCAACGCCGAGGTGCCCGACGTGCTGGCGACGGCGTACTTTGTCCCCAGCAGATCAGCAAACTCCTTCTCAAAGGTCGAGACCTTCGTGCCCCCCCAGCGGAAGAGCTGGCCGGAGTCAATGACATCCACCAATTCTTTCAGTTCGTCCTTTCCCACCTTCTTCCCCGAGGGGAAAGGTCGGGTTCTTACCGGTTCACCGCCGTGGATGGCGAGTTTTTCAGACATGGTACAGGCTCCTCTCAAAGCTCCAGTTTGGTAGTTATACTCGTTACGGGTGAGGGAGTGTTTTCATCCGTAACGAGTATAACGCGGACAAGCCACACAAACCAAGAGGGCGACAAGGCTTCCGCGTGTTTCTCCGTTGGCTGGTTATTCGTACCGTCCCAGTCGGATCCCCGCTTCGACAAATGCGCGGTAGTTGGCGATGTGCCTCTCGTTCAGTCGTGGCCGCGTGCTGGGCGACGAGGTGGGGCAAAGGATGAAGCATCCTCCCGGTTTCCCCTGCCGGATGACCTCCTCGACAACCGGGACCAATTGCTCAGGCTTCATCCGGTCGAAATCGCCGTTTTGCACGCCTCCTTCCAAGCTCATCTTCCCGGCGCAGCGCTTCTTGGCCTCAGCGAGGGTTAGCTTGCCTGTCGGCGGGGGCTCGATGGGATTGAGGCAATCCACCCCCATCTCCACAAAATCTTCCAGCACCGGATTCATGTCTCCGTGGCAGTGGACCCACACCAGCTTTCCTGCATCGTGTATCAGGTCGATGATCTTCTTGTCGTAGTCGAAAACGAACTCGCGAAAGTCCTTCGGGGAAGCGAGAGGAGGGATGCACAACTCCGGCCCAACCCATCCGTACGCATCCCCGATCTTCTGTGAGAGGTAGTACTTTACCTGTTCCTCGACCGCGGCATACGCTTTGTCAATCATCTCGCGCAGGAGGTCACGTTCATCCATCAGCCACAGGCCGAAGCTCTCGGAGCCCATGTGCGCCTGAACGGAGTACATCGCCTCGCCAATCCCCACGAAGAGCAGGGCGCGGTCGTTGCTCTTCTGCTCCAACTCCCAATACGAATCGACGCGCCTCCGTGTGGGTTTCGATGCGGGAATGGAAAGCCATTTCCGGGCATCCTCGATAGATTCAATGTAATGCTTCTTCACGTAGCCCGGGCTGCCGTCCTTCGGTCGGTACCACGACGCTGTCAACGGCCCGGAAGGAGTCTGCATGGTTGCCTGATGCACAGACATGTCCGGTTTGTCGGACTCGACCTCCTCGGACAGTACGGGAGGGAGGTGCGGGTCCCATTCATCCTTGGTCGGGTTCCACGTGCGGAAGATGTCGATCTGATAATCCTCTGTCAATTCGCAGAGGGGAGCCCACGTCGGATTCTCACTCGGGAACATGGGGTCTACGCCCCAGATGCGGAGAGGCATCCGGTCAACGTCCTGTTGCCTGAACACTCGGAGCAGTCGCTCCCGTCCGGAAAGTGGGGTCATAAAGAATCTCCTGAAACACAAATTGCGGGTTGCTCGATGTCCACGTGGTGTTCTCCATGGGCAATCCGCCCCGCGACCCCCATACGCATCAACCGAAAAAATGCATCGGTGTGGATGGTCGCCGGAAGGAGAAGTAGACTGTCTGCCAGAGCGCCCACACAACAGGCAGTAACAGCACGAAGATAAGGAACATCCGCTTCACGCGACACGCCGTCAGCCACCGCAAACATCGTCATTCTGCACGCCGTGGATTTTTGCACACTTGATGGCGATGCGTCAACCACAAGAAAGGCCGGAGACATATCTCTCCGGCCTGCGTCCACAATCTGTGTCAGACGGAACCCTGCCGACGCTATTCGTTCCCCCCCAGTTCATTCAGTCTTTCTTGAGCGGCGTTGCGGATGCCCTCGGATTTCGCCGACGCCACCACCTCTTTGAGCGTATTGCTTGCGCTCTCCTTCTGCTCATCGAACAGATAGGAAAGCCCAAGGTAGTAGCGGGTCTCGTCGGCGACGGAGCTGTTCGGGAACTTTTCAAGACCTTCACTGAGCAAATGGATGGCTTGCTTCAATTCGCCGCTCATTCCGTTGGCGATACCTGCCCGCAGGTATAGCTCGGGCAATCGACCGCTCGCGTTGTTGGTATCGAGTTTCACCGCCGCGTCCAAATGGCGCTTGCCGTTCTCCAGGTTACGTCGCTGATAGTATGCGAGCGACAGAGTGGCGTTGGCGCTGATGTCATCGGGATGCGCCTGCGCCTGCTCCACAGACTGCAGGAATTCGGTCTGCATTCGTTTCGCCTCTTGCATCGATTCCAGGAAGTCCGCGGGAGGTTGGTAACCCCCGATGCGAGTGATCTCGCCCCCGTGGGCGTCCATGAAGAGGATTGTCGGATATCCGCGAACCTGGTACTTCCCTGCGGTATCCGGCTGTGCCTCCGCGTCGATCTTGAGGTTCACAAAGTTGGCGCTCTCCGCGACGACACGCTTATCTTTGTAGGTGACGCGGTCTAACTCCTTGCAGTACCCGCACCAATCAGTGTAGAAATCGACCATCACAATCTTGTTAGCCGTTCCCGCGGCCTTAAGCGCGCTGGGTAGATCCTTCTCCCACTGGATAGAGCCGGGGGCCGCCATTCCTGCTGTTACTACGCTCCCAGCCGCAGTGACGATCAGCGCAAACCTTGCCAAATATCCTGTGGATCGCTCAATCATTTTCATTCTCTTTTCTCCCTCGTGCAAAGTGCTCAGTGGTCGGTTACATGGGCTGTGCAAACATTCCCGCACACAACATTCATCATGGACGCCTGCGAGCTTTCAAGGCTCCACAAACTCCGTCATCTAAATCCATTATGGCACACGCGGCTGTTCCGGTCATCCGGCAGGATAGGCGAGCGTTGACAAGCGTGCGTGGCGTTGGTACACTGCGGGACGTGCCGGAAGTAACCCGTATGCTCGCGCGGTTCGTGTAAGATGGTCTTAACAATGTCCACACGCCGCGCTGGATGGGGGGGTTGCTTTCACCCGTAACGAGTATAGCTGGACAGGTTGAGCGGCGACGTTGCGTGATGCGGATGCAACGACAGCGTTGACGATGGCAGGGAGACAGCTTCATGGATTGTAGTGTCAGCAAAGCTCTGTTTGTTTACTCCGACACCTACTCCGGATATAGCCTGGGCGACACCCACCCCATGAAACTCATCCGGCTGAAGCTCACGCACGACCTCGCTCGCGCGTGCAATCTTCTGGACGGGGAGGGAGTTTGCATCGCGGATGCCCCATCCGTAGAGGGCGAACTACTAAGGAGAGTTCACGACCCCGAATATCTGAAGGTCCTCGAAGCGAGTAACGACGGCCATTCCCACCCCGCCGCTTCCCGGTTCGGGCTGGGTTCGGCAGATTGCCCGATTATTCCGGGGATTTGGGATTTCTCCATCTTGTCCGCGGGGGCTTCCGCGCAGTGCGCGCAGGGGTTGAATGGGGTAGGCGCGAGCGTCGCCTTCAACATCGCCGGCGGACTGCACCACGCACTGGCGAACCGCGCCTCGGGTTTCTGCTACCTCAACGATCCTGCCGTGGCCATACGCTGGCTGCTGGAGCACGGACGCCGAGTGGCCTACATCGACATCGACGCTCACCATGGCGACGGCGTGCAGTGGCTATTTTACGACACCGACCGCGTGCTCACCATCTCCCTCCACGAAACGGGCCAGTTTCTCTTCCCCGGAACGGGGTTTGAGCATGAGACGGGAAGAGGGGCGGGGCAGGGCTACGCGGTGAATGTTCCGCTGCTGCCCTACACCGACGACGAGGTGTTCTGCTGGGCTTTTGACGAAGTTGTGCCGCCCTTCATCGAGGCTTTCCAACCGGATTGCATTGTCAGCCAGCTTGGGTGCGACGCGTTCCGCGACGACCCGTTGACCGATCTGGACCTGACCACCAACGGCTTCTGCCACATGGTTCAATCCATGAAGGAGCTTGCCAGTGGCCACTGGGTCACTCTCGGGGGCGGCGGGTATCGTGTCAACACTGTGGCGCGCGCGTGGACGTTGGCGTGGGGGATCATGCTCGGGCGAGACGTTTCCGATGAAATCCCGGAAGCGTTTATTGCTGAGATTCAGCGGTCCGGCGTCATGGAGAGTTTCCCGGAGTTTCGCTGCGTTACGAAGCTGCGAGACCAACCCTACCGTTCACCCGAAGTCTCACACTGTCGGTCTCAAGCGGAACGTGTGGTCGATCGTCTGCTCAAGGAAGTGCTGCCGCAGGTAAAGAGCGTTTCGTCCGTAGCGCCCCCCGAACTCCCTCACAGGTAACGCCGCGGGACGCGCGCGGCAAGACCGGTGAGAATCTCATAGGGCGAGGTGTCGATCGTGGCGGCCAGCTCCTCGCAGGTGATGCAGTCACTTCCCTGCTGCCCGATCAACACGGCTTCATCCTCATTGTGCGCCGAGCATTGCCCGATGCTCACCATCATCTGATCCATCGAGATATTGCCGACGATGGGGTGGCGTTTGCCCCCGATCAGGACGGTTCCCACGTTGGAGAGAGTGCGTCGGTAGCCGTCTCCGTATCCTACCGGCAGAGTCACCACTCGCGTATTCTCCGACGCAACCCATGTACCATCATAGCCCACGCGCGCGTCCTTCGAGACTACCTTGAAGTAGACCACGCGCGTCTTCAGACGGAGGACGGGTCTCAGCGGAAGATGCGCCGCGAGGTCGGCGCGGGGTCGCACACCGTAGAGCATGATGCCCACTCGTACCATGTCCAGCAATGTTTCCGGGTGTTGCAGCACCGCGGCGGAGTTGGCGATGTGACGCGTCGGCGTCGGCAGCGAATGACGCGGGAAGAACTCCAGCGCCTCCATGAACCGCTCGAACTGCAAACGCGTAAAGGACGGATCCTGCGAGTGTGATTCCGCGAAGTGGGAGAAGACGCCACAGATATCACAATGCTGAACGCCCAGCGTTGCCTCAAAAAGCTGGTGAGCGTTGTAGTAGTGGATGCCGATGCGCTCCAGTCCTGTGTCGATCTTCAGATGCACCTTCGCGCGCTTCCCCAGCGCCGCAGCGGTTTCCTCAATCTGCATCAGCTTGAAGACAGAAGAGGCGGTAATCATCAGGTCGTAGTCGATGAAGTGTGCCGCCTGACTTCCCAGCAGCCCGCCGAGCACCAGAATGGGCGCCGCGATTCCTGCCCTTCGCAGCTCGATTCCCTCTTCCAGAAAGGCAACCCCCAACTGGTCTACACCACATTTCAGCAATTCCTGCGAAGTGCGAATCAGTCCATGGCCGTAGGCGTTTGCCTTCACGATGCCCACGATAGGTCGTTCGCCGATAATGGAACGAATGCACTCGACGTTGTTCCTCAGAGCGGAAAGATCAATCTCAATCTGCGTCGGTCGCAGGTCGTACGATCCCGGTGCGGATCCGTAGGAATCGGAGCGTACCCCCCCGTATGGGTATGAGACGTTGGGTTCGTCGTTCGTCATTGGGTGATGAGCCTCCGTATGGGATGCAAGCGCAGACCAGATTGTACCAACTTGCACTGCGGTCGGCAACGTCCCAGCAATGCGTAACGCCTCCCGCCTCAACGCCTCCGACCCGTTTGACCCGAAGTTTCCGCGTGTGATAGACTTTCCCCATATCCGACCGTAAGGAATGGGCAGATAAGCCGCCTGAATGAATTCGCCGACGAGAACCAAAATCTGTGGTATCACAAGGCCCGAAGACGCGGCGGCCGCCACGGAAGCCGGGGCCGATTATCTGGGGGCCATCATCAAATTTCCCCCTTCCCCCCGGTCGTTGGAGGCGACGGAAGCGCGTCGCGTTTTCGCTAACTGTCCGACGCTGGTCGTTGCGGTTACCGTTAATCTCGACAACGATGCGCTGAGAAGCATCGTGGATACCATCGGTCCTGGGGTAGTACAGTTGCACGGCGACGAGGATATCCGACAGATTGCGGACCTGCGCGGTTGCGTGTCGTGCGAAATCTGGAAGACACTGCACATCAGGGTCGATACATCCATCTCGGAACAAGAAGCTGTTTCCCTGCTGCAGACAGCAAAAGGATTCGCGGCGGCAGGCGTTGACAAAATCCTGCTTGATGCGAAAATGGGCACGGGTTCCGACGCGCGCCTCGGTGGGACGGGACGAACGGTGGATTGGAGCCTCGCGGCGCGATTGGTCGCTTCCTCCCCCTGTCCGGCGATCCTGGGGGGGGGTCTGAATCCCATCAACATTGGAGACGCGATGAGGCAGGTTCGACCTTTTGCCGTGGACGTTTCTTCCGGCGTGGAATCTGCGCCGGGGCGCAAGGACCACGCAAAAATCATCGAGTTTATTCAGACGGTGCGGGGAAGAGCATCATCGGAAGAGAGCCCATGAGCGAGAGAGCAACCTACCGAGGCATCACGGAGTCTGCGATTAACGGCGGTCGCGCGATGGCGCTGACGGTAGCCGTATTGCACCTTCTCCTGCTGTCTCCGGTGCGAAGCCAGGCGCAACGCGCTGGCCGTGCCCCATCGCAAGCGCTCCCCGACCCCCCGCACGATTCCGAGCACCCTCCGGGCGACTCCGGCTACACGGCCACGGGTGACGACGTGATGGACCTGTTGTGGCGTCGATCCGATGGGTATTTTCACGAAGGGGACTACGCGAACGCGATTCGCCTGCATCGCGTCATCGTCCAGTTCGAGCCGGATTTCACCGAGGCGTACTCCGTGGGCGCATGGCTGATTGAGAGCCTTGGACGAGAGAAGGAGGCGCTGGCCTTTCTGAAGGAAGGTCTGTCGAAAAACACCGCAAGCTACCATCTGTACTTCGAGATCGGCTTCTTCTATTTCAAGCGAAAAGAATACGCAGACGCACGGAACTACTTTGCCGAGGCCATCAAGTACGAACGCCCCTCGCACGTGGACCGCATGTATGCCCATGCCTGTGAGAAGCAAGGCGACCTGGGAGCTTCCCTGGAAATGTGGAAGTCCATCGTGGTGGCAAATCCAGCCGACGCGGTGGCAGCGAGGAACTTGGCCCGGGTCGAGAGCAAGCTCAACTCAACGCGAACTCGGTGAGTTCACTTTCTGATTGTAGTTTGGCTGGTGGGTAGGAGGCATCTCCAGACGGCGATAATACCCGTTGTATGGTGGTCGCCGTCTGGAGATGCCTCCTACATTGCGAACTCACAGAGTTCGACTGGTATCCACCGAAATTTGCCAAACTACAGTTTCTAACAGCGAGGGAAAGGACTATGCCTGATCAGGAGAGAATGGCAGTGGACACCGCAGCATCAGCGCCGTTATCGACGCTGACGGAAGAGGAAACAAATGAGATTCGGGCCGAGGACATCGTGGAGGGAGCGGAGGAATTGCTGCGCCAGGGCATGAAGGCCGACGCCGACGTGTTGATTATCGGGGGCGGCCCCGGTGGCTACGTCGCGGCCATTCGCGCGGCGCAATTAGGCGCTGAAGTGATTCTCGTCGAAGGGCGCGAATTGGGCGGCACCTGCCTCAACCGTGGGTGCATCCCCACCAAGGCCATGCTGGAATCCATGTCCGTTCTACAGACCATCAAGAAGGCGCGCGAGTTCGGTATCGAGTGCGGCGAAGCCACCGCCGACTTTGAAAAGATCATGCACCGCGTGCACCGTGTGGTGAAGCAGTTGCGCACCGGCGTCGAGTACCTGATGAGCAAAAACGGCGTTCGCGTTGTGCAGGGATGGGCGCGACTGGTCAGCGAACATGCGGTGGAGGTCGAAAAGTCGGACGGCGGCGCGGAGAGGATCACCGGAAGGAGCATCGTCATCGCCGCGGGGTCCTGTCCCTCGGTCATTCCCATCCCCGGGGGCGACGCGGCAGACATCCTTACCAGTGACTCCATTCTCGAGTTGACGGAGCTCCCCGGGAGCTTGCTCATCGTGGGGGGCGGGGCAGTGGGTGTCGAGTTCGGACAGTTCTTCGCCTCGTTCGGAACGAAAGTGACCATCGTCGAAATGATGCCCCGCTTGCTGCCGCTGGGCGATCCTGACATCAGTGAAGACATCTCGAAGGCGCTAAAGAAAGCAAAAATCACCATTGAGATCAACGCCATGGTGACCGGTATCTCCGACGCGGCTGACGGCAAGGCGGTCACCTATGTGGCCAAGGCAAGTGACGACCCGGAGGAGATTGGGGAAGAGAGGACAGCGATAGCGCAACATGTTCTCATCGCGGTTGGACGATCCCCCAACCTGAAGCATTTGAGCATTGAGGCGCTGAACGTAAAGACAGACCGTGGTCGCATCATTGTGAACGACCGGTGCCAGACCAGCATCCCCTCCCTGTACGCCATTGGCGACGCCATCCGTGGTGTGGGTTTGGCACACTGGGCTTCGGCAGAGGGAATTGTCGCAGCAGAAAGCGCCATGGGACGCGCTGCGAGCATGGGCGACCGCCCGATCCCCTCCTGCATCTACACCGAACCGGAGATCGCCAGTGTGGGGCTCACCGAGGAGGAAGCCCTCGAAAAGGGACACGTTGTGAAGGTCGGCAAGTTCAGCCTGCGTGTGCTCGGAAAGTCGGTGGCTTCCGGCGTTCGGGAAGGGTTCGTGAAGATCATCGCGGACGCTGAATACGAGCGCATCATCGGTATCCACATCATCGGGGAACGCGCCACCGACTTGATCGGCGAAGCCACTCTGGCGCTGCAATTCGGGGCCACGATCGGGGAACTCGTGGAGACCATTCACCCTCACCCCACTTTCTGCGAGGCTTTTGTCGAAGCGGCGCTGACGGCGCGAGGGGAAGCGATTCACGGAGCGTAGGAACGGCAATGCAACTCTCCCGCATGGCGGTTCAGCCCATTATCGACCGAGCCCTTCGTGAGGACATCGGCAGCGGCGACGTCACCACACTGCTTACAGTCCCTGCGGAAGCGGAAGCGACAGCCGAGATCGTCGCCAAAAAACGGGGCGTTATCTCAGGACTTCCAGTTGCCGGATGGATATTCCAGACCCTCGACCCGCAGGTTGAGTGCGAATCACTGGTGGAGGAAGGCAGCGCCGTCGCCCCATTGCAGACCGACGAGGGACTCCGGGGAGTTCTCGTTGCTCGACTCCGCGGCAAGGCTCGTGCGTTGCTCACCGGGGAACGCGCCGCGCTGAATTTCCTGCAGCGCATGTCCGGTATTGCAACCATCACCTCTCGTTTCGTCGCGCTGGCGGAGAAAGCCGCGTCAAACGCCGGCGTGAAGCCGCCCAGAATTCTCGACACGCGCAAGACGACTCCCGGAATGAGGCTCCTCGAGAAATATTCCGTGCGGGTCGGCGGAGGGTGCAACCATCGCTCCGGTCTCTATGACGCGGTACTCATCAAAGATAACCATATTGTTGCCGCGGGAGGGATCGGGGAAGCTCTCACGCGGGCGCGGGGCAGGGTCTCTTCGATGATGAAGATCGAGATCGAGGTGAAAGACTTGAATGAACTCGACGAGGCGCTCGCAACCGGGGCGGATGTCATTATGCTGGACAACATGTCCGTCGAAGAGATCCGACAGGCCGCCACCCGCGTCGCCGGCCGGACAAAGCTCGAGGTCTCCGGCGGAGTGAACGAAGGAACCATCGCCGAGTTGGCAACGACCGGTGTCGACTACATCTCCGTCGGCGCTCTCACCCACTCGGCGCCCTCCGTGGACATCTCCATGAATCTGAGGATGGTTGATGGTTGATCGCAGACCGTTGACCATTGACCATGAGCCATTCTTGTGTTTCTCAAAAAACCGGATCTTCAGCAGAATTTGTGGGTAGAAATCGAGGGATCGGTGCCATTTGTGGCCACCGTTTGAAGTCTTGCGAACTCAGAGTTCGACAGCTATGCCTCGCCCTACTGGGCGGGCCGATTCCTGGACAAGTGGCGTACGTATACTCGTTAATGTTGAGGGATGGCCCTGTGAAATCTGATTGGACGCTGTCCTGCCCCAACATGCACCTGCCGTGGGATAAGGCTCCAGCTTTGTCTCCCGATGAGGCGAGTCTGCTGATTGACAAAGCTGGAGCTTTATCCTACGGGATTAACGGTGGATTTTCAGCCTTAACGAGCATAACGAGTCAACTTTTGTCCTTCAGTTCGGAGGGCTGAGGTAACGGCGATAGTTCGCAAAACCGGCAGGTCAGTCAGCAAGTGAGAACCTGCTCAGAAACTACCCGCACGGTATGGGGATTCTTATGATGCAACTCCAGGGTTGGGGTTTAGTGCGTTCTCCAACGCGCAGTCTGTCGCCCGATCACTCCCGCGGATGGGCCGTTTCCGCAATGACTCCTCCCGCCACTACCTCATCCCCACGGTAGAACGCTGCAATCTGTCCGGGGGTGACGGCTTGAGCGGGTTCGTCGAAGGTGGCGATGAGACGATCGTCGTCCACCAACTCGATGGTCACCGGTTTCTCTGTCCAGCGAGAGCGAATCTTCACTGCCACCGAGTCGCCGGGTCTGAGGCAGAGGATGCCAGAAGGGCAGCTCAGTTGCTCCACGTATAGCGCGGTTGTGTACGTTTTATCCTCGGGTGCGACGACGACTTCATTTCTCGCAGCATCGAGGCGGACCACATACAGGGGGTGGGCAGCGGCAACGCCCAGCCCGCGGCGCTGGCCGATGGTGTAGTAGACCAGTCCTTTATGTGTGCCCAAGCGTCTGCCGCTGGTATCGACAATGTCGCCGGGCACGACCTGTTCCGGGTGCAGCGAGGCGATGAAGTCGCCATGCCGCGTGTAGTGCAGGAAACAGATGTCCTGGCTTTCCATCGGCAGGCGCTCAATGAGTCCGCGGTTTTGCACCTCCTGTCGCACTTGCTCCTTGTTCCATTCACCCAGCGGGAAACGGACAAAGCGAAGTTGTTCGGGTTTGCAGAGGGAAAGGAAGTAGGATTGATCTTTCTCGATGTACCGGGCCTTGTGAAGACGCGGGTTGCCGTCGGGATCGATCTCAATTCTTGCGTAGTGTCCGGTGACCAGTTGCTGCGCTCCCCGCCTGCGCGCTTCCCGCGCAAGACGCCCCAACTTGATGATAGGGTTGCAGAACCCACAGGGGTTCGGCGTGCGTCCGGACAGATACTCAGCGCAGAACGGCTCGATCACGGTCGCTCGGAACTCGTCACGCAGGTCGATGATGGTCAGAGGGATGCCCAGCGCATTCGCCCCGGTGGACGCGTCGGAGCACGGGCAAGGCTCTGTGCAGAGGGCGCATTCGGGGTGGTACTTGTCGGATTTCTCTCGTCGCTGTGACCGGGAGGTATCCTGAAGCTCCAGCAAGTCCGTCTGGCAGACGCGCAGGTTGAGAGCGAAAACGTCGTGCCCCTCTTCTTGCATCAGGCACGCGGCGAATGTACTGTCCACGCCTCCACTGTACGCCACGGCGACGCGCAGGGGCGCCCCATCATTCTCCGTTCTTTCTGAATGCTTGGTATTCACGTGACCTATCGTGACGCGCCATCGAGTGACGGTCGCAAGGGTTCCTGGACGTTCCGTCTCCACTGTCTGCCTGTCACCAACAATTCGCTCCAATCTCCTTGGCGAGGGCGGCCCATTCACGCAGTCGCTGCGGGTTTCCGTCGCACGTCTCGAGCTCCTGGAGAACAACCTGGATGCAGCAACCTTGCGCCGCCTGAAGTCCGCGTTCAAGATGATCCCGGATCGATTGCAGGCCGTGGGCAAACACCACGTCGGTAGCCTTCTGCCTCCATTCGATGCAGTAGCGCCTATCCACAGCTTCCACAAGCGTCTCCAGGTTCGTCCATGGGGAGCACACAAACTTGCGCAGGTTGGGGATGCTGAGGATGAGGGGAATCTTGTTGGTCAGGTCTTCGCAACAGCCGTAAAAACTCAGACCGGACCGCGCGAGAATGGGCAACTGGTACTGCAATAGAAAATCCTCGTGTTGCGCGGGTGAGACCCCCTGGAACTCCTGGCTTTCGCCGCGTCCCCAGAGGTCTTTGAGCCGCACATGGCCGCCGTCGAAATCGGGTTGCGGCAGATCGTCGCACGCCATCAGTCCTGTGTTGTTGAGGGTGAGAACACCCATCTCCTCAAACTGGGTCATGACGCCGAGATGTCCATCGCGCAGCAGACTCATAAGGCGATGCACCCATTCCCGTCGATCCATCATGTAGACCAGCAATGCCTCGACGCCGCAGAGCTGTGTCGCCCAGCCATGCAGCCACGCTCCCGGGCCGGGAACGGCGCCGAAGAGTCGAACCGGCAGAATGTCGCCCAGTAGCTCCTCCATGCGCGAGAGGTTTTCCTGCGTCTTCGTCTCATTGTGCTTATAGCGTGGCGGCGTGATGTTCTCGATGTCCGCCTCCTCTTTGATTGGCGGATCGTAGGTCCAAGCGCAGCGGGTGCTCTGGTCCGAGGCGTCGCTGTGGGTGTAGCCGATGGGCATCCCCCAGAGATGCTCTCCTTCCAACTCCACCGCGGGATGGACCCACCACGGTTCGATGACGGTGTCGTCATCGAGTTGCAGCTTGTAGACTTTCCGACGCAATTGAAGCTCGACGTCCGCGAGAAATGGGTCCTCGCTGACAAGCTCTGAACCTGCCTCGATCTCCGCCCAGCATCCGGAGCCGGGGTGGCAGACAACCGGCGGGCGCCGCGGCTTGCGGAGGGAGTTGACATCGTTCCACAATTGTTTCCGCTGTGCGTGCTCTTCAGTCTGCGCAAACTCCGCGAGTTGCGCGGCCAGATTGCGAATAGCGTCACGAGACTTGGATTCGCTCGGATTCATTGATGGAAAAACTCCTTGCTCTGCGCTGTAGATTCCCCAGCATTCTACCTGATTCCCGCGCCGGTGAACAGACGCAGATTGGCCAGCGCCGTTGTCATTATCCGGCGCGTTCTTTCGTTGCTTTGGCGAGGTCCAGATTGTTGACCATTCGCAACGATGGCCACTGGGCCAGTATGACGAGGAGCATCATGCCTGTTATCGTGAATGCGTAGGTGGCGGGATAGATGATGGGCTGTAGCGCAACGGTCTCGCTCTGGTAGGTCTGAACCAGCCACAAGCACAGGATGCGCCCCAACGGCAGTCCGAGGAGGATTCCGAGGACTCCCATAAGGATATTCTCGATAGTGGTCATGAAGACGATTTGCAGACGCGTAAAGCCGAGAGTCCTCAGTGATGCAATCTCCCGGGTGCGTTTGATGACGTTGATGCTCAGTGTGTTGAAGACGATGGCAAACGCGAGTCCGGCGCCGAAGAGCAGCATCACCGAGATGAAGATGTAGGTGAACTCCATCATACGGTCCAGCTCCCTGCGGGTCTCTTGAGTAATCTCCACGGCGGCGGCATTGGGCAGGTCCAGCAACCGTTCCTTCAGTGAGGAAAGTTGGTCAGGGTCTGCGGCGATGGCAACGCCCGTTACCGGACGCACCGGCCAGTTCAGTCGCGAGCCGAACTGCCGTTGCACGGTACGGATGTTGGCGAAGGCCATGGTTGTTGCCGGAAGCTCGATGGGGTCGCCTACCTGCATGCGGACTTCCGCGGGCACGTCTCTGCTGCTAAGGGCGTAGCGGACCTGCAACGGGTCCCCAGTCTCCACGTTCAGCCGTTGTCGAACGAGGTCACTGATGCGGATGGTATCTCCCGTAAGGCGGGTGGGGTTCCCGCCGGCATCGAGCACGCGGTACAGCGATCCGTTCTCGGGCAATCCGAGCAGTACGGTCGAAAAGACCGTTCCGCTCTTCTCAAGTTCCACCGGCAGGAAGAGCCCCGCGTGGGCGACGCGCACCCCGTCCCACTGCTCAATGTGATGGATGATGTCTTCGCTCTGTGGTGGGAGAAACTGCACCAGCGCGTCATATTTCTGCATCTTCTCGAAGTAGGAACCGATGGCGTAATCGATGGCGTCCAGGAACATGACAGACACGAGCACAAGGCTCAGCCCCGCGGCAATTCCTGCCGCTGTCGAGATTGTGCGGCGACGGCTGCGCAACAGATTGCGCACAGGCAGTCGAAGCAGGTAGGGGAGTGTCCGCAACACCGGGTGCAGGTTGCGCCTGCCGCCGGGTGAGCGTTCGCCGACGGGGGTCTCGTCTCGCATAGCAACGGCAGGCGGCAGCTTCCCCGCGTGCCAGGCGGGGACGAAACCCGCGGCGAGACAAGTTGCCACCGCAATGCAGAACCCCGCCGTGAGGTAGTCCCACCGCATGCGCACCATGAGGCAGGGAATGTTCAGAACCGACAGGTATTCGGTGGTGATCAGGTAGCTCATGGAGTAGCCTGCCAGCACGGCTGAAATGCCTCCAGCCAACCCCACTGTCAGCGAGTACGACAAGTAGTGAAGCAGGAGGGTGCGTTGCGTGAATCCAGCGGACCTGAGGAAGCCGATATGCGGCCTTTGCGAATGGACAATGCGTGTCATCAACACATAGATCGTCATTGCGGCAGCACCAAGGAACAGGCAGGGGAATATCACCGCCAACTGACTGATGCTCATGAGGTCCATTCGCAGGGATTGGTTGCTCGCCTGGTCGCGTTGCAGCGTGGGTTCGCTGGCGCCATAGGGCTGCAACAGCAAATGCACTGCGTCTACGGTCTGCAGTGTCTCTTCCCGATCCGTTGTGTCCATCACATTCTCAGGCAAGGCACTGCCCTTGACGGTTGCCGTGATCTCATTGACTTGCCCAACCATGTCGAAGGTGAGCTGCGCTTCCTCCTGCGGGAGGAAGACCACTCCGAAGGTGGACGGGGTTGGCATGTTGTACTGCTTGCTTCGCAGGGCGATGACATATTCCGGGCTCTGCACCCGACCAACGACACGGAAATCTTTCAGAGAACCTTCCACATCGACCGTGAGAATATCTCCAGGCTCGATCCCGTGATGTTCGGCGAAGCTGTTCTCTACGAGCGCTTCCCTGCGGGAGCGCGCAGTGAAGTAGCGGCCGGCAACCACTTGAACGCTGTTCAGCTCTGGCGGATGTTTTTCCGGCAAGCTGATGAAACGCCCGACGACCTGACGATTGAGTTCACTCCCTATTTCCAGCGGGTACTCCACGTTCACTCTGCCCGTGACTTGCTCGATGCCGGGGACGCGGGCGATGCGTTGGATGACACCCTCCGGCGCGCGATCAAACTCAATCCAGAAGTCGGCAAAACGGAGCCGTTCATAGGATAGGCGGTATGACTGAAAGAGGTTGTGATAGGAAACCACTCCGGCGATATACATCGACACGCCCAGCACAACCACGACCGCCACCGCGATGAATTGCCACCGGTTGAACTGGATATCGCGTACGAGTTTGGTTGTCAGTCGCGACTGCATTCTTGTTCCATGGGCAGGCAGCGAGGGTGCACATGCTGCGTCGCTACCACTCCAGCCCCTCAGGCGGAAGCGGAGTGGCGTTGTGCGTGACTTCCGTTACTTCGCCACTGCGAAGGCGGACAACGACATCCGCCATCTGCGCCAGGGCGCTGTTGTGGGTGACAACAATAACGGTCTTCGCCTGTTCCTGATTGATGTCTCGCAGCGCCCGAAGCACTCGGAGAGAGGTTTCGTAGTCAAGGTTGCCGGTGGGTTCATCGGCCAAGAGAAGCTCCGGTTCCTTGACGAGGGCGCGGGCGATGGCGACGCGCTGCTGCTCTCCGCCGCTCAGTTCGCTGGGGAAATGATCTGCCCGATCTTCCAGCCCAACCTGCTCAAGACGCGTCAAGGATCGGCTCCGGTGGTGCACCAGCTCTGCAACCAGTTCCACGTTCTCGAGAGCGGTCAGCGTAGGGATGAGGTTGAAGAACTGGAAGATGAAACCGACGGTATTGCGTCGGAACAACGTCCTCTGTTCTTCAGCAAAGGAACCGATGTCCTGTGCGTTGACGATCACGCGCCCCTGCGTGGGAACGTCCAGCCCGCCAACCAGGTTGAGCAGCGTAGTCTTCCCTGAACCGCTGGGGCCGAGCAGAACGACGAAGTCTCCGCGGCGAATGTCGAGAGACACATCCCGCAGGGCATGCACCGTCACCTCGCCCATTTTGTAGGACTTGGAGACGTGGTCGAGGCAGAGGAGAGCGCATTGATCGGCCGTCTGTTCCATACATCACCACTCACCGGTTCGCGACCTTGACTCGCATACCGGATACGAGCCTCTCTTTCCCGCGCACGACTACCTTCTCTCCCTCCTTCAGACCGGAGAGAGCTTCCACCGTTAGCCCGTTGTCTGTTCCGGTCTGGACTTCCCGTCGGCGGACGGAGCGACCTTCGACCACGAAGACCAAGGAGCCACGTTCGTCTTGCATCACGGCATCGCTGGGGATAAGAAGCGCATCGGTGGAACCGGTTGTGGTGGCGCGCACGTCCACCTCCAGCCCGGGCTTCAATTCTCCCGCAGGCTTGCTGAGGATGATCTTTGCGCGAACAATCCGCGCCCGCGTGCGCCCTCCCGGCTTGGGTTCAGCAACGGCGCTGATATGTTTGACAACTCCCATAAAGACCCGACCGGGGTAGCCTTCCGCCGTGACCTCAACGGATTGCCCCGTGGAGACTTTGGCGATATCTTGCGCGTCGATCTCCGCGATCACCCAAATGTTGTTGGGGGCCACGAGCTTCAGCAATTCGCTGCCGGGAAGCAGCGGAGTGGTTGGCGTCACAAGTTCCCCGATGTCCACCAAGCGACGGGACACGATGCCGTCAATGGGAGATCGAATCACCGTTTCCTTCAGTTGGATGGCGGCCTGCCTCTCACTCGCGGCAGCCTGCCGAGACTGTGCGCGCGCGACGTTCACTTCTTCCCGCTGTGCCGAGGCTCGTGTCAGCGATTGCCTGGCCTGGGATAGCCCGGCTTTAGCCTGGTCATATCGAGCCGACGCGGCTGAAATGTCCTCCTGACGCGGCCCCTTCTCAACGAGCCCGGTTCTGGCGGACGTGGCGCGCAGAGCAGCCTCCGCCTGTCGAACCTGCTGGGTGGCTGCCTCCACTTCCTTCTGCCGAACCTGAATGACATCCGCGGCGGCGTACGTTTCGCGAAGCCTCGCCTCGGCCATCTCGACCTGAGCACGAGCGACCTTTTTTGTCTCCGTTCTCGCGCCCTCTCGGGCAAGGCTGAGCTGTTCCTGCGCCTGCGTTTCCACCTGACGGCTAACCTGTAGTGCAGACTCGGCGTGGTCGAGACTTTGGCGAGAGATTGCATCTTGGGCAAATAGGCGGGAGACGCGGTCGCAATCTTTTTGAGCAAGCTCGCGACGTGTCCGCGCATCCGTCAAAGCCGATTCTGCTTGCGCAACTTCCTGAGGCCGCAAACCCGACACCGTCTCCTCCTCAGCGGACCTGGCGGACCTCAATGCTGCCTCGGCCTGAGCGGTTTGAGCGGCGCTCATTTTCTTCTGTTGCTCCAACGCCACTTGCGCCGCGGCCAGTTGGATCTGGGCCAGCTTAACGCGCGCCGCAGTCTCTTCGAGAGCGGCGCGGGCTTCCTGAATTTCCTCCCGGCGGGAGCCGCGTCGCAGTCGATTGAGCTGTTCCTCCGCTTCACTGACCGCGGCGCACGCCCTTTCCACCTGCGCAGGGGCCTCTCGAACAGAGGCGACGGCGTTCAAGGACGCGGCGCTAACATGAGACTCCGCGGCGTCCCTGCCCGCCGAGACGGTGTCTTTTGCGGCATCGTACTCATCCGCTTCAAGAACGATCAGCACATCGCCCTTCCTGACGGTGTCGCCTTCATCCACTCTGATGTCCGTGACGCGCCCCGTTGCCTTTGAGGTAATGGTGATCTCGGTTGACTCCACGAAGCCGGTAGCAGACAGCGCGTCTGACAGTTTTGAGCGACGCGCCTCTGTGACGCTCACTTTGGGACGTCGATAAGATGAAGCGACGACCGTACCAACGATTGACAGCAGGATTGCTGCAATCACGTAGGGATTGCGGACAAATCTCAACGGTGGATGTTGTCTCCTTCTGGAATCATTGCTGCGGCGCGGTCCACAGGGCATCGGTCTTGGCGGCGGCGATGAAATCATTCCGGTGGAGCCCGCGGATTTTATGAGTCCACCACGAAACGGTGACACGACCCCACTCTGTGAGGATGGCCGGGTGATGACCCTCCTCCTCCGCCAATTCGCCCACTCTGTTCGTGAAGGCCAACGCCTCCGCGAAGTTCGTGAACTGGTACTGACGCTGCAGACGCGGGATGCTGTCTTCATCTGCCAGTTCCCAGTCGGGGATCTGGGGCTTCAGCTCCTGGATCTCCGCGTCCGTCACTCTTGGCGCTCCCACCCGACACGCCGTGCATTTCTGCTCGGTGAGGTCCTTTTTACTCATTCCTCCCTCCTGCGCTCCAAACGGTGGATTCTCAACCTTGACGAGTATAACTCTCCGAGATTCTTACGCGCAAACCGACATGATTTGGATTTATTGTTGGACGAGTTCTAAGAATCCCCATGCCGTGCGAATGGCATTCGCGAGGGCAGAAATTCGTGGGCAATCTACGCGCGCCGGCCCGAGCTTTGCGAATTTCTCGTAGGATAAAGCCCCAGCTTTGTCGTCTTTGCTATCACATTTCCATTGCATCATCCAACACGACAAAGCTGGAGCTTTATCCTACGGAAAGTGCGTCGTGCCATCAGCTTGATAACCGCGTAGTTTCTGAGCTGGTACGTAGAGAAGTCTACGAGTTCGATTCCAGCAGCCAGGCCCTCCCCCAACATGGGTGAAAGTAAGATTTGTGATGGCGCAGGAGACGGGATCTCCTGCGCCATCACAAATCTTACTTACACCCCCCCCACATTCGGAAACGAGGTAGAGCTGATTCTCCGTCCCTGCTCCGGGCCGCCATCCTCCAACCGGTCACGAAGCAAACTCTCGCTGAGAGAATCTCGTGCATCGTTTTGGAAGTTCCCCCACAAAAGGACACCGAATCGCTTCAGCGTCCGGTAGCTCACACAGGCAGCTACACGATGGAGGCTACCCTCCTTTTCTCCCCTTTCAACCCGTGTTCGTGCCGAACACG
>MNXM01000122.1 GCA_001872605.1 Armatimonadetes bacterium CG2_30_59_28 | reverse complement strand
CGGGCCGCGGTGGCGGTAGGACACAGCATTCTGGAAGCTGCCTTTTTCATTATCAGAGACAAAGTCCCGTACAAAGAGTTGGGCGCCAACCATTTCGATCAAATCAACAAGAAGCACCTGACCCGCTATCATCTTCGCAAGCTCGAAAGCTTGGGATACAAAGTCGAACTGGAAGAACTCCCCTTGGCGGCCTGATTTTCGTACCCCAAGGGGCTATTTTCGGAGGAGAAATACCCGTGATAGTTCGGCAAATCAGATTACTGGCAGCAGCGATTAGCATTGCAGCGGTTGTCTCAGCAGGCGCGGTGCTATACGCAAATTGCGGAGCGTGCGGACCCGCCAAGTCGGCGTCGGCCGCTCCTGCAAAGTGCGCGGATTGCGCGGCTCTGCAGAAGGGTCGGCTTTGCGGTCACTGCACCAGCCACAAGTTAGGACTCAGTGAGGAGGATGGGAAGAAACTTGCCCCCAGCATCGAGACCTACAACAAGACGGTCGACAAGGCGCAGGAGGAGTTGCTTTCCGCCGCGGCAAAGCAACTGGGAGAAGAAAAGGCAACCCAGCTTGCGGCGTCTCTGCAGAAGCCCTGCAAAGCAGCAGGAGGATATTGCTCCTTGAAGGCCCAGTCAACGTGCGGGTCTGCCAAGTAATCGCAGCCTCACTTTCAGACCTCGAACAGGCGGAGTCGAGAACGACTCCGCCTGTTGCGCGTCGGCGTCCATCCGATGTCCGCCGTATTGCATATCTGTGTCCCATCGGCATACGCGCACGAGCGATTGTTCCGATGGCGTGTTGGCTATACCGAAGCGCCCGCCGCTTTGCGGCGTCGTTTGCTGTATCGCTGTTTGAATCGCTCGACGCGGCCGGCGGTGTCCATGATCTTCTGCTTACCGGTATAGAACGGATGGCAGTCGGAACAAATTTCAACGTGGATTTCCGGAATCGTGGCGCGGGTCTCAAATCGGTGACCGCAGGCGCAGGAAACCGTACACTCAACATATTTGGGATGGATTCCCTCTTTCACTCGATCTCACCTCAATCAAATTGTCGTACTCAACCTGCGGCATTGTAACATAACGCCGATGGAGTGACAACTGCGCCCGGCTCGGTGAATCCCCTCTAACGGCAGTGGCAGGGGGTGGCGCGGCACTTGGGACACCCCTCGGCGTATTTCCCCACGGCTTCTTCCATATCTATTTCACAGATGCTGGCAAGGCTAAAAAGCCACGCGGCGACGTCGGCGAATTCCTCCCGACGGGATACCGCGTCGCCTCCCTTGATCGCTCGTGCCAGTTCGCCAACCTCCTCGGTGAACCACATGAACGTGCCGGCTGTTCCGCGGGCGCTGTCCTTCTCAATGTAGATATCTTCAATTTTTTTCTGAAACTCACGAAGCGTCATGTGCCTGCACCTCTCGGCTGCATTCTGCATCCTGGGAGTGGTGGCGTGGATCCCCATCCTCCCCGCGACTTTTCTGGAACAGTTCAGCCATGTGCTCCGGCTCGTCATCCCTCAACCATGCAAATCCCTTGTTTGGGTCCTGGATTTCTCCCCACGCTGGCCTTCGGAAACTCACCCAAACGGCCAAGGCCAGCAGACACGCATTGTATCCCGTAAACAGGATGAAAAGCGCCAGCCCAAGAAACGGGTTCACGGATATGTTGGACAGTAGCTCTGCGAAAGAACTGGCGGGATATGGGTGTATGCAGAGCTTGGATACCCAACTCAGATAGATGATCACAAAAATCCAGATATAGTTCCGTCGCAGTCTTCGCGCGAAAGCTTCTAGTAGACTCATCTTGAAATAGGGATGGAACAGATCCCGCGCCAGGATGTGTCTCCATTCATCATCCTTGCTGAAGGGGCGACCCAGCAAGTGAGACGCCATGAAATTTACTTCCAGCAGTCGAACTCTCTCCCGCCAAGCATCAAAGATACGGAACCGCCTTGCTTCGACGCTCAACAACAGGGTTACGAGGAGCGAAGTGATGATGAACATCAACTGAGTGTGATGTGTCTCACTGAACGCGAAGCTCAGCGACGCGGCGGTGGCTACCACTGCCCAATTGGTGGTGGCATCCAGTCGTATCCTCCACACGCTGCTGCGGTACACCTCCCCACGGTAGAAGTGGGTCATGGCGGTGTTGAAGTCTGACAGGGAAGGTTGCTGCCCGACTGGTTCGTGAGGTAGTGTGTCTGGCATCGTCCAGTGCCTCTCATTGATATAGACTCGTTACGGGTGAGGGGGTGTTTTCACCCGCAACGAGTATTGATTGCTCTCTACGCGACTCCTACATGAATACACCAACTGCTCGGCAGTAGTCAACTGCAACGATCTGATACTGAGATTCCAACATCAAAAAGGGACACCCGGCGCTGAGACTTCGGGGGTCTTCTCTCCTACAGAATTTTCGGGCCCGGTCGGCAGCACCGCTTTCGTCAATACATTGGCGGGGTGAGTACGCGCGGCGGCTTGAGGTCTGTCACCGATTGCAGTAGAATGCACGAACAGGGGTAGACACGAGAGGAGCGTGAATGGTGTGGAAGACGTAAAAAATCCGGTGAGGCTCGGTCTCTACGGCTGCGGCAACCGGACGCGGGCCTTGCTCAACAGCCTGCGCGGAGAAAACGAGTATCAGGTGGTTGCGGCGTATGACATTTGCGGACAGGCTGTAGCGTCTGCCGTGGAACAGTATGGCGGGAAGTCCTGCACCTCGTCAAAGGAACTCATCGCACATGATGAAGCGGAAGCATTTCTCATCAGCCTCGATCCCTTTGCGCATCCTGCTGCATTTGACGAGGCAGTGGAGGCGCGCCGACCGATCTTCATCGAGAAACCGATCGCCATGTCCGCGCAAGAAGCGTGGAAGATGTGGAAGAAGGCGGAGCGCCTGGACGTTCCTGTTCAGGTTGGATTTATACGGCGTTTCACCCCGGAGCAAATGGCCGCGCGGGCGTACCTGATAAACAATCCACCGGGGAGAATCTTCGGGGTGAGCTGCAACTGGTTCCATCCCGGTGAGACGGAGATGATCAACTGCCTCAACAACTGGCCGGAGAATTTTCGCCTGAAGGTCTCTCAAATTCCCTTTCATTGCTGTCACGCTCTGGACGTTCTTCGGACTTACTGCGGCGAGGTCAAAACTGTCCACGCGGTGGGAGTGAAATGGGTCGACCGTCCGTATCCCAGTCCGGACAAAGTCGTCGCAGATTTCGTGTTTGAGAATAGCTCTGTCGGCGCCTTCCATTACTCCAGTATGTCTTACAAGCACGAGATCTCCTACGTGCTGCACGCGGAAAATTACACACTCACTTTCGACGATGGGCTGGAAATCTGGCATCGGCCGCAATACCAGTCGTTGCGTAATGACGGCTCGCCAGATTGCCGCGACACGTATCACAAACACATCGGGCCCGACCGGTTCCATTTCGGGGCATCGTCGGTCGACGCGACCATCATGCTGAAGTTCCTGCGATCCGTGCGCGACGGCTTGCCAATGGACCCCGGTATGGAGGACGGCTATCGTGTCGCCGAGTTAGCCGAAGCGATCGAGACAAGCTGGCGTACCGGCGAACGGATTGACCTGCCGCTAACGCTCTAACAGCGCAGTGAACGATGTCCGGTGTAACCGTCATTTTCTATCGACGCCATTGGAGGTAATTGAGTTGACCCCGAAAGAACGGACGCTTGCATCCATTGCTCACACGGAGCCGGACCGCGTTCCGGTGGGAGAATGGCAGTTCGGGCCGGAAATTATCGAGCCTGTCCTTGGAGAGGAGAACCTCTACGGGTGTGGGTTGAGGACCACAAACGCATACTGGGACGGGAGACGCGACGAGATCATCGAACACTGGAAACAGGGTCTCGTTAAACTAACGGATCACTTCCAGTGGGACGCGGTGCTCCTGCACATGGCTATCGGGAAAGGCACGACCGTTGAGCGCCCGGAGCAACTGTCTGGAACCACTTGGCGGGATTCCAGCGGCAACACGCTGACATACTCAAGGGAAACGGACCGCGTGTTCATCACTGCGAAGGAAGCCCGCTCTGCGTCTGCCCCCGGGGCGTCACCTCCGGCTCCTCCCGATGACGAGCCTTCGGAGTCGGAGTTGGAGGTGTTGCGACACGTTGTCCGGGAACTGGGGGGATCCCATTTCCTGTTCTCTGCGCCCCTCCGGGGGCACCCACGTCTGAGCTATGCAGACGCGAGTGTCAGCGAGGTGGAGAACTGGGTGCGACTGTACGAAGACCCCGATGCGTACAGAGACGGATTGCTCAATGGTATCACCTCGGAATCCACAAGGTTGGGAATTGCCGATGTGAAACGAGAGGGACTGAACGGCGTCGCGTGGGGCTGCGACTTCGGCTGCAATACCGGTCCGTTCATGTCGCCTGAAATGTTCCGGCGCGCCATTCTTCCCGGCCTTGGCGCACTGTGTGAACAGGTCCACGAAGAAGGGCTGGTGCTTCTGCTGCACTCCTGCGGGAACAATCGGATTCTCATGGACTTGATCGTGGAAGCGGGGGTGGATGTCTATCAGTCCATTCAACCCGAAATGGACATTTGCAGCCTGAAGAGGCGTTACGGGAAGAGCATCGCCTTGTGGGGCGGCGTCCCTGCCGGAGACTTGATCACACGTACGCCGGCTGAAGTCAGGGAGATTGCCAGACACCATCTGGAAGTCTGCAAACCTGGCGGCGGATATATCTTCGGAACGAGCCACAGTGTCATGCCTGGCGCGAAGTACGAGAACTACCGGTCGATGCTGGAAGCACATCGTACATGTGGAGGATACGATTAGAAGTCCCCAACGTCACTCCGAACTCGGATCCCGACACCTAACCTTCCCTGTAGTGCTTCTCCGACTGCTCCCGCAATCGTTCTGCTGCCTGCTCGGGTGTGATATCGCGTTGTGGTTCGGCGAGCATCTCAAATCCCACCATGAATTTGCGGATGGAGGCAGACCGCAGCAGGGGAGGGTAGAAATGGGCGTGCAATATCCAACCCGGATATCCCTCTCCGTCGGTGGGTTCCTGATGCCATCCCATGCTGTATGGGAAAGAGACCTCGAAGAGGTTGTCGTACCGCGTTGTCAGTCGTTTGAGAATTTCTGCCAGAGCGTCCTGCTCAGTGTCATTCAGGTCCGGCAATGACGCGACGGCACGGCGGGGAATGAGCATGGTTTCAAACGGCCACGCGGCCCAAAAGGGGACGAGAGCCACCCAGTGGTCGTTCGCACACACCAGCCGTTCCCGGGACAACCACTCCCCGTGCAGATACTCGGTCAGCAGTGAGCGCCCGTGCTTCTCCAGGTATTCTTGCTGGGAGGCGGCCTCAATTGCCGGTTCATTGGGAATCTGCTCGGTGGCCCACACTTGGCAATGCGGATGGGGATTACTGCAACCCATCATCGCGCCGCGGTTCTCAAAGACCTGCACGTAGTGGACGAAATCCTTTGCGCCAAGATCGAGGGTCTGTTCGACCCAGGCGTCGACCACGTGACGAATGTCTGGTACGCTCATTTCAGCAAGGGTCAGGTCGTGCCGCGGGGAGAAGCAGACCACTCGACACACGCCGCGTACCGGCTCGGCCTGCAGCAAACTATGCGGAGCAGGTCTTCCACGACACACAGGATCGGGAAGGAGGGCGGAGAAATCATTGTCGAACACGAATGTATGTTCGTATCGGGGGTTCTGCTTTCCTTCGGCCCGCGCGTTACCCGGACAGAGGTAGCACTTCGGGTCATAGGTCAGCCGGACATCCGACGGCGATGTCTCCGTTTGCCCCTGCCACGGGCGTTTCGTCCGATGTGGAGAAACGAGCACCCATTCCCGAGTCAGCGGATTGAGGCGGCGATGAGGATGGTTGCCTGGGTCAAAGACTGTTATCTGCGTCTCCTTTCCGGTGCGACGGTCACACACGCGTCGTTACCGTGGCAAAATCGTTCGCTCACTGCCAGTATCCTTTCCCACTCACCTCCCGGCATCACGTTGTCGGATGCGGCGATGATGATGCTTGCGCAACCGCGTGAGTAGTCGGTGAGACCATCCAGGTACACCTCAAACTCGCGCCTGGGATATTCGGGATGCAGCACCGTTCCCGGTAGTCCTCCCCAACAGACGATCCTGCCGCGCCATGCCCCATGATACGCCTGCAGCGTCTGCTGCACCAGCGGCCAGGTCGCCAGACAGTCTGCGCCGTCGAAGCCGATCTCCAGTACCTCGCCCATCAGGCTCCCGACTGCCGCGTCGGCGTGCCAGACCACGCGCTTCCCCGTTCGGTGTGCCGCCTGAACGAAGTCGGTGAAATAGGGCTGGAAGTACTTGCGGAACAGTGGCGGAGGCGTCGCATCGTCGGAGAAATGGACCCCGTGGAGAACCAACTCCGCCGTCGTTTGCAGCGCCGTATCCCAAACCTGCGCGCGGAATTTCTCCTCGATTGCGGTGATCAACGCGTCGAGGACATCGGGGTAATCCGCCATCGCATAGTAGGCGTTTTCGTACCCCAGCAGGTTCAGCATCACGAAATGCGCCGGACCCGGCCCCAGAATCAGCAAGGGCAAACCAGCGTCACCGGTCTGCTGATCAAACTCGGCAAATCCATCGACGGGCGCTTTCAGGTCGGCACACGACAGTGCGTTCAGGAAGGCTCTGCATTCATCTTCCGAGGCAATCGGGTACTTCACCATCTGCCCGCGCATTCCCGCCTGTTGCTGTTCTACGAAGCAGCGTTCCACGGAGTGGAGCGTTCTCTCCGGAAACCGGTAGTGGGTGACGGTGTCGTTGCCCTGTTGTTCCTGCTCGACCCATCCCTCGGGCCAGTGCAGTTTCGGCATCGCTCGATACCGCGCGGAGCGGCAGAAGCCAAGATGGTCCTCCACCTCCTCCATGGATAAGCCCTCAATATCCTTCGGCAATCCACCGGTGTGTTGGGCGTGGTTGTGCCAGAGGTCGAGTCGCAAAGTCACCGGAGGGACCTCACTGACTCCCCCAGCGAACACGTGGCGAATTCGGTCTCTTCGGGTCATGTGCGAAATGGTAACGCAATCTGAGGGATTGCGCCACACCGCCGCGCGATGAAGGCGCCATGATTAGTGCGGAAGCCAGCGCGCATCCCCCACAGGGAGAGCGGTCTTGCCGAACCATTTCACATGGCCATCGACAAAGGCGTAGTTTGCGCCGTCGCTGTGCGGATTCGTCACGCAGCTTGGGTTCGAGGCGGCGCACTGCGCGTTGTTCAGCGCATCCCAGCACATGATCGTTTCGCTGACTTGGCCAACTTGGGGTCACCCTACCTCCGGGAAACATTTCTCCCGACTTCTTCAAGGCAAGTGCGGAATGACATATACTCGTTAAGGTTGAGAATCCACGTTTTCTGCCGTAAGATAAAGTTCCGGCTTTGTCTCCCGGCGAGGCGAGTCTGCAGATCGACAAAGCTGGAGCTTTATCCTACGGCAGGTGCATGTTGGGGCAGGACAGCGTCCCATCAGATTCCGCAGGGCCATCCCTCAACCTTAACGAGTATACAATGTACCCGAACCAAGTAAACGGTTACCTTCGTTAGACCCGGGGAAGAAGTTCCGACAGAAGTCATTGGACGCGTTTCTGTTCGAGCGCCTCGTCTTCTTATGGCGCGTCACTTCGGACTCTATGAGTCCGCTGCGTTCGGTGTTACTCTAATTGTTTCGCACGCCTAATGCTAAATCACAACAGTGGAGAACGTAACTGCTGATCGCCTGCAACAGACACCGGCAACGCTCCTCGCTGTCCGAGCCCTCGACCATCAGTATGGGAATCGGTGTTTCCATTTTGATCAACCTCTCAGACGCGTGGTAACTGCCCCAGAGTAGGAGGCGTCTCCAGACGGCGACGATACCCCGTTATAGGGTGGTCGCCGTGAACTCCTTGAGTTCGATCGCGAACTCCTTGAGTTCGATGTCCGGAGACGCCGCCTACATTTAGTGTCCACCGAAATTCGCCGAACTACAGTCCTCTTCAGTGATGGCGCACGCGGCAGCATCTGAGTAGAAGTCTTCATAGCACCGCCTCCGGGGAGGCTCCGAATAACGATGGCTGTTACTGCACAACAGGGCATTCCGGTCAACCGGATTCGTCAACGGGTTCGCCATAGGTGGGTGACCTGTTCCGCACACCATCGCCGGTTCGCTGCGTAAACCGCCTTGACTTCCTGCGCGGTCAGGGCGCGGCGGAAAACCATGATCTCATCGATGACCTGGTTGCCCGGCTGAAGTTGCAAAAACGCCTTCGATGAGAAGCTCGGTTCCAGCAGTTGCTCCGTCTTTCTGCCGTTGGGTTCGCCGTTGACATACCACGCCTGCTCGCCGGGCTTGAAGGTGAACGCAAGGAACGTCCACTGGCCGTCCTCCCACTGGTCCCAGTAGCCCCCCACGACATCCGTTTTGCCATAACCTTCCAAGTAGACCCACGTGTTGCCCGGATAGAACTTGTAGAGCAGGAAGCACGCCTTGTCGCCACAGACGCGCATGAAGTAGTGATTGTGCCCGTCGCCCTGTCGCCAGCCGACCGGCTTCACCCAACAGGCAACCGTCCCTTCGGTCTCGGAAAAGACATCTGTCACCTGGTAGTTGATGGACTTCCCGTCGGCGATGTGGACGCCCCGCCCGCGCTTGCCGGCGGCAAAGCCGATTGTCTTCTCCTTCCCCTGAGGCGCGTCGATGGAAGCCTGTCCCACCCCCACCGCGGGAGAGAGACTGTCTCGCTCGAAGGAAACATGCAGTCGCAGGTCATCACGTTCAAGCGCATGTCCCGACGGTGAGAGTCCAGGGAAAGCCAGAGCGCAGGTGCACAGAGCGGCCCGAAAGAACAACCCGGTGATTCGCATGGCAACGCGTCCCTTCACTCAAAGAACCTCAACAGGCAGTCCCTCCCATTCCAACGCGACCTTGCTGCGACTCTCGTCAGCCACGGTGTTCCCTCCTTGTGTGCAATTGCCAGGTTTGTCCTTGCCGTCCCCCGCGCGCAACTCTCGATCTGCAGTGTGGGTTGTCTCCGCCGGGACCTCAATCTCGTGACGGAACAATCCCCGCGTCAGAACAACGAGGGTCGATGCTATCCACGCCACTGAAAGACGATCTTCCGCTCCGTCTGCTGGAATGTCACATCGAAGTGATCGAAAACGCCTTCCCTCCCAAGCAACAGGGGAACGCGCTCCACTTGAGCCCAAGCCAATTCACATGGGAATGTGTGATCTCCTATCTTCATGGGCCGGTTCACGCGTCTGGTCCCGATCACGCCGCCAATTCCGCCGATGTCTCGTACCTCCGACTCACTTCTCCTATCCAGACCCAGGAAATGGCCCAGCCGATAGGGGATCAGCGTGTAATCTGCTCCGGAGTCCACATAGAAATACTCCGCGACCCATTGGTCGTCCTCCTTGGGGAGGTAAACCTTCGCGACGGGACGTAAGATGGTTCCGCCAGTCGAGAGCCTCTCTTCCCGATACATGAACTCGATCATATCGCTACCTCGTCACCCCGAAAACAAACACTTCATCTTCCGGCACTTTCCAGAGAACGATTTCCTCGTCAGGGTGTTGCTGCTTCGCCGCAGCGTATGCTACTTCCGGGTCCTCGTCTGCGCAAATAACCTGACTGTTGACAATGGAAATGTACTTGTCACGGTAGGCGCTCAAGTCTGCCGTGGAAAACCACTCGAATGTTGTGTCCACCTCATTCACCTCCGACAGCCAATTATAACACTCAACTTGAGGTATCTCACTCCAGAAAACGACCGGGGCGGAGACAGTGAGTCACTCATGCAACCTCACCAACCGGTAGGAATGCTGCCCGACCTCCAGGCCAAGGGTCTGGCCGGGTTGCAGGTTGCTCTCTTTTACTTCCTGTGGCAGCAGACTGTCCGGGTAAGCCAGACCTCCGTGACCGTGATCACTAACCTTGAGAGACTTGCCTTTGAAGCCAAACTTCCCGAAGTCAATGGAAAGCTGACAGGAAGTTGCTGTGTCGCTGTCGTTGAGGACCATGACGAGGAGATTCCCATTGCCCCGTTTCCATCCCGACGCTACAACTGGTTGCACTTCCGAGCGGACTTGCAGACCGTTGTTCTTCCGCCAGTACGGGATGAATTCCACCTTGTCGTCCCATCCCAGCTCCTCGGTGGCTTTGACGATGTTCGCCGCGTTTCCGGCCGCCCAGACGGAGGAGTCGTGCATCATCATCAGTCCCCAGAGGTGCGCTCGCGCCGGCCCCGCCTCATGGGGTTCGGACTTGTTCCATCCCCAGAATTGATACAGGTAAAACCGGTCCGGACCGTACGCCAGTGGCTGGAACTGAGAGCGTGCCTTCGCCAGCGTGATGAGCTTCGTGTAGTTCTTCGGGAGCGAGGGATCGTTGGCGAGGCGACTCATGTAGTGTGCGGACATCTGCTCGCCCTCAATCATTACATCCGAGAATCCCCACGATGACATGCGGTTGTCGCCGGAACAGTGAATCAATACCTGGTTCAGCGGATTCACCGACTTAACGATGTTATACAGGCGTTTCATATACTCCCGGTGCGCCAGCACACCGGTCTTTCCTTCGCGCGGACAGCCGTGCAAATAGTTTGAGCAGGTGATCTGGCCGGAGTTGTCGAGGTACACGTGCAACGGGTACCTCCCGTCCTGCGAGAGATATTTGACCGATTTGTCCAAGTGATACATGTAGAAGTCGGTGTAGGATTTCGAGTTGACACAGACGCTGGCCATAACGACTTTGTTGCGCGTTTCGGGTTCAGGAGGAGCGTAAGGCGCGGTGCCAGGAACGGGCCGCCACTCGTGGCGATACGTGCGGTATTCCGGTGTGTTGGCGTCATTGGTGGTCACGTTGAGGTATGCGCAGAGAGTGTTGCGGTTCTGCTCCCAGCGGGCGACCACTCCCTCCCGCAGCTTGTCCACAAAGTCCTTCTCGAAGACTTCCTCATTCCAGAAATTGTGATAGTTCCAGTGGCGGCTCCAACCTTCGGTGTAGACCGCCCGTATCTGGAACAGCTTGCCGGTTCGGTCGAAGTATGCCTTGTCGACCTTCTCCAGTCCGGACACGTTGGCGTCCATGTCGATCATGCGAAAGAGCGGCGACCGCGGCCGCGCGGGCAGCGCCTGGATGCCGATGGAGAGTGTCAGAGGTTTTTCCAGCTTCGTGGGTCTTCCGATGACGTTAAACCGAACCACATACTCCTTTGCTCCGGGAATCAACTGCTGCGCCTTGCCTGCGTCGACCTGCCAGTTGCTGGTGGTCTCGAAAGCGAACTGAAGTCCGTGTTCTTCGTCCCCGATGCGCATTCCGTTGATGGGGTTGGACGTATAGGCTTCCTTCGGCGTTTCTCCGCCTGGTCCGGTGGGCACGTACTCCGCGGGCCACCACAGCGTGGCGAATTCCGACTTCAGCGGGAATTCGATGGCGAAGCTGTCGATCACCGTATCTTTCGGCGCTGTGAGCTTCAGTGTGTGCCAGCAGAAGCCATCGAACTCAATTGCGGTGTCCCCGTCAACCTGAGCGCCGAACGCGCGAGTGGAAGCCCGGAGTTCGACGCGTGAATCCGTCGCCTTCAGCAGCTTGCAGCTTCCCAAAGGAAGCGTCAACTCGGTTCCGTTGACGGTTAGCTTGGCCCGCGTGGGCGCGGCGAGGATGTCCTGCCCGAGCACTCGCACCTGCGCCGGAAGTCCAGCGGCCCCCAATGTGTAATCTCTCTCCCAACAGGAGACTTTGCGGTCGGTCGCCTTCAAGGGAACCCACGGTGCAGGAACCTTGTCGGAATATCCTACATGGTTCCCCAACCACGCGGGTGGAGTTGGTTTCTCGAAACGATCCTTCAGAGTAGTAGCGGCGGAGTCGATCTGTAATGCCGCCGTGACGTCATATTTCCCCACGGGAAGCGCCTTGCAGTCGAGGTCGATGATCTTGCGGACCGCACCGAAATCGCTCAGGCTGTGGGTAAGCACAGGCTTTGTTGCTCCCTGTGGCGTCACGGCGATGCTCCCCGCCTTCACCTTCTTCAGGGTGGAGGTGGACCCGAAGTCGAGCACCATCTGGAGAATGGAAGGAGTGGGCACGAAATTGGCTTCGAGTTTCAAATCGCGCGAGAACACAAAGGGAAGGCGGTAGTCGAGCAGTGACCCTCCTTCAGCCCCTCGCACTCGCACGAAGGCTTCGCCGTAAAGCGGGCGGCTCAGAGAGAAAACTGCCGAGATGGCAGTCTCACCTCCTGCCGCAATTTCCAGCGGATGTTTATCGGGACCGAACACCGACTTGCCATCCTCCTGCACCAGTACTTCAGCCTCACCCACAAAGGGCTGAGCGTCGGCATTGCGGATGGATGCTTTGATTGCCAATTCCCCTTCGCCAAGGTTCCCCATCCCGTGAAGGTCGATGGTCTGTCTCGATTGGGCCAGTTCCATCCGGGCGAGTGGGTACGCCGCAGCCGACTGGAAACACCACACGCTCTCGAGCAGGTCGACCTGCCGCGCTCCATGCACACAGTTGAAGCCCCATTCGGCATCCGGGTTCGCGGACGCGGCGAGGGACGACAGGGGGATGGCGAACTCCACAATCCATGCCTTGTCATCGTACGCCTGGCTCATCTGGAAGTTACCGTTCCATGACGCGTCACCGTTCTTCTCATCGCGCACCGCGCCGCCACCGTTGATGCCGAAAAAGTAGACGTCTTCGCTTTGCGGAGGTGAGAGACACACGCCCGCATAATCGTCCTGCCGGATATCGCCGTCACGGTCGTGCGTTGAAATTTTCAACGGTGAACCGACGTACCTGGTTCGCTCCGCCTTGTACTTCTCCGGGATCGGCCAGCGCAACGCCACAAAGAGCTTTTCGCTGTCGTGCCCGATACTGAAGGAAGCGGGGTCCCTGTTCGCGACGCCCAGCAGAGAATCGGCCCAACCCGTCAGCGAGGAAGCCCCACGCCACTCGGTGGCAGAGGTGATGCACCCATCGATGGTGGGAGGTTGGATGGGCGGCGCCGCGATACGGGTGGAATATTCCTCACCGACGTTCCTGTGGTACAGCGCCCCGGCGTCCGCGTCGCCGATAGCTTGTGCGAGAATGAGAACATCGTCAAATGCCGCTTCCTGATAGTCGCCGCTGCCCAGGCGAATATCACCGGTTGGGTTCCGCAACGGAACGACCTCCTCCTTCACGGTGGTTTGGGGCTTGCCGTTGAGCCAGGTCTTCATGCAGTCGTCACGCCAGGACATTGTGACGTTTGTCCACGTGTCACGCGTCGGATTCGGTTGGTGCAGGTCCGCTGGCAGGTAGGCGATACACCGCTTGTACGTGTCCTCGCCCACGGAATTCTGAAAAGAAAAACAACCGAAATAGGTGAGGTACGCGATGGCGATGCTGTCCTTCATTCCCAGATTGGCGATGAAGTGATCGCGCGAGTTGGCGAGGTCCCAGCCCAGCGGCTTGTACCAGAGCGACAGAGCTCCCTCGCTGTCGTTGACGTTGCCAGTTGCGGGGTAGCTGAGAGGCCCCAGCGATTCCTGCTTCCCATAGTCACGCCATAGCCCCACGTCCACCGGCATGCGCGCGACCGGCAGTTCTCGTGTCTCGCCCCAGCTCGATTTTCCAATGCGCACCGCGCTTCCTCGAATACCGTCGGTATACGCGGGATGGAACCCGTTCTCCGCTTCCACTTGACCGGTGGCTGTGCGCGCCTGCAGCGTGCCGTCGAATGGCGCATGAAAAAGAACCTGCGAGGAATCAAGGGCGATGAGAGGCGTGACAATTATTCCAGTCAGCGCCAGGAGCGATGCTATCTTGCAGTGTTGCATGATCGAGACCCCCTGTGGATGGATTGTCGTGCAAGGGCAATTATACCTGTCCCTCAGGGATTCCACAAACGAAGTTTTTCCGGCAAGGTCATTACTCAGGTACAACACAACATCTTCCCTGTCCGCCGAGCTTGGCGCAAAGCGCCCGTTGACGATCCATGGTCATTTCCTGTAGCTTTGAGCATGTCGGGACCAGCGGACTTTGGGGTGCGTGTCGTCCGCGTGAGGTTTTCTGAAGAATATGGGATTTTGATTTGGAATCGCAATTTACATCATCTGGAGGTCAACTTGATGAAACAATCCATACAACCAATCCACGTAGAACACGGCCCCAAAGCGGGCGGCGCGTATTCAACGGTCCTTCGCGCGGGAGATTTCGTCTTCGTCGCCGGACAGGGACCGCTGGATTGTGAAACCCACGCGATCCTGGGAGACACCATCGAAGACCAGACCCGCAATACCCTTGAGAACGTGGGCGCGCTGCTGCGCGCCGCGGGGGCCGACTTTTGCGATTGTGTCAAGTCTACGGTGCATCTGCTGGACATCGAGGAGTTCGACCGCTTCAACGCAGTCTACAAGGAATACTTCTCCGAGCCCCGCCCCGTTCGGACCACCGTGCAATCGGGACTGTGGCATGGAATCAAAGTCGAGATTGACGTGATTGCGTACAAGCCGACGTGGGGGCATTCCCCCCTTTGCGAGCCTGGCCCGACACAGCGGGGTCTGCGGGCGCGGGAGGGTCTCTCTCCGACGTGAAGTAGGAATCCGAACGAAGCATCGGATCGACGTTGCGTTGGCGGGGTGGGCGTCGCAGGGGCGTGTCACCCCCATGGTCGCGGAATAGATACGTCATGGTTTTGGTCATCTCCTCCGCCGCGTCAATCTGCGCCGGCAGAGCGTTGAAGTAACGGGTATCGGGGTAAGTGTAGGTGCGGGAGGTGGGCATGGTAATTGCTCCTTTTGACCCAGCATACCCAGGGGGTGCCGGTCGAGATGCTCAGAGATGGAGCTCCCGCATCCGTCACAGATTGCACAGCCACCGCGAGACGGACGCCACTTGATTCTCTGCGTTCAGATTGGCGGCATTGCTCAGCAATCCAGTCTCAAGGTGATTCCAGATTTCTCCCGCCATCTTCTTCTCCACCGCTGCGCCGACAAAGAAGATGTGTGGCGAAGTGCCGGTCTTCTTGAAGCCTTGCCGGATGCGATCTAATGCGGTGCGCGCCGTTTTCCAATGCTCATCGGCGCCTGCGGGCTCGATGCCGCCTTTGAGTTCTCCCAGCGCGACATAGGAGGAAGCTTCTCCATACCCGGCGACCTCCAATTCTTCAGGCGCACTATTGAACAGACACATATCCACATTGTTCTTCACCGGGGGTACCGTCAGGTTGCAGATGAGCGTGCGATCACCATTCTGGTTCTCCCAATGCAAGCCACGGAGCGACAGTTCAATGTCCGAATCATCCGCGGTCATGTGGATCCAATCCCGGACCTTGCAGTGCTGCCAGCGATACGGGATACCCGCAATCGTCAGAGTCGAGATAATGGTGCGGGTGAGCTTTCTCTGCGCCAACGCACCTCCAATGTTCCGCATGGAGCCTCCGAGTGCATCACCTCGCGCGATCAGGAATCGGTAGACCAGTTCTTCCACGAACTTCGCACCGGCAGGCTCGAGGAAGTTCCTGATCAGCCCTTCCACTGCTTCTCTCTTGTCCTCCGGCAGAAGGTGCTTGAGGGCCTTGTCAGAGATTCCCGCTGCCGTGAGCAGACCCGATTCAATGCCCTTGACCTCCAACAGGTCCGCTGGTCTCTTGGCTGAGGACGCGGCTTTCCGTAGTGCCCGCGCCTCAACCACATGAGGTGTGGCCCTCCGGTTCTTTTCCAGTGCCAAAGACACAAAACCTGCACGCGTGGCTTCGTAAGTCGTCACGATATCTTCACTGGAACGCAGGTGGATTCGGTAGGGGCGTGAGGCTTTTCGTGTCATGGCTTCCTCCACACGTAAACGCACTTCCGCAATGCTTCGCGTCCATGTTCACCCATTTGCTGACTGCTGTTGCCCTTGCCGTTAGGCAGCACAAGGATGTTCTGGATGTCGAAGCCAATCCCTTCAGCGAGTTTGGACAGAATGAGGTCTACTGAAACACTTGCGCCTGCATAGCGGACATTGTCGTTGACCATGAACAGCGGCGCGCCCGATCTTAGTACACGGAAGCATTCCCAGATAACGCAAGCCATCTCGTAAAAGTAACCCCGAACCATCCGCGGAATGCCGTTGTTGTTCGACGCGCCTTCCGCTTTCTGGCGATCAAGGTAATCAAGGATGGTCTGCAGAAGCTCCCGATCGTCGGCAATGGCGATTGATTCAGACCACCGGGGATTGATCTTCAGCGAGTCTTTGGCCCGGTTCTCCACGGTGCAGCTAAGCATGTCCTGACGGAGCCTCGACAGCCCTTCCTCGTCCGTGCCAAGCAATGCCAGTTCCAACGCGTAGGTGCGCGTGTAGTCGAAGCGGTTGCAGTAAGGAGGAGAAGTGATGATCGCGTCGTAGATTCCGTCGGACAACTGGGGCAACACATTCAGGCACGATCCATCATGGAGTCGAATTTCACCTTGCGGGTTCTCGACGGGAAACAAACTCGCTTGCGGTGCGGGCCCGAGGTCGGCGATGATTTGATTGAGCTTCCCGCAGATCGCCTGTTCGAAACCGGCGATGGTGCCCTTGTCGAACACTTTCTTTCCTTGACGCCGTCCAGACCGATAGTCCCACCGCAAATATTGCCCATCCTTGCGGGTGTAACTGATCGACTCCAGCACACACAGCAAGGCAAACCGCAGAACTGACTGCACGCGGATGTTTTCGCTGTGGCACGCGGCGAGGTACTTCTCAATGGCTTCCCGTGTCTCGTCCGGGTAGGCCCCTTTGGTAATCCGCAACTCAGGCAAATGCACCCGTGCCTCTGATTGCTCCCACGGACGCGACGCCGACCAATGCTGCAACTCGTTGGCGTCTTCGGTCGTGAACCCCGATTCAAGCAGCTTCTTGGTGGCGATGATCTGTTGGCCAATAGGCAGCAACTCGATGCCATCGGCGTCGATGCCGACGGCGGCCGCGGCGAACAGGGCCGTGCCGCTTCCTGCAAAAGGGTCCAATATCGTCCCGCAGGCTATCTTGTACTCGTCAAAGAGGTGCTCGATCAAAGAAGCGGAGAACGCCTCCTTGTACTTGTACCAGCGATAAACAGGGCGGGTTTTATTGGCCTGGAAACTCACCAGGGGGCGGGTCAGCGACGGTTGAACGACCACCTTGCCGTCGAACTGCTGCAATAGGCGTTTATCTAAACGCTCTATCTCGGTCAGTCCCGGATACTGTTCCGGACCTCCAATGGCGCCGTGGATCCTATCTGGCACGGTCATTGTCCTCTGAATGCCGATTAGGTGGGGGAAATATACAGCAGGATTTTGCCTTCGTCTACCACTCATGCGGGAGATCAAAGCCCACTTGCCTTGCGCACGCGAAGTGAGTACCATGTTATCAGGTACTTCGGACATGGCGGAACGAGCAATGACTCATTCATCCAGGCAATCCACTCTCGGTGACCTCCTCAACCGCATGACGGTTGCGGGGGAGCTTTACTTTGCGGAGGGCGAGCAGAAGGTCCGCTGTGTGGCATGTGGTCATCGCTGTCCCATCCCCGAGGGGCGCGCGGGTGTGTGCAAGGTTCGGTACAACAGCGGCGGGAAGCTGTTTGTCCCCCACGGATATGCCAGCGGCATTCATCCCGATCCCATTGAAAAGAAGCCCTTCTTCCATGTTCTCCCCGGTTCCCTCGCCATGAGTTTCGGGATGCTGGGGTGCGATTTCCATTGCGGCTATTGCCAGAACTGGGTCACTTCCCAGTCGCTGCGCGATCCGCTGGCCGGCGCGTCGCCAACTGAGGTGACGCCGGAGCAGCTTGTGGACGCGGCGGTGCGCTACCAGTGTCAAACCGTCGTCAGCACATACAATGAACCGCTGATCACCAGCGAGTGGGCGGTCTCTATCTTCAAGCTGGCGAAGGCGGCCGGCATTGCCACCGGATACGTCTCCAACGGCAACGGCACGCCCGAGGCGCTCGAATATCTGCAACCGTGGACGGACCTCTACAAGGTCGATCTGAAGAGCTTCCAAGACAAAAGCTACAGGCAGCTCGGCGGTGTCTTGCAGAACGTGCTCGACACCATCCAACGGCTGTGGGCGATGGGGTTCTGGGTGGAGATTGTGACTTTGGTAGTGCCGGGCTTCAACGATTCGGACGACGAGTTGCGGGACATCGCCCGATTCATTGCCAGCGTGTCCTCCGATATCCCCTGGCACGTGACGGCGTTCCACCAGAACTACAAAATGGCGGACAACGCCAACACCTCCGTTCGCCACCTTGCGCGCGCCGCGGAGATGGGGCTGGAGGAAGGGCTGCACTTCGTGTACGCGGGGAACATCCCAGGGAGCGTGGGTGATCTGGAAGATACGCGTTGTCCGCAGTGCAGTACTACATTGATCGAGCGGCAGGGTTTCCAGGTGCGGAAGAACCGGCTCGTGGGCGGCAAGTGCCCGGAGTGCGCGACGACTATTCCGGGGTACTGGGGAATGAGCAGTGCAGCGACGAATGGCGCTCCGCCTTTCCGGAGCTGATCCGGCGGATATTTACTGCATCAGTCGACCGCGTCGGATGGCTTTGTCGCCGAATTTCTTCCGCACGGCATCGAGGGCGGTCTCAACTTTTTCCATCTTTGTTTCCGCGTCATCAAACAATCCAAGCTGTGCTTCCTGACGCTTGACCAGGTTCACAACGCCCACACCAATGAGCCTCATCTTGCGCCGGTTCGGGTTCCCGAGAGCGAATAGTTCTCTCGCCGCATGAAAGATAGTGTGGGTGACGCAGGTTGGCTTGGGGAGGGTTCGGTTGCGTGTGATCGTCTTGAAGTCGCCAAACCGCATCTTCAGCACCACGGTCTTGCAGTGGAACCCCTCGTCCCGCAGCCGTCGAGCGACTTCCTCCGAAAGATGAAGGAGCGTTGTCTCAAGGAAGTCCCAATCGTTGGTGTCCTGACCGAAGGTCCGCTCGGCGCTGATGGATTTTGCTTCCGAATGGGGCACAACTTCCCGGTCGTCCATCCCACGGGACAACTGGTGCAGATGCCTGCCGACCTCGCCAAATTTTCCGGTGAGTGTCTCCTCGGGGATTTGGGCGAGCATTCCCACTGTGGTCACGCCCATCTCGCGCAGCTTCTTCGACGTAGCCTTTCCCACGCCCCAGAGCGCCTCGATCTGGAGGGGGTTGAGGAATTGCGACACGCTGTCGTGGCGCACCACTACGTAGCCGTCGGGCTTCCGCATCTCCGAGGCGAGCTTGGCGAGGAACATATTCGGGGCCAGTCCGGCGGACGCGGTGAGATGCAACTCGTCGCAAATGCGGTTCTTGATGTGCCAGCCGACTTGCTCCACCGTCATGTTGTGCACCCGCTCGGTTCCCGTCAGATCGAGAAATGCTTCGTCCACCGACAGCTTCTCGACCAGCGGCGAGTAGCTGTGGAGAATGGACATCAACTCCCGAGAAACCTGCGAGTACTTCGGCATGTCCACCGGCAGGAAGACGCCACCCGGGCAGAGGCGCACCGCCTGGATAGCGGGCATGGCGGAGTGGACCCCAAATGTCCTCGCCTCGTACGACGCGGCGGAAACCACTCCGCGCCCCTCTGGTGTTCCCCCGACAATGACCGGCTTGCCTCGCAACTCAGGACGGTCGCGCTGCTCGATAGACGCATAGAAGGCGTCCATGTCCACGTGCATGATCCAGCGGAGTGACATGGCAGATGTTGGAGCGAAGCCCCGACGAGTCGAGGTAGACTCTAACCCCGATCCCTCGGGGGCAGACGGCAGATGGGTGGGCGGCCGCCTCCCGTCACCACTCTCCATCAGGCTCGCATCACTTAACCGTGACCTTCACGGTCTGGCTGTTGTTAGCCGTGTTGGTTTCACCGGGAGCGGTGGAGATGGTCGCGGTGACGAGGTAGTCGCCCGCCGCGACGTTTCTCGACACGTCGAAATGCACGCTGCCCGACAGTACCCGTCCATCCGCGATGGTGGGTAGGGTGATGGGTGGACGAAGGGGCTGACCGTTCTGCGTAAGATGGAGAGTCAGTCCGTTCAGCGTGGTGGCTCCGACATTGGCGACGGTGCCTGAGAATGTGATGCTGCTGCCGCGGGCGACCGGATTGGGGGAGGCCGTGAAAGCAGTGAGCGCGACATCCGGTCCCGCGCTGCGAATGGTTAAGTCCCCATCGCTCGCGTCGGATACCAGCACGGCATTGGAGCTGTTTTGCCCTTCCACGCGCACGCGGACAGTTGCCGAACTGATGTTGGGGACGGTCCATGTGTAGCTTCCGTCCCTGGGGGCGGAACCGACGATGATGTTCTCGAAAGACTGTCCGCTGTTCGTTGAGTACGAAAGCGCCACATGACCCACGTCGGCAGAGCAGACCCAGCGAATCCCGACCGCGCTCCCGGCTGACAATGTTTCACCCCCATTGGGGGAGACCACGGTGATCGCCGAAACGGCTTGCACACTGTCAATGGCTTTGCTCAAGTTAAGCCGTCCGTTCGAGACGACGATTCCCGTCCATTGCTGAAGGACATCCACGTTTCCGAGGAGCGCCGCCTTGATGGCAGCGACTGAAAGTCCCGGATTCGCAGCAGTCAGTAGAGCGGCAGCGCCGGCAACGTGCGGGCAGGCCATGGACGTGCCGTCGAGAGAATCGTACTCCGATCCGACCACAGTGCTGATAATGCCAACGCCCGGGGCGGCGAGGTCCACACTAATAGCTCCGAAGTTGGAGAAGCCTGCACGGTCGTCATTCTGGTCGGACGCGGCGACGGAGATGATACTTGGAGAATCGAAGCTGGCGGGATACTGCGGGGTTCCCGCCAGCGGCTTGGGATTGGTGATGTCGTTGTCGTCGCCTCGACCGTCGAATCCTCCGTTCCCCGCTGCGAAGCAATTCACGATCCCCGCGCGGCCCGCTGCATCAATGGCATCCTTTATGGCCTGATTGTATCCACCTCCCCCCCAACTGCTGTTGGTAACCCGAATATTCACTCCCCGGTTCTTCATCATCACAACATACTGGAGACATTCAATTGCGTCAGCATCATTGCCGGTTCCCAGAGGGCCGCCCACAAATCGAAGGGGCATGATCCTGACGTTCCAGTTGATCCCGGCCACCCCGATCGCGTTATTGCCGATGGCGCCGATGGTGCCCGACGTATGAGTGCCGTGGTCGTCGTTGTCCTGGGGGACGGAGTCGTTGGACTTCGCGTCGATGCCATGGACGTCGTCAACGTACCCATTGCCATCATCGTCGATGCCGTTGCCGGCAACTTCACCGGGGTTTCGCCAGAGATTGCCAACGAGATCTTCATGGGTCAGGTCGATTCCGGAGTCGATCACCGCGACGACCACTGCCTCACTTCCCGTGGTCGAATCCCAGGCAGAGGGCGCGCCAATTTTCTCCAGACCCCAAAGGCGGTCATAGCCTTCGTCGTTGGGTGTGACAGAGAGACGACGGATGTAGTTTGGTTCCGCCTTCAGGAACCCGGCGCATCTTCCGTATCGTTGGGCGGCCTGTTCCACTGACATGCCTCGCGGCAGCTTCACGTGTTGCCATCCGATAAAGTCGAAATCGGCAAGCGCGGTGGCGCCGATGGCGCGGTGTGCCGACAGAGCCTCGGCAGACCGCGCTCCTCCGCGGAACCTCACCAGCAACTCGTCTGGAACATATTCGCTGGCGTTGTTCGAGGGCAGATTCTGGGCCGGAGCCTGGGCAAGGGACAGTAGAGCGATGGCAGCAATCACGAGCAATTGACGGAGCATGGTGTCGGATTCTCCAGTAGGAAAAAGTGTCTACGACCGATCGGAGCGTTTGTAATGTTACCCCACTATACCTTATAGATGAGAGACACTCAAGCCATTCAAAAACATGGGGCTTTGTTTTTTGGCTCATGGGTTCCTGCATCTGGAAAGTCTGCGTTCGCTTCGGACTCACAGAGTCCGAAGCGACCACCTTGTTTGCCCGGCTCTTCTTGAACTCGCAGAGTTCGCGGCCTGGCGGATTTACGCCTTGGTCAAGCAGGGGCGGGAAACGCCGGACTTCGTAGGTGGTCAAAAATACTGTCCCATAGTTCCCGAAAAGGTAGTGGGGGATTATGCTATTTGACAGTTTGATTCGGTAATGGCAATCCCCCCGGACTTGTTCCGGGGGAAGGTTAGGTTCGCGCTACAACCCGGACGCCGCGCAACCTC
>MNXM01000140.1 GCA_001872605.1 Armatimonadetes bacterium CG2_30_59_28 | reverse complement strand
CACCCGCCGGCCCATCGGCGAAAAAAGGAGGTAACGGATCTGAGAAACATTTGGTATACTCGTTGCTGTAGTTTCCATTGCTGCGATCCTGGCTTCGGTATTGGGTGTGATTATCGAGTACTTTACCGCATTGAAGCCGGGACAGCAATTCTGGAGGGCTACTTAGAAACTTCAATCCTTGGACACGCTCTGGGATTTCTGCGGAGTCGAATACCGCATGTTATACCGAACCATCGTTTGCTGCTGCGCGCTGCTTGCAGCGTTTCTTGCAGAAACTGCATCGTCGGATGCCGTTACTGTAAAAAATGTATTGAAGCAAACGGGAACCGAACAAAACCTCCTCATGCCGGACCGGTGGCAAGGCTGGAAGGAAGGCTTCAGCCGTGAAGGTGGTACTTTCGTCTGCGACAACGGGGACAACGACAAGGCCCACCGAGGGGTCTCGCAGGTTGTTGAGCTGAATCAGCAACGCCCCGAACCGATTGTTGCCACCGCGTGGAGCAAGGCAGAAAATGTCAGCGGAAGTCCTGATGCCAACTACTCTCTGTACCTCGATCTCATCTATATGGACGGCGAACCGCTCTGGGGACAGATTGCGCCCTTCTCCGCCGGGACGCACGATTGGGAGAAGAAGGTTGTGAAAGTGCTGCCCGGGAAGCCCGTCAGGAGCGTTTCTTTCCACATGCTTCTGCGTGAGCACGGCGGCAAGGCGTGGTTCAGAGACCCCTCGCTCTCCGTTGCGCAGACCCCTGCCGACGCGGCCATTTTCGCAGGACTTCCCGTCGTGCGGGAACGCGTCAACCAATCGGGGTTTCAGATCCGAGACGTTGCCGCGTCGTCCGACTTCATGTCCCTGTCCGAGGGATCGGCGCTTGGGGTCACCTGCGCGTCGCGAGCGAAGAAGGACTCCAACGCAGACTTCACCTGGGCGCGACTGAAAGAAACAACAGGCAAAGATCGCGCCATTACCCTCGTCTATTCAGTGCCGGTCAAAGGCAGCGGGTGGCGGTGGCAGCACGACCCGCGGCGTGAGAGCCTCACCGAACCCGGACAAGAATACCTTAACACCACCTCTTTCACGGCAGGCGCCACGGGTCGCCTTTCGCTCTTCCCGTTTGCCGCCATTGCACGCGGCAACGAAGGACACGCCATTGCTTTGGACATGGACTACGCCGCGTACTTTCAGGCGGGATTCTCGGCGTGGAAGGATGAGGGTGGAGAGTTGTACATCGCGTATGACCTCGGCCTGACTCCGGAGCGGCCGCAGGCAGAACTTCGTTTCTGCACTTTCGACTTCCCTGGAAAGCAGGGATTCCGCGGGGCACTGGCCCGGTATTGCGAGTTGTTTCCGGATCATTTCAGGCCGCGCACGCAGGAACAGGGAGTCTGGATGCCCTTTGCGAAGATCAGCAGTGTGCAGAGGTGGGAGGACTTCGGCTTTAAGTTCAAGGAAGGGAACAACGAAACGCAATGGGATGACCAGCACAGCATCATCACATTCCGCTATACCGAACCCATGTCGTGGTGGATGACCATGTCGAAGGATCTTCCGCGCACCCCCGATGCGGCCATGAAGGAGGCGAAGCGACTGGCCGATGCCGGCAACGACGCCGCGAAGGCGCTGTTGACCAGCACGTTCCACGACGCGAACGGCAACTGGCCGATGCGGTTCAGGAACGAGCCGTGGTGCAACGGGGTCGTGTGGAGCATGAATTCCGATCCCGGTGTTAAGGGAGACATGACCGACTTCAAACTGAAGTGGAGTCCGGAACTGGCGGATAAGCTTTATGGGCCCGGACGAGCGGGCGACTTGGACGGCGAGTACGTCGACTCCAGCGAAGGCTATGTGACGGACGAGCTTAACTTCCGCCGGGATCATTTCGCCGACGCGTCCGCGCCGCTCACCTTCGCCATGGAGAACAGTCGCCCGGCGATCTTCCGTGGTCTCATTGCATACGCCTACGTCAAGGGAATGGCCAGGGACGTACATAAGCGCGGAATGCTGATGATGGCGAACGGCACGCCCAGTCGCCTCTGCTGGCTTGCTCCCTATCTGGATGTGATGGGAACGGAAACGAACTGGAACTATCAGGGGAGCTGGCATCCCATGACCGATGCTTCGCTGCTCTACCGACGCGCCCTGTGCGGACCCAAACCGTTTTGCTTTCTCATGAATACGAACTTCGACGACTTCTCATACGAGATGGTCGAAAAGTACATGCAGCGGTGTCTTGCGTACGGCATGTTCCCCGGCTTCTTCAGCCACAACGCCGCGGAGAATCACTACTTCAGCCAGCCCGCTCTCTACAACCGTGATCGTCCGTTGTTCAAGAAGTACGTCCCTCTCTGCCAGGCAGTCGCGGAAGCAGGCTGGAGACCGGTCACGAAATCAACCTCGAGCGACGCCCGTGTCTGCGTGGAACGCTGGGGGGACAGGTACCTCACGGTGTTCAATGACAGTGGGGAAACGCGCAACGCGCGAATCGAGTGCTTCGGGGTAGGAGCGTCGCAAACGACCACCGATCTCGTAACAGGCAGACAACTCCAGTGGACTCACGCGGGTGGAAAGTCTACCTTCGACATTGAGCTGCAACCCGAGTCTGTTGCCGTGGTGACTCTCAGGTGAAAACCTCGCGGCAGCCGGCTACCGACGTCCCGCACAGGAAGCTGTGCCAGGCGCTCATCAAGTGGTATCGCGCTTATCACCGCGCTCTTCCCTGGCGCGAAATCAACGATCCCTATGCCACGTGGGTGTCCGAGATCATGCTGCAGCAGACGCAGGTGCAAACCGTCATCCCCTATTTCGAGCAGTGGATGCAGCGGTTCCCAACCGTCGGTGATCTTGCCGCCGCGCCTTTGGACGATGTTCTGAAACGCTGGGAAGGACTGGGGTACTATTCCCGCGCGCGGAACCTGCACGAGGCCGCGAGACGTGTGGTGGACGGACACGGCGGGAGGGTGCCGCAGGCGATGAAAGAACTCGTGCAGCTTCCCGGTATCGGCAGATACACGGCGGGAGCCATCGCGAGCATCGCTTTCCACCAACCGGAACCGATTCTGGATGGCAACGTGGCGCGTGTGCTGTGCCGTGTCTTTGGAGTTGAAGGCGATCCGAAGAAGAACCCCAGCAACGCGCAACTGTGGAATCTCGCCGCCGACCTCGTGATCGCCGCGTCGCGCCGAAAAATCCGGGACGCGGCGAGCGATCTGAACCAGGCGCTGATGGAATTGGGGGCAACGGTCTGTGCGCCCAACAATCCCAACTGTCCGCGTTGTCCGATCCTCAGAGACTGTGAAGCGAACCGTTCGGGGCGCCAGTCGGTTCTGCCTCAAGTCGGCAAACGCCCGGCAACTGTCAGGCCGCAGCATGTTGCCGCGGTCATCCGGCGGAATGGCAGATACCTCATCGCCCAACGACCTGTGCATGGGACATGGGGTGGGCTGTGGGAGTTCCCGCGCGGGGGATGCGGCTCCAATGAAACACCAGAAAGCGCCGTGGTGCGAATAGCGAAGGAGATGGTTGCGCTCGATGTCTCTGTCGTAGAGAAAGTCGGGGAGGTGAACCACTCCTGCACTCATCACGCCATCACTCTCTACGCCTTTCTCTGCCGCGCTCGCGGGCGCACACTGAGCCCCTTCTATGCGCGGTGGCAGTGGGTGAAGCCGGGAGAGGTGTCGGACTTTGCTTCCCCCGCGCCACAGATCAAGATACTGGAACTCGTTGCAGGCACGCCGCTGAGTCAATGAGCCAAGCCATGCGGATCGCTATCGCCATCATCCATCGGGGGGACGGACGCCTCCTGACTGCGCGCCGGCGTGCCGACGTCCACTGGGTGCATCCCGGAATTACGGAGATTGCCGTAGGATAAAGCTCCAGCTTTGTTAGTGGATATATCGACTTTGTCGCCGTAGGATGGGTGTAAGTAAGATTTGTGATAATCAGCCCTATCCATCCCAGCCGGAACCATAGGCGCCTATAATCTGGAGACCGACAGTGATTGTGTAACGGAGTTCGTGATTTGTCGGTCCTGAGTGAGTTCTTGCAACAACCCCCATCCTCGAACCCAAAGGGTTCGCGGATGGGGGTTATTACTGTCCCCTTTCACTCGCATAAGTCTTCCCAACCTTTCGTTTATGCCTGCCCGGCCCCAGGGGCTGATTACCACCACGCGTCACAAATCTGACTTGCACCCCTACGGATTTGAGCGCGAGTGCCCCATAATTCTGGGATGCACCCGCACTCTTCGACATTTACCCCATTACCCAATCACCCTCTTCCTACCGCGGCACTCGGAAGCAGTAGACGCGCACTGGACCGGATGCCTGGGGGATGGGTTGACACTCGATCAGTCCGTTGGAGTCGGAAGCGCGCTGATAGGTGGAAGTCTCAATCGCTCGCTGCAAAATCTCCATTTCGGCCAGCGACGGCTCGGGGCGAAATTCCAGACCGTGGCTCGCGATGCGCTTGACGACTTCCTTATCCTCGAACACCGTCAGAATGGCGGGGCGGAAGTGAAGCGTTCTGAGTGCGACCACATCGGGGGGCACGCCAAACCGTCGCTTCAACGCGGCCACGTCGTAGCCGAAAGATTTTATCGCCTCCTCAAACCACGGCCTCGGCATCAGTATTTCCGCCGCCCCTTGCTCGATGATCTCGTCCCGGCAGTCCTCAAGCTCCGTGGGGATGTCGATCAGTATCCCGGCGATCGCTCGGCTGGCGGCAACGGTCTGACTCTCCGGTGGAAGGTTCTCGTTCAATGTGATAATCCAGCTTTCCCCGTGCTTGAGGGACTTGTACTCAGGAGAAGTGTCGTCTGGAAGCGAACGCACCATGAAGTAGGTTTCATGAGCCGCACCGATCAGGAGTGGATTGACGGGAGGTTGTCTGAAGCCGGATTCTTCGAGAAGTCGGGCGGCGGTGTCGGTGACCAGTTTGTCGATGATTGCTGCGTCTGCGGATTCATTGAACATCTACGATCCCTGCCTTGATTCAGATGACCCTTGGCTATTGGTAGGAAGGGCGATCTGGTGCTGCGATGCGGAGTATAACACGCTCGACGATCAAAAGCAAATGGAGGGTGGGTTTGCTGGAATTGTATCATAAAGGAACGCGGGACATACGCTGATCTTTCTGCCACCGGCGCAAAGGCTCGAACGGGTTGTAGGGCAGAGTCTCCGTCCCTGCCGAATCCGGTTTTCTCGGCTATGCAGTGGATGGGTTTTGTTGGATTCATGCTCACCGACGAGTTGCGTTGGATGAAGGGCTGGACGAGGCTGTTACTCAGGCAGGGACGGAGACTCTGCCCTACAACCCATTCCCTTTCAAGCGACGGTAGCTTCCTAGTGCATCGTTTTGGAAGTTCCCCCACAAAAGGAC
>MNXM01000272.1 GCA_001872605.1 Armatimonadetes bacterium CG2_30_59_28 | reverse complement strand
TCTGTCGGTCGCCCTTGCTCCTTCGGCGGTGAAAAAACGCTTCAAGCGGAAGATGGGCCTAATAATCCCCCGAAGTTAGTTCGGGGGGATTGGGTCAAATCGAACTCGCAGAGTTCGCCGATTGCGCCTCAGTAGGTTTGTCCGAAATATCCCCTGAAACAAGTTCAGGGGGATTACCGAATCAATCGGGTATGTCCGTCTTCGTTTCAGTAGGGACAGTATTTTTGACGACCTACTTATGCTGACTTTGGTCAAGATGGCTGTTGCCTTGGGCGAGAGTGTGGGTTTTCGTCTTCAGGATTCTACTCACCAAACCTCTGAAGGAATGACCTTTCGAACGAGGAATGTCCTTCCGTCTCCGCGGAATGAATCTTATGTTTGGGAAGAGTCCTCAAAAGAGAGTTCCCAGGAGCAGTTAGACACGTTACGGGTGAAAACACCCCCTCACCGGAACTCGTTCGCGATGATATGGAGGCGCAGGTCTGCAAGAGCTTCCTCGCAGACGGCGGCCACCGATTCGCCGCGGGCGAGGGCTGCATCTCGTTTCTCCTGAGTGTCCAACTTTTCCTGGCGGAGCGATGTCTGCGAGTCTCTGAGGGTTGCCTTCAGTGTTGCGACGCGGTCGTCTGCGAACTGTCGGTGTGCTTGGTACTGCGTGGAAAGTTGCCGAATTTTTTCCAGGCAGGTCTGCACACAGTGTCTGGAGTATGCGGACTGCCATTCCTCGTAGTCCGTGAAGATCAGCTTCCCAAACCGGTGCGGAGAGTGAAAGCCCCCTTTGGTATCTGACCAACAGGTCCACATCCCAGCGGTCTGCAGGCAGCGCTGCCGGTTCAGGTTCATTCCCCAGATCGTATGGTTCGACGGGCGTTGCGTCATTCGGGTTTCGGCCCTCAGGACGCGCAAAGGGATCGCAGCTTCCACTGTCCAACGGTCATCTTCGATACCAGCGGCGCCTAGCCATTGGGACGTTAGACGTGGGTCGAGGTCGTTACCCCGGTGTGTATCCCGTTCTCCCCGGATGCCGACCCGGAATTGCAGATAGGTGAACTGGTCGTGATCGCTGTCGATGAATATCTCGATCGATTCCTCCATGGTGTTAAACAGGCTTCTTCGCAGCCGCTCTTTGACTTTCTCCATCTCCGGTTCGCCGCAGACAATTCCCACGTAGAGGTTCTTGTCATCCCAGCACAGCTTCCCGTAGGTCTCAACCGGAGCTTTGCTGCCCCCGATGTTCACGAAGGGATTGGTCTGTTCTGCGCGCTCCCAGCAAGCATCAGTGAGTTGGCCATCGATGCCAGGCGTCTGTGTCGTTCTCTCCGCAACGAGGAACGGAAGCGCCTCCGTCGCGGGCGCTGCCGTGGCCGACAGCGTAGCTGCAAAGAGTAGATTGACGATGATCGCTTTACCTCTGCGCAAGGCTCACCTCCTATTTCAGCCCGAACTTCCGTTGGGCGGTCACTCCGCTCATGACGTCTCGCACCGACACCGTGTAGTCGCCGGGTGGGTCATTGAAAGCGAGTGGGATGTTGGCGTTGGCCCTGCCCTCGTCCCCCAGCAGGTTCTGGGAGTACCAGGGAATCACGTGTTCATCGGGACCCGACACTTCAAGCCGGAGACCGTGACGAGAAGGCTTTACGCCGGCGTCGGCCTTCACGGAAATCTGAACGGCTACGGGGTTCCCTGCCGCGGCCGTGGTCGGGGCAGTAAGCTCCATCCCGGTGACCTTGTACGGCGACAGTGCGTAAAGCTTGGCCCGGTAGGAGACGGACGTGTCTACACGATCGGTCTTGCCGAGGTATTTCCCCGAGAGAACATCATAGATATGAGTGGGTTTGGGAAACAGAACCCGCACCGGGTACTCGGCGTTGTCGTAGAGAAAGTACTCTCTCAGCAGGGACGCGAAGGTGACCGCGCCACAGTGGAACTGTGCGATCTCCGTTGGAGGAATTGCATCGCCTTTCAGCGGGGCGATGGTGATCGGCGGGATGATTTTCGCGTGATCGCGAAGAAGTGTCGCCAGTTCCCGACTCTTCTCAAGGGGCAGGCGCTTCCAGCCAAACATGTCCGTATGCGCCCTTGCGTATCCCTTGAGGAGGTCGCCGATGAGAATGGATTCGCCCTCTCCCACCGTGGTCGTCGTTCCTGCTGTATCCGAAGGGAAGATGTCCGCGAGGAGGCTTCTGCCCTGCGGCGAACCATGCCCGTTCAACACGCCCGCTAACACGTCAGCGATAACCACGCCCCCCTGTTGCGCAAACTGCCGGATTTCCTGCGCCTCCGCATCCGAGACTGCGCGGCTGTGGGGCATGATGAACACCCGGTAGCCGGACCTGATAAGCGCGCCGTCCTCGACCTCGTCTGTGGAGAGGTATTTATATTGGAGACCGCTGTCTTCCAGCGCCTTGTTGAAGTCGGCCACCGCGGCAGCGTAGGCGGAACTCCAGTCGCTCTCCTTGGCGGCGAAGAGGCTGTCCGCAATGCGGGACACTTCAGAATGGTGAATGGCGATGCGGTCGTTGTCCCGAACAGAGGCGAGCAGCAGTTTACCAATGCCGGACCGGATTTGCTTCAGCGCGTCAGTGCGTGACTCGAAGAAGGGGAGCGACATCAAGTCGGGCGCGTATCCGCTGAGGGGACCCGGGCTGCCCATGGTCCAGAACCACGTCGTATTCATCTGATGGAACAGACTGTACCACGGGAAGAAATGGCAGTAGGTGGGTGTGTTGGGCCCGATTTGCCAGGTGAGGCCATAGGTGCCGTACCACATGCCGCGCACCTGCTTGGGATGGGCAAACGATCGAGATATCTCCATTTGGTCTGAGTTGCCGATGTAAGAGTGTAGGATTGAAATCTCTCGGCTCAGCGTCCACCAGTCGCCCCCGCTGTTGGGTCGAGTTAGCCCAACACCACCATCAAATCCGGCGCGCGCGTCGGGATCGTGCTTCGACAAAGCCTCACCGCTTCGGTGGTAGAATTGCGCGAAGACGTGGTTGCACGACAGCCGATGCTCGACCCACCGCGCGTAGACCTTGCTTTCCTTCGCTTCCGCAAACGTGATGGGCGTCACGGCGTCCCAATTTGCGAAGCCGGTCTTCCATTCCTGGTTCAGAGCCCGCAGACTGGGGTAGACAGACTTCAGGCGTTCGCGGAACGCAGCGAGACACGTCTTCGACCAGCAGAGGTTGGGGTTGTCGTAGGCATAGTTGGTTTCGTCGCCGTGCGTCCACGCGAGCGGGCCGTAGGGTCCGTAGATGTCGCTCTGCACATCGCCCCATCTGTCGAGGTTGGCCAGCGTCACCGGACTGCTCATGCAGCCGTAAGCATTGTCCGAATTTTCCGGCACAATGTGATCCGGCCCCGCGCCCAAGCAACCGTAACGCGCGGTGTAGGGTACGGCGGCCAGATTGGCGAGAGCGATGTTCCGCGCACAGGTGTTTCCGCGCCAGCCGATGTCGATGGCAGTGGTCTCATCTTCACCCGCGAGCTTGCGGAGCATGAGGTGAGTGAGGAAGTTGTTCTCGCCGGAACTCCACACGATGTCGTTGAAGTCGTCCCAACCCCGTCGCGCCCGGATCGGGAAATCGAGGTGAGTCGAGCTTATCGCCTTTCCGTCTCGGCTGATCGTTGCCTCGACCCGGTGCAGAATAGTCATTGGTCGTGTCTGACCCAAGCGGAAGCTTCCGCTGTTGCCGCTCACCTTCAGATTCGTTGACTCAATCAGCCGCCCGAAATTGTCGTAGAGACCAAGCGACACTCTCTCGTTGGCGAGCAGTGGACGTGATAGTCCAACGGCTCCGCCAATACTGTCCCCGGGGTTGTACGCGTTCCGCTCCAAAGTGATCGATCCGATACCGCCGTCAGCAGTCACTGAAAAAGCGCTACTTCCCCAGATGATGATGCTCTTCCCTCCTGCGGTCAGGAGCCACACGTCCAGAAAGTAATCACCGGCCATCAGGTCTGGCAGAACAAGCTGGACAGACGCTTTGGCGTCGGTGGCGCGGAGCGGGGTCGTGCTGCCGTCCGTCCGCGACCGTACGCACGCGCGAACGGTGGCCCCCGCCGGTGACTTGACGGTATCAATGGTCGCAGCCTTTCCGGCAACGGGCCAGGACAGCTTCTCGTCGAGGGAAATGGGTTTCAGCGCTGTCTCCGGTTCCTTCTTCCCCGCCCAAAGAACCGCTCGCGCGACCAGCGCCTGGTAGTATTCGTACGGAACAAATTCCGCCTCGGGAATGCTTGCCAGTGGCTGGAATCTCTCTTTGTTGTCGCTGAGATCCCATTGCGGAGTCAGGCAAGGCCAGGCAGTGCTGGACCGTTGATCCGCTGGGATGGGCGGTTCCTGGTAATCGAGCACAACCACGCGACCCTCGCCAAAGAGATGACATCGCACGAGACGAGAGCGGTCGATCTCTCGGAATCGCGGGAGCGAGGCGAGGGGCAGGTTTGCCGTGATGGAAGCCTCGTTGTCGGGTGTGGCGCGGCGGCGGAATACAAGGTCCAGTTCCTTGTCGTCGGCGGGGGGATTAACGTAGACCAGTCCCGCGCCGCCCGCAACCTTGCGCAGAATCTCGAACCGCTGCTTTGCCGGAATAGCAGACCAGAGCACCTTGCCTATGAGAACGACGTCGTATTCCTTCTTGAGCGCCTGCACACCCGCGCGCTGCACCACTTCCGGTGGGACGAGGAAGAACGCCGCGGCAGGATCGGATTGCGGCGAAAAGGCGAACTGGTGAAACGATGCGCTCATCCATGGAGTGAAATCAAGGGATAACCGTTGCGCCAGCTCCACCGTTTCACGCTGGCTCCACGTGGGAGCAATGACAAGCGCTCGCAGTTTCCCCCGGGAGTAGGGATTCGCCCAGGCAACGTGCGGTGTCACGTAATCGATGGTCAGCCTTCCATACGGGTGGTTCTTATCCAGCCCCAGCGGGTGGTCGGCGTTGACGGAGTGCCCCGCGAAAAGCAGAACCATCGCTGCCCAGAACCGTACGCTCGTCCCCATTTGAATCGCTCCTCCCGGGAAATTTTGGATTGCACGAAGTAATGGCGGTCTATGGTTGCCACCGTGCGAGGAAGCCCACGCGGTCAAAGTCGGCGTCGTTGCTGGCGATGTGTGACAAGTTCATGAGCCTGCAAGCCACGACGTGAGCAGCGTCTCTCAACATCAACCGGTACTGGGTGCCCATCTCCACAATTTGACAAGCATGAGATGAATCGATATTGCACAGAGACAGTGTCTCCGACTGCAGGCTGTCCAGCAGGTTGAGGAATTGCCCGACCGCCTTCCAACACCGTGCGGAGAAGTCGGGAATGGAGACAATTCGAGAATGGATCAGGGAGCGGTCGCGGGTGTTAAGGAGGCTCTCGCCACGCTGCATTAGGAGGAAGTAGATCACTTTCTCTTGCACCACGTTGGAGGTGACGGCGCGCAACTCTCCGTTCGCGACGCATCTCAGGAAATTGGTGCTTGCCTCACCAAAACGGGGATGACCAGAGTGGTGGTACGCAAAGATATTAGCATCCACAAAGATGGGTGTGTTGATGTGGTAGTCACTCAACGGTTGAGCCATGCTCGTTCCACATCCCGCCCAACTTAATCTCTTGGATCAGCGTATCCGTGGCGTCCGGCTGCGCCTCAACGATGCCACGCGTCGCGTCAACCATTGTTCTTGGGGCGGATGACGAATTGTTGTCCACGCTTCTCAAGAACGATCTCACCAAATCCCACCAGTTCCTGTCGAGGAATGAATAGGTCTTCCGCCGTGATGGTGGCCTTCATGGTTCTACGCCTCGCTCGTTACTTCCACTCTCTGCCAACACTGTACGACATCCTGCCACAAAAGGCAACCCGAGGGGTGTAAGTAAGATTTGTGATGATCATCCCTATCCAGCCCAGCCGGAACCATAGGCGCCTACAATCTGGAAACCGACAGTGATTGTGTAACGGAGTTCGCGGTTGGTCGGTCCTGAGTGAGTTCATGCCTGGCCGACCCCAGGGGGCTGATTACCATCACGCGTCACAAATCTGACTTACACCCCAACCCGAGTTGCAGACCTCAATGTGCCCAAGTCATCCTCCTCACTTCCCCCCCCAGAACACCAGTTCCGTCAGGGACTTCAGATCGTCTTCCACGGACTCCAGCAGCATCCGCTGCGCGCTTTCGTTGGGAACATCATAGGCATGGAAGGCAAGCCGAATCTCGCGATGATCTCGAGGGTAGCTCATCGCGGTCCCGACGCCGTAGTTGCTCAATGCGATTGCTCCAACGCTCAACTTACCGGGCAAGAGAACGAGCCCGAGGGATTCCTTGTTCGTTTCTTGGTCGGCATAGAACACCCACGCGTCATCCTTGTGGAGGGCAACCTTGGGGAACTCCTTCGACGCGAAATCTTTCGGCACACCGCCTTCGTCATGCGCCGTTTTCACCCATCGGTGTGAAGGCAAACCGTAGGTGGGCCCGAAACCCCCCGGGTAGCCGGTCAGCCGGACCTCCAGCGACTCGACCTTCATCCCCCCCGGCGCGAGGTGTATCTGCGCGAACACCGGTTCACCCTCCGCAGGAACGACGAAGCTCAGCGCCAAGCGGCCCTTCTCAGGCAGTTCCCAGACAAACCGCAGGCGTCCTTCCGTCCCTTCTCTCATCTCGGTCTGGCTGGCGGGTTGCGCCGCAAAGACATCGCGCCCGTTCAGCATTACGCGCAGAGTGTTCCCGCGATACCAGCCCCCCCAGGCTCCCGGATCGAAGCCAATGCCCATATCGGAGTTCGCGAGCGAAGGGAACGATCCGGTGAAGTCCGGCGGCTGGTTGAGGTATCGGGCGTAACCTATGGTGCGGGTCACCAACCCGCACTGGAACGACCATAGATCACGCTTCAACGAAGGCTTGTTCTCTGCCGCCGGGGTGGTCTGTTCCGTGTGCTCGATGCGTACCTTGAAGGAATCTTGCATTAGCGCTCGCACCACCTCAAGTTCCGGGAGCTCAGCGGACGCGGCCGCGTCCACGAGAAGCAGTGAGGCGGGGATCGGAAAAAGGATTGATTGTCGCGTCATTGTGCACCTCACTCCTCTCCTCCGGAAATAAACCGCCAAGACGCAAAGAACGCAAAGACTCTTTGCGGCCTGGGCGGCTTCGCGGTTAAAAAGAACTCTCTTCCGTTTTCATCTTCCGTGGTGACCGAGCGGTCATGGGCGATTCCCTTGAAAATGCGGATTTCGGAGTGCGGAGTGTGGAATGTCGTGAGTGTGATCCGTCCGGATAGGCACGGATAGTGGAGCCCTTGCTCGTCCCGCTGGAAGCTGTTGGCGAGTTCTTCAGGATGGCTGCGCAACACAGCCTGTCGGTCAGCGCCACATGCGGCAATAAGTTTTAGCAACGTCATGAGTGTGCTTGACACCTTCCGTTGCGTGGGCGACCACCGCGTTTTGTCCGGGAGTTTCACCGACCCGGAGAGTCCCGTGACCGATGTCTGCCGCCCTTTGGGGACAACGGAAGACAAGGTGAGGATCCGGAGAAGGACGACACCCACAAAAAGAATCAAACGGGTAAACCTCACGGCGTACGACGCACGACTCGGCATGGCAGCCTCCGTCTCAACACGAAACAAACGGCTCGTCACCAACCGCCGGAAGGCGCACACCCTCTCCGCCACGTCACCGGTTGACCCCGCAAATGTAGCACCGCTCGTGGGAGGTGTCAAGCTGGGTACGTACCCCTTGATCCACCATCAATGAAAGAGAAGAAGGTTGTGCAACCTTGTGAGTACTGAGGCGGGGTGAGGTATACTCGTTAAGGCTGAAATCCCACCGTTAATCCTACGGCAATCTCCGTAATTCCGGGATGCACCCGTTGACAACCGCCCCTTGTGGTTTTTGGTAGGGGCCATCTCCGATATGCCCACCACGGGACGAACTTCACGCGAATGTGGGCGCGTCGGAGACCGCCCCTACGAAAGCCCCATGATGCTGGGCGCGTTTTCTACCTTTAGCGGTGCGCGTTCACCTCGTCGAGTCAAGCGCTTCCATTGGCGCCCATCCAACTTGTTATACGCTTCGTATTCAGCCACACAACCTTTGCCACCACTGCCCAATACGCACTGAAGACAAACCACGGCGAGAGGGTGTAGTGCCACCACCTCAGGCCGTCGGCGAGAAGATTGGGAGTGTCTCGATGTCCCTGCAGAATCGAGTCCACGTCGTTCATTGCCAGGACAGTCGATCGGTCGCAGGAGTTGACGAATTGCCAGTTTGCGAGCACGGCAGTTGCCAGTATCACGCCGATGACCGCACACCAGTATTGCCCCCCCCCCGCAATTACGCGACGCGCCTTGAGCGCGCGGTCATTCATCGCCCCGTTCCTTCTGGAAGCGTATCCGTGTTTTGTCCACACTTCATCCATGTCAGTAGTTCAACGCAACAGGACTCGATGCAGGTCAGTCGCTCGTTGAGGATGCCGTGCATCTCTTCCGGGGTTACCTGCCAGAGAAGTGCACAAGGCGGTTCTCGCAGCTTTGCGAGGGTTCTAACTTCCGCTGAAGTGGCGTCGGAAAGAACACCCCCCTCTGCCAGCAGTCGTGGGACATTTGCGTACTCGTAAGCAACGCCGAATCCTGAGCGTGCGATGATGTGTCGTCCGGCGTCGAACAGGGCTTCCAGCGAACGACGGAAGTGGTGTTCAGAGATCGCGAAATTGTCCGGATTGCTGACGAAGTCGTCAACCGGCAAGTGGCTCAGTTGCCGCAGTCGGCGCAGCGACCGGCGCACGTGTGCAACCTGACTACGCACCAATCGGGTGTTGATTTCAGGAGCGTCTTCCATGGATTGACTCCTCGGCCTCCTCGAATTGTCGGTCGTACCACCGGCGCAGGTGCATCCAGGTACGCATGACCTGTTCCTCAAAGTTGGCCCTGCAGAGGTCATCGGACTTGAAAAGGATCTCGCCGTTGACCGCTTCCCACTGGAGCACGGGCGGGGCATGGTCGAGGAAGACCAGGTCCAATCGCCGCGGCAAGAACAGTGGCTCCAATTCGTCGTGCAATTCAAGCCACACGTCTGAGAGGGCATGGCGCGGAAGAGATTCCTGGAATGCCAAGCCGATATCTACGTCACTGTTCGGGTCTGTGCAACCCTCAACAGTCGACCCAAAAAGTTAGCACAGGTTGACACCGTGCTTCCGCAGTGACTTCTTCAGTGTGTTGACCGGTATTCCGGGGAGAGAAGCATCGTGTATTGACATCGTTCTTCCGTGGTCCCGCGCGTCGGGAGGTGACCCCTCACGACACGTATTCATGACATTTACCAACGTCAGTATGATAGCACATGCCTCCCTCGATGTGGAACAACACCGCGACGCCTTGCATATCATATCAAATGAACGACTGGAACTTCACTCCTCCAGCGACACTGCCCACTGATTCGGCGTAACGCCAGCGCCGTGTGCGGAGTAGAAGTAGCCGGTATGCGCGGGGGCGTTCACCTTCAAGTCGATTCCATCGAGAGACGCCGAGACCTTCCATCCGCGGCGGTGACTCTGCTCAACGCTGATGTCCAGCGCGGACACCCCCTGGGCGAGGGTGGCGACCTCCACCCCGGAAGTACGGGGACTGACGTGCAGCAGGAATCCCAGAAAGAGGGCCGTCTCAAGAGGGTTGACCTCAACACCCTCTCGCGTCCCCCGAGCAGTTAGCGCCATCTCACCGTCGGCGTCCTGTGATAGCACGAGACGGGCATCGCTTCCGTCGGTGGTGAAGAAACGAAGTCCCACGCGTACGCTCTCCGTCTCCAATATGACGGTGCCTCTCAGGTTTTGCCGGTCGATGTCAGAAATTGCTTTACCGTCACCATCAAACAGTCGGATCTCCTCCGCGATCCCCAGTTCCGCTACGAACTCGGGTGCGAACTGCTGATCCCGCACCAGCTCATGCGGTCTTCCGGTGTTGAGCCCTGTGAAGCGTCCCTTCCACCAGGCGGGGGATAGGTTGTCGTGGTCGCTGTTCGGGTCGATGAGCCACGTGCATCCCGTTAGAAGCGTTCCGCCTCGCTGGCAGGAAAAGTGGCCGGCGGGCGGGCGCGTCGTCTGAATGGGAATGGTGCATCGGGAGGAGGCGGACTTGTACGTTAGGAAGAAGGGGACGCCGTGACCAAAACGAACTCCTCCCCTTGAAATGCTGCCCAAGGCGAAGTCGGGGGCGAGGTAGTTGGTGCGTGAGAAATCCTGAGTCGAGGCGAGCGTTGTGCGCGGTAAAGACAGGTCTGCCGCCTCCGGCAGGACGTCTTCCGGGCCGATGGGGACGCCCAGCCACAACGGTTGTCTCCTCTGCGGCTCCGGCGCGCTGGCCGTAAGGTGCATGACCCAGTCCATCGCCGAGTGACCTCGCAGACGCCGGTCTCCCTCATACGCTCGCGATTGCGGACCGGTGATTCGGCCGATGGCCGGATGGTAGTCGAAGACGGCAGCGGTGATGAGATGTCGCATCGCCTCGCGCACCTCGCGGAGCAGTTGCTCACTTGCAGAGTTGCAGGTCAGCATCATGGCGAGGGCGTGAATCTGAACGTAGGTGTAGCAGACAGAGTTGTATTCGGTGATGGCGCCGAGGCGCGCTGAGTGGTTGCGCCACTCCTCCCAGTCCCAGTAGGACAGGTCGCGCGCACGCGGGTCGTCCAGCACGTCGCCGATGAGCAGCTTGCTCGCCATGTTGAGCAGCGCGATGTTGGTGTATTCCCAAGTAGCGCGGTGGGCGTTGAGTCCTTCGATGGCCAGTGACAGCCCTTCCCGCAGTCCGCTCTTCAGCGCGTCTGGCATTGAGTCGCCGCGGTGCCTCAGGACATAGCAGAGACATGGCGCAATGAATGAAACCGCGTTGGGGTCCCACGCGGTCTTCCAGTGCGAGTGCCAGAAGAAATTCCCGTAGGTGAAACTGCGCGGGTTGATGTCCTGATGGTCGAGCACGGCGCCCAAGGCCTTCCATGCGAGGTCGTCGTGCCTCGTCATGGCCAGAGCGACGGCGAATTCCGCGCTGCTGCGGACGTCGCTGCCGGAGGCTTGGGAATGTGCGCCGAACGAGAGCGTGTGCCCTGAAGGTCGGATGAGACCAATCTCCGAGTCTATCTGCTTCTGGCTCTCCTCCGCAATGGTCTCGAACATTTGCTGCCGTATGGCTTCGAAGTTTGACACGGTGAAATCCTTTCGCGATCAAATGAGATGTGATTAGTGACAAAAGTTTCCCAAACATTCTGTAAAATCGGTACCTTCAGGGGCATGCGAGGCTTTTTTTATGTCCCTCTGCCGTATCAAGTTAAGATCCAGTCATAAGGAACAGACGGCGAACTCCTTTCAGCGCGTCATGCAGCAAACTGATCCAAAGCCCGGAGCGCGGCACGTGCTCCTGTGCCGTTGTGTGCAAGCTGAATCTTTCCCCACCGTCCCTCTGTCAGGACGGCACACCGACCCGAAACCTCTACCCGTAACTACTCAGGTACACCATTTTAACAGGATTAACAGGATGCATCGGACTCTGTGAGTCCGAAAGGAAACAAAGCACCTTGTAGGGAGAGTAGGTGAATAATTACCCACTACCTGTGCCCCGAAGGGGCAAAACAACATAGCCAGGGGCAACGCCCCTGGAACAAGGAAACGCCCGCCTTCCCTTACGCCCTGAAGGGGCAATACAATAATCGAGCTGCGCCCCCGTCCGTCGTGAAGGTATTTGTCTTGCCCCTTCAGGGCGGACCATCCTGCTTGGCGCCTTTGTACTGGGGCGTTGCCCCCAGGCTATGTTGTGTCAGTCCTTCGGACTGGCCGGACGAAACATCCACGGCTGGAGGTTGTGCCCATGTCACGTGATACCAATCTGTTAGGTTGCGGGACGGTGTCCACTACCGTAACTATTCACCTGGTGGCACGCTAACCTCGTTCGCCAACTTACGTCCGCAAACTTATGTGCACTATCGTACAGGAAAGATGAGTCTCTCGTCGGGGCGGTTCCGAGGGATCGGAATGTCCCGACATGGTCGGGATACTCGCCACGCGGTACTCGACGTGTCGGCATCTCCGACGTGCCCACATTCGCATGAAATTCGTCCTGTGGTGGGCATATCGGAGATGGCCCCTACCAGAAACCACAAGGGGCGGTTGTCAACTTAAGCGAGTATATCTTGAAGAGGTTGGAAACCGACAACCCCTCCTGTAGATAACAAATCTACGAGGGAAAAGCAAATCTGGCGCCAATGCTCAAGGCGCAGAAGTTCTCTCCCACTGCTCAGTCGTCCAAAAACTGCTGGGATTTTCAGCTTTGGGAAACTCTTGGTATTACCGTCTGCAGCGTGAAGGCAGCAATACTAAACCTTACCAGGTTCGACAAGTCCTCCGAATCATATCAGAGTACCGTTTGGCAGGTGACGAGTGATGCACAGATACGCGATCATTATCTACTGGAGTGAACAATATCAGGTCTTTATCGCTGAAGTGCCTGAGTTGCCCGGCTGCATGGCCCACGGCCTGTCACCGGATGACGCCCTCTCGAACGCGAAAGAGGCGATGCAGCTCTGGCTGGACGCAGCGAGGGAATTCGGCGACCCGATCCCTGATCCGAAAGGGCGCCGACTCGTTTACGCCTGAACATTGTATCAATCCTCACGCGACTGCCGTGCGGGTTACTCCTCGGCCACTTCATCCCCACGATGCATTCTCACAGGTTGCTGACCTGCGCAGTGCAGTCTCCTCGAGCCACTGCGCCTTCGTCCGCCATCTGCAAATTGACTGTCCCGGCGATCTTGGGTAGAATGACAGGCGTTGAAGACAGTTAGAGCGGAGCAATTTGATGAGATTTCAGGCTCCCCGGGGAACGCATGACGTTCTGCCCGGGGATTCTTTTCGGTGGCGATTTGTCGAGGAGACCTTTCGGGAGGTGTGCCGGCGCTTCGGATATGCCGAAATACGCACGCCCACTTTCGAGGACACGCAGCTCTTTCTGCGCGGCATCGGGGAAGGTTCAGAGATTGTCGTCGACAAGCAGATGTACTCCTTCAATGACCCTGGGGGGGATTCCCTGACGTTGCGGCCGGAAGGCACTGCTCCCGCGGTGCGCGCTTTTCTGGAGAACTCACTCCACGCCCAGGGGCCAGTGACAAAGGTATTCTACACCGGACCGATATTCCGCTATGAACGCCCGCAGTCGGGCCGGCTGCGGGAACATCACCAGTGCGGCATCGAACTGTTTGGCTCCATCGACCCTGCGGCGGACGCGGAAGTCATCCAACTGGGAGTCAGATACCTGCGCTCACTGGACATCCGTGGCGAGGAGATTCATATCAACAGCGTAGGTTGTCCGGCCTGCCGCCCCGCCTACCTCCAAGTGTTGCGGAGGTATGTCAAACCACACCTGAGCGAGATGTGCGGAAACTGCCAACGACGGTACGAGGCAAACCCGCTGCGGATTCTCGACTGCAAGGTGGATGTGTGCAGGGCAGCCACCGCCGACGCTCCGCCCATGCACGACTCTCTATGCGGTGAGTGCAGCGATCACTTGACGGGGTGCCGGGAGGTTCTCGACCTGTACGGAATTGAGTGCGTTCTGGACGACCGCCTCGTCCGCGGACTGGATTACTACACGAAGACAGCTTTTGAGTTTTTGCACGGCGGTCTCGGCGCCCAGAGCGCGGTGCTCTCGGGCGGAAGATACGATGGACTGGTGGAGGAGTGCGGAGGCAGCCCCACACCAGGCGTTGGCTTCGGCAGCGGCGTCGAGCGGGTGCTCCTCGCGATGGAAGCAGAGCAGAGCCAACCCGTCGCGCCGGAACCGATCACCGCGTTCGTTATCACGCTCGGTGACGCTGCCCGCAAGGCCGGGCTGAAGCTGCTGGCCGACCTCCGCGCTGTAGGTCTCGCGGCAGACACCGACTACGCCGGCCGGAGTATGAAGGCGCAGATGAAGGAAGCCAACCGTTGCGGGGCGAGGTATGCAGTTATCATCGGTGAAGACGAAGTCGCCCACAACGCGGCCACGGTGAAGGATCTGGCGACGAGTGAGCAGGCGTCAGTTCGCATGGAGTCGCTGGTGGGATCGCTTGTGGAATGAGGCATCCTGTTTGGAGGTGGAGAAGTGGACGCAGCCGTACTTTCGACGAGGCTCGAGAGATTGGAGCGAGAAATCAGGTTGTTGAGATCGCACGTTCGCGACGCCGGGATACCTGCTGCACCGGCAGACCGTGGGCTTCGCTCCCTCAAAGGAATTTGGCGAGGAGTTGATCTGACGCTCGAAGAGATTCGGGACGCGGAGGTCAGAGTGAAGGACTCCTCGCAATGATTTACGTCGTGGACACACATGCATTGGTCTGGTACTTTGCCCGAGATGCGAGATTGGGGTCGGTGGCGGAACAAGTGCTGGATTCACCGGATTCAACGTTAGTTATCCCGACCATCGTGCTGGCCGAGTTGAAGTACCTCTCATCACGAAGACGAATCGTCCCTGCTTTCGACTACATTGCCGAATCCTTGGAGATGGACTCGCGCTGCTGTCTGGAAGATCTCAACGATTCCTCCGCGCGACTCATGCCCGATGAACTCGACATTCATGATGCCATCATTTGCTCGACGGCGCTTTCTTACGTTGGGGAGTCGGAAGAAGATGTGCGGCTCGTTACCCGGGACGAAGAGATTGTGGCTTGGGGCAAAGTGGAAACCGTCTGGTAGGCTGTTGAAGGAGTTGTTGAGTTGAAACGCACACATCATTGCGGGGAGCTGCAGGCTGAGAACATCGACGAAGAAGTTGTCGTGAACGGTTGGGTGCAGAGCACACGGGATCACGGTGGCGTGATTTTCATCGACCTGCGCGACCGGTCGGGGATCGTTCAGTGCGTCTTCAACCCAGAGATTCAGCCGGACGCGCACACGATCGCGCAGGAAGCGAGGAACGAATGGGTGCTGGCGGTGCGCGGCCCCGTCCGGCGTCGACCGGAAGGCACCGAGAACCTGAAGCTGGATACCGGGCTCGTTGAGGTGGTTGGGCAGCGGATCGAGGTTCTGAACGCCGCCAAGACCCCGCCGTTTGGCGTGGATGATGCTGAACCGGAGGAGCTGACGCGGTTGCGGTATCGCTACCTCGATTTGCGGCGCCCGCGCATGGCAAACAACCTGAAGCTGCGTCATGAGGTAACCAAATCCGTCCGGGAGTTCTTCTACGCGGAGGGCTTCTACGAAGTCGAAACCCCCATGTTGTGGAAGAGCACCCCGGAAGGCGCCCGGGAGTTTGTAGTTCCATCGCGGTTGGTGCCGGAGAGCTTCTTCGTCCTTCCGCAATCACCGCAGCTCTGCAAGCAATTGCTCATGGTAGCCGGCGTGGAGAAATACTTCCAGATTGCGCGTTGCTTCCGGGATGAGGACAGCCGCGCGGATCGGCAACCGGAGTTCACGCAGATTGACGTGGAGATGTCGTTTGTCGATCAGGACGACATCCTTGATACGACCGAGCGCATGTGCGCGCAGATAATGAAGCAGTCGCTTGGTGTTGACGTTCCCCTGCCGTTTCCGCGATATACCTATGCGGAGGCGAGGGCGCGATGGGGCTCGGACAAGCCTGACACCCGCTTCGCAATGGAGCTGGTCGATGTCAGCGACATCGTTCAGAATTCAGGCTTCAAGGTTTTCCAGAACGCTGTCGCCTCGGGTGGACAGGTCAAGGCCCTGAACGCTCCCGGATGCGCAAGTTACACGCGGAAAGACATTGATGACTTGATTGGTCTCTCCAAGCAGTTCGGGGCCAAGGGGATTGCTTCGTGGGCGCTCGGAGAGTCGGAGATCAAGTCGCAAGTGGCGAAGTTCCTGACGAAAGAACAGATGCAAGGCATCTTTGAGCGCGTCGGTGCGCAGACAGGCGATCTTGTTCTGGCGGTCGCTGACACGCCCGAGGTGGTTGCCGAGTCGCTGGGACGAATCCGTTTGGAGATGGGCAAGCGGTTGGAGATGATTCCGGATGGAGCGTGGGACTTCCACTGGGTCGTGGACTTCCCGCTCTTTGGATGGAACGACAAGGAACATCGCTACGATCCCATGCACCACCCGTTTTGCGCGCCCAACCCGGATGACATCCAGTTGCTCAAGGATGGCTACAACACAGATACGGAACCCGGACACCGAGACCATCCCTGGGGCAAAGTACGGGCGACCCTGTACGACCTTGTTCTGAACGGATATGAAATTGGGGGCGGAAGTATCCGCACCCACCGCCGCGACCTGCAGGAGTTGGTGTTCGGCGCCATCGGTCTGGACTTTGATCACGCGAAGGAACGTTTCGGCTTCCTGTTGGAGGCTTTTGAGTACGGCGCCCCCCCGCACGGCGGTATCGCCTGCGGACTCGATCGCATTATAGCGATCATGGCAAGAAGCGACTCGATTCGCGATGTCATCGCCTTCCCCAAGACGGCCACCTTCACATGCCCCCTTAGCGGCGCACCGACCCCCGTAGATCGGAAAGCACTGGACGAACTGCACATTGCCACGGTACCAATGGCGGTGTGATGCAGGCAATCCTGTCCGCTCAACATCGGCAGACGGGATTGTCTGTCTCACGCCTCACTGAATTTTGCTACACACACGCTTATGTCATATCGGCTGATCAGAAGGACTCAGGAACGCCTCTCGCACGAACGTCGACCGGAACTGAAGTCGCCTGAGGGGCGCGTCCATTTCGCGGTTTCGTTCCCCAACACCTATTTCGTGGGCATGTCCAACCTCGGGCTGCATGCCGTTTATCACCACGTGAACGCGCATCCATTCGCGGTCTGCGAACGCGTCTTCCTACCGGATGCAGCAGACCTCGACGAACTTAACAGCAACAACACCCCGCTGTTCTCGCTTGAATCACAAAAGCTCATCCGTGATTTCCACATGGTTGGCTTCTCACTGAGTTTCGAAGAGGATTACATCCGCGTCCTGCGCATTCTGCAGTTGTCACACATTCCTCTGCACGTCGCCGATCGGGAAGACCTCCACCCGATCGTTATCGCCGGCGGGCCGTGCGCTTCCTACAATCCGGAACCAATGACCGAGTTCATTGATGTCTTTGCCATTGGTGATGGAGAGCCGCTCATCCCCGCAATCCTCGAGACATTGCACCCCTTGTACTACCCCAGTGGAGGAAACCCCCGAGCAACGCGGCTGGAATTGCTGGAATCGCTGAGCAAGATTGAGGGATTGTACGTCCCTTCCGTTACAGGATACGGGCATCCGGTGCGCCGGCAATCGGTTGAGGACATCAACGCTCATCCGGCGGATACGCAGGTATTTACTCCAGATACAGAATTTGCCAACGTGCATCTCGTCGAGATTGCGCGCGGTTGCTTCCGGCGGTGCCGTTTCTGCGCGATCCCCTACTCCACGCGTCCGCTGAAGATGGCAACGTCCGAGCGCGTTCTTGAGGTGGCGAGGCTGCACCGGTGCGCCACGGATAGAGTGGGACTGGTCGGAGCGTCGGTCTCCGACTATCGCGACATCACCAGGCTGGTGACGCAACTTGCGGATGAGGGATTCGGGGTGCAACTCCCCTCTCTTCGTTCCGACCGTTTGAGCGAGGAGTTTCTGGACGCCATCTGGGGGGGCGGGCAGCGCAGCATCACGATTGCCCCGGAAGCCGCCACCGATCGCCTGCGCTCCGTGGTCTCCAAGAGCATCCCGAACGAACAGATCATCGAGTCTGTTGCACGCGCCGCTCATAGGGGGTTTCGGCACATCAAACTCTATTTTATGATTGGCCTGCCGGGAGAAAGCCAGGAAGACATTGATGCTTTCGGCCCGTTCATCGGAGCAATCCTGAAGGAAGCTCGAAACGTCGACCGGATCGCCGTCACCGTCAATCCCTTCATCCCAAAGCCCTGGACACCGATGCAGTGGGCGGGGATGGATCGACCGGGGTCACTGCAGAAGAAGTCCAGCGCCATCCGCGACATGTTCAGCGGGGAGAAACGTGTCGAGGTCAGAGTTACCGGCGTTCGCTGGGGTCAGGTGCAAACGATGCTGTCGATCGGCGAGGCCTCCATCGGACGCGTCATTGGCCGCGCCTTTGAGTTGGGTGGTTTCTTCCGCTATTGGAGGCAGGCGGCAAACGACTGCGGCATCGACTGGGACACGGTGATTCACGGCGGCAGGCCTGCCGACTTTCAGTTCCCGTGGGACCACATTAATACCGGAACCAGCAAGGCGAGACTGCGCCTCGACCTCGAGAAATGTGAGTTGACGAGGTGAAGCAATGCCACGACCCCTACGCCCCTTTGCGGATCCCCCAAGTCCGGTTCCACTTTTTCGGATGGCTGCTGGGAGTCATGGGCCAGCAGATTCAGAGCGTTGCAGTTGGCTGGGAGATCTACCAGCGCACAGGAAAGGCGCTTTCCCTCGGATATGTCGGGGCCATTCAGGCTATCCCTCTGTTGCTCCTTGCACTGCCGGCCGGCCAGTGGGCCGACTCTTTTGACCGACGGAAGATCATTCTCATCGGTCTCGCTGTGTCGGCAATGCGTTCACTGGGACTTGCCATATCGTCCTACCTGCACGGATCCGTGCACTGGATGTACCTGCTTCTCTTCCTGGGGAGCGTTGGGGCCACCATCGGTCGCCCGGCGCGTCAAGCGCTGCTGCCCCAGATCGTTCCCGCAGAAATCTTCAGCAATGCCACAACTTGGAGCAGCAGCATGTTCCAGGTGGCCGCCATGGCCGGCCCGGCTGTGGGGGGCGTCATTGTTGCCTTCAGTGCGCCGCTGGCCTATCTCGTGGACGCTGTCCTGACGCTCGTCTTCTTTCTGTGCGTTGTCAGAATACGACTGAACCAACCGGCCAGCGAACGCAAGCCACCCAGCCTCGCCAGCGTCATTGAGGGGCTCCGCTACGTCTGGGAGACGAAGACCATTCTCGCCACGATCTCTCTCGATATGTTCGCGGTATTGCTCGGAGGCGCAGTGTACCTTTTGCCCATCTATGCCAGCGACATCCTGCACGTCGGCGCCACCGGCTTCGGCTGGCTGCGCGCCGCGCCGGCGATCGGGGCGCTGCTCATGGCGGTGGCAGGCTTTGGAGTGGCGACGATCGTATTCGGACTGTCGCGTTCCTTCCGGCTTTCCTTTGCCATGCTCTTCCTGACCGGCACTCTCGACAATATCAGCGTGGTGGTGCGGCACACGCTGGTGCAACTCCTGACACCGGATCACATGCGGGGGCGGGTGTCTGCGGTCAACACCATTTTTATCGGTGTGTCCAATGAGATCGGAGGCTTTGAGTCCGGGGTCACCGCGGCGTGGTGGGGGCCGGTGGGATCCGTTGTCGTTGGCGGTGCGGGAACAATGCTGGTGGTCTGCGCAGCCGCTCTTGGCTTCCCCACTTTGAGGCGACTGGGGTCGCTGGAAGATGTGAAGGTCGAGGGCGAATGAGGGGGGGTGTTTTCACCCGCAACGCGTCTATCCTACCGCGACAATTCGCCGCGATCCATCCGGCTCTCAACATCGGCGGCTTGACTGGCCGGGCCCGGCTGTACTGCCACAGGCCGGAGTTCACCAACGTTTCCCGCGATGCACACGCGGTTGCGGCCCAGTTCCTTGGCGCGGTACAGCGCTGCGTCCGCCTCGTTAATCAACGCCTCGTCGGAGGAGGCGTCGGCCGGAAACGCAGCGATCCCGATGCTGATCGTCCGGTGAACGACAGGGCTGCTATTGTCGCCGAAAAAGGCCATCTTTTCGATGCTTGCGCGGATTTTCTCCGCAACCGCTGTCGCTCCCTCCTTATCCGTATCATGCAGAATGACGGTGAATTCTTCGCCTCCGTACCGCGCTGAGAAATCCACCTCCCGCAGCGAATCCCGGACCACGTCGGCGAGTTTTCGCAGAACACCGTCGCCCGACGGATGGCCGAATGTGTCGTTGTGTTGCTTGAAGTGGTCCAGGTCCATCATCAACAGGGAAACAGGCCGCTCGTTGCGTTTGGCGTAGCGCAGCGATTCACTGAGTCGTTCTCGAAAATAACGATAATTGTGCAGTTCTGTCAAAGGGTCGGTGATCGCCAGTTGCTCGACCCTCTGGAAGAGCTGCGCGCGCTCGACGGAGATGGCCACCTGATTCGCGAGGGTTGTAAACAGATCGATGTCCTCGGCGGCGAACCGGTGGGACTCGTCACTGCTCATGTGCATGACACCGAACGTCTTGCCTCCTGCGCTCAAGGGAGCGCAGGCATAGGACTTGGCCGGGCCCTCCGCGATGATCTCCGGACAGGCAAAGTCCCGTTTGTCGTCCTCAACCACGAACTGGCTGCCTTTCTTCAGCGCCCAGCATTTGCGAAGAGGAATGATGTGGTGATCCACGTGCTGCTCCTTGCAGCGGTCGGAGAAGCCGCGAGACACGACAACCTCAAGCTCGTGACTGGAGGAGTGCTCCAGCATGATATAGGCAAGGTTGCACGGGAACAGCTTGGATACCTGGTTGACCACCATGTCCATAATTTCGTTGGGGTCGGAGCTGGCGCTCAGGAAACCCACGGTCTCAAAGAGCGCATTGAGGGCGGTGAGGCGGTTGGTGGCGGATTCGTGCAACTCGGCGTTGGCGATGGCGACAGAAACCTGATTGGCGAAGATGGAAAGCAACTGCACTTCCTCTTCCTGGAACTGGCGTCTCTGTGGTGAATACACCTCAATGGCCCCGAAGACACGATCCGGCCCCAGCAGGGGAACCGCCAACACCGAGTAGTACCCCTCCTGCCGAACAAGCATCTCCAGCTCCGAAAAACTCGGGTCGATGGCCGCATCAGCGATCGTGATGGGGCGACGCTCGCTCACCGCGCGTCCGGCAGTTCCCTCGCCTATCTTGAGGCACACACTGGCAACGTATTCAGGATTCAGACCGGCGGAACGGACGATGCGCAGCTCTTTGTTCCGACTGTCCACACGGAAAATCGCGCAGGTGTCAACTTCAATCAGTTGCTTTGCCTGCATGAGGATCATATCCAGAACAGCCTGGAGGTTGAGGCTGCGCGCCACTTCCTGAGAGATATTCAAGAGCCCCTGAATGTGGTGGAGATTGTGTTGCGAGTGTTGGAGGGTCCGCGCATTGTCAATCGCTGCGCCAATCTGGCTTCCCATCGCAGTCAACATCTCGATGTCTTCATGGCTGGCCAACCTCGCCTTGTCGCCCCCCAACACCATTACCCCCTGATTGCCGCTCGAGGACCCCAGAGGGATCGTCACTATCTGAGCGAGGTCATCTCGATTGGGGGCCACTTCCCGCAGCCACGATTCCGCAACATCCGGGTCGCTGTACAGCACCTGACCCGACTGAACGGTGCGCCCGATCACTCCGAGCGCGGCGGGATATTTTCGCGCGGCCGGCGGGAGGCGCGCCGGAAGTCCCTCATGGGCATTCAAGTCCAGATTCTCCCCGGTCTCATCAAGGAGGTATACCGCTCCCACTTTCATCCCCAGTTCTCGCATGACAATTTCCAGCGCTGCATTGCAGACCTGACGAACGCCGTTGACCACATCGAGGTAGGAGGAAATGCGACTGAGAGAAAGCAGCCGCTTCGCGTTCTTCTGTTCCGCGTAGATCCTTCGGAGTAACTGCGACCGGAGTTCATCCACCTCCTCGGCCAGTTCCCCGATCTCATTCCGTGCCGGAGAATAGACCTCCAGATCCTGGTTGGTCTTCCGGACGTTCTGCACCCTCCGTTTCAGTTCCCAGAGGGGTTCACACAGACTCATCACCATCCACGATGCCGCTCCCACACACACGAGAATCGCGAGCAGGCTGACCCCCACCACCTGCAGAATGGCAGCGCCGGAGAGCCTGGCGACCCCGCCCTGCGCGAGGACAATGTATACTCCCCCCGCGGCGGAAAAACCCCCACAGACCAGGGCAACCAGCGCGTAGGCGATGATGAGTTTGCGGTGTATCCTCATGGCTTTTCAGACGACAGAATCAGCGATTCGTTCGGCGCAATGTGCGCGATTTTCCGGTCCGTGAACTCCTGCAAGTCACCCGCTTTGTACCATGTTCACGGAGAGATGTGAGGAGCGGGACGCGTCAACCCGTCCGTCGAAGGTATCCATCTCCAGGGGATCATCTCCCCGGGCGTCCGTCCCCAATCCTCCCGACGTCATCTACCACGAAAGAGGGGGGCACGATGAGTAAGTAGGTGGTCAAAAATACTGTCCCATAGTTCCCGAAAAGGTAGTGGGGGGTTATGCTATTTGACAGTTTGATTCGGTAATGGCAATCCCCCCGGACTTGTTCCGGGGGAAGGTTAGGTTCGCGCTACAACCCGGACGCCGCGCAACCTCTTCTTCAATCCCCCCGGACTTGTTCCGGGGGAATGTTAGGTTCGCGCTACAACCCGGACGCCGCGCAACCTCTTCTTCAATCC
>MNXM01000247.1 GCA_001872605.1 Armatimonadetes bacterium CG2_30_59_28 | reverse complement strand
GCACTTTGCCGACCATCCCGAATGGTACGCCCTCATCAGCGGGAAGCGAGTCCCGACACAGTTGTGCACCTCCAATCCAGAAGTCATCGCGAGAGTGATCGAGGTGGGTAAGACCTTCCTTCGGAACATTCCTCACGCCATCAGCTTTCCCCTCGACCCCAACGACAACATTGACTTCTGCCAGTGCGACCGCTGCCGCGCGCAGGACCCGCCGGGAGTCGGCAAGGATGGCAATCCACTGATGACAGATCGTGTCGTCCGGTTTGCGAACGCCGTGGCAGAGGGCATTCGTGAGGAGTTTCCCGATCGTCTGGTCGCTTTCTACGCCTACTCGACCCACACGCAGCCGCCGGTGAATATCAAGCCCGCGAGCAACGTGGCCATCATCATCGCCCGCAGCCACTACTGTCTCCTGCACCTGCAACCCGACAAGCGGTGTCCCTCTTCCCTCTCCTTTCACGAGTTGATCCGTAAGTGGTCGCAACTGACGCCGCGCATCTACACCTATGAGTACGATCCCATCAGTTGGACGGGATTCCTCCCCTGCCCGACTTTCCTCGAGCGCTCGCGAGATGCGCGCATCCTGCTGGATGACTACGGCATCAAAGGTGGCGTGACCGACCGCGCTCCCGGACAGGAGACAGCAGCGGCGACCTACATCAACAACTTCTTCGAGCGGCGCATGAAGGCAGACCCGAATCGCGACCCCGACAAGGAGTTGACAGAAATGTGCGACGGCTTCTTCGGCCCGGCCGCCAAACCGATGGAAGCCTACTACCGCACGCTGGCGAAGGCAACAGACTACCTGCACCCGGGGCGCGAGAGGGTGAGCATCGGCACTCACCGGTATCACGAGATGTTCAGCCCGAAGATGGTGGCCGCGGCGCGACGACAGATCAACGATGCGCTGCGCGTTGCGGGCAACCGGTCACCTTTCACCGAGCGCGTGCAGTTCGTCGAGGCCAGCCAGCGATACCTCGAAGCCTACCTCGACGGAGTCTGGTCCGCGCAGACGGGGGACTACACTCGCTCGGTCACTGCCTTCGAGCGGGTAGAATCGCTCATCAAGGAGATGACACAGTCCGGCTCCATCAACCCGGAAGAAGCGCGTGGCCGCATGAAGACCGTACGGCTGAAAACGCTCGCGGAGCATTTCCCCGACCGGTTGGGAATGGTTCGCCGCTGGAAGCTGCTCGGCCCGTTTGACAACACGCAGCGCGACGCCGACATGCGCACCGACCCGTTCGAGCCGGTCGCGTCCATCGCCGGGCCAGTCACCTCTGCGGGCGGAGCGCATCGGGAATGGTGGAGCTACGAAAGCCGTGGCGGGTTCGTGAACCTCGAGTCCGCCCTCAAGGACAGAAAGGTCTCGTGGAAGCTGTCGTACCTGTATGCAGGACTGAAGCTGCAAACCGCACAGGCAGCGCAGGTGCAGTTACGGATGGACAGCTTCTTTCCGTTCCGTGTCTTCCTCAACGGACGTGAAGTCTACCACCGCTCCGGGCTGGATGCCGACTGCCCTGACAAGCGCATTGTTTCCGTAGACCTGCCCAACGGCGAGAGCACCCTTGTCCTGAAGTTGTCGCAGACCAAATTGACCTCCGACGCTTTCCCGTGGGGACTCTACTTCCGAATCACCGACAATCAAGGCAACCCGATTCCCTCGCACTGGGACTCCGCGGGCGCATTGGCGCTCGATCTCCATGACATGCCGAAAGCCGTGTCAACCTTCCCGACCGAATGGCTTTTCCGCAAAGACCCGGATGGCAAAGGAAGCAAAGAGAGTTGGTTCAAGCCGGGGCTTGAAGACCGCGACTGGCAACGCATCCCCATCGGCAGATGCTGGGAAGACACCGCAGCCGGCGCGTATGACGGCGACGCCTGGTATCGTGTGAAGTTTTCGATTGCGAAAGAGGCAGCCGGGAAGAAGCTGGCGCTCTCGTTCGATGGTGTGGATGAAGAGGCGTGGGTTTACATGAATGGCCAGTTGATCGGAGAACACTCCGTCGCCTCAACACGGAAATCCCCCGGCGAACTGTGGGAGGAACCATTCACCGTCCCCGTCAAAAACGCTCGCATCGGCGAAGAGAACCTGCTCGCTGTCCGCGTGCACGACTCCGCGTATGCCGGGGGAATCTACAAACCGGTGAGCTTGATCGCTCTGCCATGAGGCACGGCCGTCACGTCCCCAGAATCTTCGCCAGCTCCAACAGGCCGAGATCAATCGGCTTCTTCTGCGTGCAGGCGTCGTGGAGCGAAGTAAATCGTTGTTCTCCTTTGATCTCCCCGACGATCTTGCCCCGCTCGCCGTCGAGCAGCGCCTGCACGGCCCACGCCCCAAACCTGCTGGCGCGAATGCGATCCGTTGCGGTGGGTGAGCCGCCGCGCTGGGTGTGCCCCAGCACGCAAACACGAGCATCCAGTCCCGTGCGCTCCTTGACCTTCTTCGCAATCTCGAAGACCCCGCCAGCTTCTTCGCCTTCCGCAACGACCACCACGCTGCTCATCTTGCCGCGCTGGCGGCCTTTCACCAGCTTTTCGCAGAGATCATCCAGATCGCATTCGACTTCGGGAAGGAGAATCCCCTCCGCGCCACCGGCAAGCCCGGACAGCAGCGCGATGAAACCAGCGTCACGCCCCATGACTTCCACGAAGAAGGTGCGCTCGTGCGCCTCCGCTGTGTCCCGCAGCCGGTCAATCGCCTCCACGGCAATCGTCACAGCGGTGTCGAAGCCGATGGTAAAGTCGGTGCCATACAGGTCGTTATCAATGGTTGAGGGAACGCCGATGATAGGCTTGTCCCATACCAAGCTCAATGCGTCCGCCCCCGAGGTCGTGCCGTTGCCGCCGATGGTGATCAGCGCGTCAATCCGCTCCCGTTCGAGAGTGTCAATGGCTTTGCGCCGCCCCTCATCTGTTTTGAACCCCAGACATCGGGACGACTTCAAGGCGGTGCCGCCGCGGTGCAGGATGCCGGAAACGGACCCCATGTCCATCACCGCAATATCTCCGGTCTGTAACCCGTCATACCCTCGCCGGATTCCCGCCACCTCAACGCCGTGCTGAATGGCGAACCGCACGATGGCACGCAGCGCGGCATTCATCCCCGGCGCGTCTCCGCCGCTTGTGAGTACTCCGATGCGTTGAATCGTCATGGTGTCACTCCCGAATGCTCAATATCTGACCGCCCATTGTAATGCACGCGGTGGGAGGTTACAACTGTTGCCGATGAGCCATGAGCGTGAGCGATTGGTCTCCGTGTGGTGCGAAAAAAGGAGATCGGGAGATGAGGGGGATACGGAGATGCCTTTATCTCCCTATCTCCCCTATCCCCTTATCTCCCTTCTTGCACGCCGCCCTACGGCTGCGCGTTCTCGATCCTTTGCAGCTTCGGTGTTAGATGAACCACCAGTGTTCCGGACTGACCTCTTTCAGGTTGAATGACCGCTTGTCTTCCGGCAACGATTCGAGAAGTTCTCTGGCCTTCCTGCCTATCGCATCGGCGCAAAGCTCCACATTGCGGCGGCCTACTTCTTTCGACGCGTGTTCCCGTGGGTCCAGGCCCCCGATGCCGTCGGGAGGTTTCATGTTCGGAGTTAGAGGACCGGTCCCCAATTGGGACATATCCACGAGGTCTGGATAGAAGAACATCATGTTGGACGTTTCCCATTTGGCGGCGTGGTCGGAGTTGGATTCGTCGCACTCGCTGAGGGTCATCTCCCACAGCCCGACGCCAGCAACAGTGCCGTCTGTTAGGACTGGTTCCAGGGCCTTGTTCACCATGTCAATCTGCCCCTGCACATTGTGTCCCGAAACCCCGATGATTACACGGAACCCCGTTTTCTTCAGACGATTGAAAAGGTCGGTGAGCACGGGGACAAGCGATGCCTGATCGAAACCGTTGTGGAAATAGACCGGGGGATCGACAACTCCACCAAACTCTTCTGCGGTCTTGACCAGAATCGCATGGGCTTTCAGCGCATCATTGCCGAGAGGCAGGTGCCTGCCATGCCACTCGATCAGACCGAACGGCACGTAGACCACCGGGAAAGCCCGAGCGGCCGCCTCGAGTTGCTCCGGGCGCATGAATTGCATCTGCACTGATGGGGCTAAGTCATTAGTCATGTATATTCCTGTCATGGACACCGAAGAGTGTGTTTTCTCAGCCCGAAGGGTTTGCTCTGTAACAGTCCGGTGAACCGGGATCAATCATCGTCCCCCATCCATCATGTTCTGCCATCAATCCGATTGTGGGTAATCCTGCTTCCGACTCAGGCGCAGGAAGCCAAACACCGTAAACGCAACTCCGAAGAATGCGACGAAGCACGCAAATGATGAACCGATCGTTTGATTCACCCAAACGGCGAGCGCGCAGAATGCGATTCCTGCAATGATGCAGAATAGGCCGAGGGATTTCAGTTGAAGCCTTGCCACGCGCATCACCTGTGCGTTCGAGTCCAGCATCCGGTTGATCCTGTTCACGCGGGATTCGCATGAATCCTTGCACGCCAGCCCGTTGGTGAGTTCCGTCCAACAATCGGGACAGAGAGCTTTCCCGCACGACTTACACAACCCGACGGCAGACACATCGCGATGATTGAAGCAGTTCATCTTTACTCCTCCCAAATCCGGGAAATTCGACCCGTGACAGTTCCGGTCATCTCAGTAGCTTTGCGATGCCATACCCAACCATACTCGTTGTCAGCAGGCCGATTGTATGTCCGATTGCCACCCAGATGCCTTTCCTTCCACGCGACCAGACGAAGTAGATGGGCACTGCCAGCGGCCATGCAACAAGGATATACAGGTAATACATGAGGCGACGGTCTTCCCCAGCGTCCTGGCGTCAACCGCACAGAATAGAACGGCGGAAGAGGCGGCAACCCACCCGAGAAGGAAGACGTAGGCGCCGTGAATTTCGTTGTCGAACACGCGACAAAAACCATTCAGTCCAAAGGTAAAGTAAACAAGCAGGATTGCCACCCATCTAAGCGAAATGAGAGTGGTGTCCCGACAGTCTGAGCATTCTCTGTCCTGCATCTGTTTTCTCCGCCGAATAGTTCGATTCCATCACGTGCTGTCTTCACATAGGTGATACTGAATCACCCACCGATGGTTCGGGAGTTGGAATCCCGAAACCTGGATTCTGCGACAGGTAAGTAGGCGGTCAAAAATACTGTCCCATAGTTCCCGAAAAGGTAGTGGGGGGTTATGCTATTTGACAGTTTGATTCGGTAATGGCAATTCCCCCGGACTTGTTCCGGGGGAAGGTTAGGTTCGCGCTACAA
>MNXM01000175.1 GCA_001872605.1 Armatimonadetes bacterium CG2_30_59_28 | reverse complement strand
CTTCCAGCGCAGCAAAGGAAGGTGGTGGAGGACAAAAGCAGCCTCAGCATTCTCATCATGACATTGGTCTCAGGCATCCTCTGCATGTCAACAACTCACTTTCTGGGATCCAGCACAAACACAACTCTGAACTTCTCCAGGAACGCGGTCTCCTTGTTCTCCCGAAGAATCCATTCCGCGTCCTCATTGGTCACGACCGCGTGGGCACCAAACGAGCCTTGTCGGCCGATCGCTCGTATCAGCAGGGGGTTCTCGCCGACCCGCGGGGTCTTCCTTGCCAAATCCAGGTCCGACACATATCCCACGACTCCGGTTTGAAAAATTTTCTGAAGGATTTCCTCAGGTACTCCGCTCACCGTTCCCCAGACCTCCGACCCATCGGGACGCAAAATGCGTGGAGCCATAGTGTGCCGTATCCCAAGCCCTCGGCAGTCGACAATCAGGCCGGTAAACGGCCATTTCTGGTCTCTCGAAGTGGAGGGATACGTCGGGCTGTCAGGTCCGGGAAGGATCGTGGTGTCAGCGGGTGGCGCGGGGTCAGCTTTCAGCAGCAGCCCTTCCCCGCCTGCAATCAGCATCTCGAGCGTGACACTCGCGGTCGCTGCTTCGGAATCGAAGTGCTCTTCAACTATCCTCGGCCGACCGTCACTTCCATCCAATACGCGTCGCAGATTGCTTGCCGCAAGAGGCGAGGGAGCAAGCAGGGATAAGTTTCTGGTCCGTATGACGTTTCTGGCACCATCGGTACCACCAACTGAGTCCAACTTCACGGTCGCGAATGAGAGTGGAAGCAAAGCGTCCTGCGAGTTCACTGAACGTGAGACGTTAAGACCGTGCCCCAATACTCCGTCCGCCCGTGACTTGATCTTTGTGGAGACCAGCACGCTATCCTCAATAGTTGCTTCCGAGGTCACCTTGATTCCTTGAAGGCTGACAAGCGCGTTCGCGCACGCATCCACCATCGCGGCCGCCAGCGCCGAATTGCGCGCAGCCGGGCCTTTCCATCCGCGCACCGGAACCCCCTGACCGCGGACTCGAACAACGCCTTCTGTCCAGTCAATTTCACCCTTCACGCCTCTCACCTTGAGAGGTTCGATGCCCCGATCCAACTCCACCGGCGACGAAGCGGTCGCCACTACCTGATCACACACGCCACACTCGGCCACCGCAAAGATGCTCCCCACAGCGACGGCAAATGCAACAACCATCCGTAGGATTGTCACTTCGGTTCCCTTCCTTTACGATGACTTTGACATCATCAATAGCGACACCGGGCGATAATTCGTGACTTGCTGTCGCTACTTACCTCGATCTGAAAGCCGTCAAGACTGGGATGCTCTTCGATTAACGCTGCGAGATTCTCCGAGGTCGCGGCAGACACAGTCAAATCCACGATGTCTACCCCATTGTCGTACCGAAATCGTGTCACTTTCTCCACACCTGGCAGGTCCCGCAAGGCCTTCTCGAGTCGTTGAGCATCACTAGCTTTTTTCAACCCGCTGATCTTCAGTTGAACATGTCGCGTCGAAGAGCCGGGAAGGAGCAGCAAGTCGGTAATGATGGCGGGCGAAATGCTCTTGCCTGCTTCACTGAGTGCCACCTTGCTGGCAAGCTCTTCCGTAGCGTCTCTGCCCGTTTCGTGCAGATCACCAGCGGAAACGATCTCGGCTGTATCCACGCGGACAGCGCGGTACTCCAGACGGCCGCGACAGGCGACGACATCCACCCCTGCTGACGTGGGCCATCGGCCGATCATTTGAGTGAAAGCTTCTCCGACGATGATGATGTCGCAGCCGTACTGTTTCCCGATGGCGCACGCTGCCTCAATGTCTCCCTTTGCCGCTAATCGCACTTGGCGATCATACCGAATCCTCTCGTATTGGGACTGGTCCACCACGAAGAATCCGGCTCTTACCAGGCAACCTATGACCTGAGTCTCCGCGGCAGGGTCGGGGATATTGGGCCGCGACAGGTGTTGCTCGGGTATGACCACCATGATCTTCCATTCCCGCAGGAGTCGCTTGGCCTTCAGTTTCTCGGCAAGTGGTTTCGGGGTAACAATGGCCTTGATTTTGACCCAGTAAGTATCTCCGCGGTCGTTTTCTGCGAGCACTTTGTCTACAGATGCAAAACCGTCGGTAATCAGCTTCGTATAGCTTTCCTTCAGGGCCATGTTTATTACTTCAGTTTTTGACTCAACATACCCTCCAGCCACCTGAAGGATCGCATTGCACAGAGCCTGGGCGAGAGCAGCATCCCGCGCCGCGGTCTTTCCCGACACACCGATTGCGGCCTCGCCCTCCGCAGTGATGTCCTTTTCTAAAGGGGCATGTATCGGGTTCGCCGCGACGCCGTTGAAGTTGACGGCTACTGATAGCATCAGAACCGCCGCGATCAGGAATCGCTGTGCTTTTCTACGATCCATTCTGAAAACCTCTATTGTTTCTGCCGGAGAATTGCTTTGATTCCGGTCTTGCCTTTCAATGCGTTAACGTCGGAACAACTGCAGTCTGCGGTCTGCTGCCCGGATTGGGTGACCGTAAGAATCGCAAGCTCCTGTCCGTTCTCGTCGACGGCAACGAGTACCCAACCCTTCTCCACTTCCATGTTCAGTTTGAGGGTTACGGTCTGATTCGCTTCGTCGGTGAGGCCCACGATGCCGACAACAGGGGGAGGAAGTAGTTTAGCAATATCCATGCCCACTTTCATGTCGGCAGCAGCGCCGTCAAAAATCGTGGCCTTTGCCATGGTTGGGTCGGCAATGCGAACACGGACCTTCCCAATCTGCTGGCCTTCGGAGTTGCGAACCCCCAGTTCATCATCCTGCTTCAATTGACAGCCACCGTTGAGCAGTATTGTCACTTCGCCCTTACTGCCATCAACACTGTCGATACGACCGAAAATCTCCTTCGTTTGCGGAGGCTTGTCACCTTCCTCCTCACCAGGTCCTTTCTCCAGCACTATTGGCACAACGGAACTCCCGTTCAAATCAACCTTTATCTCCGTTGCGACCTTTTTCCCCGTCTCTGTCAATGTCCTGGGGTCCACCTCTCTGCGGCGCGCGGGAAGACGATCAAAGGAAGGAGCATCTAACCAATTACCTGTCGTCGTAAGGGATTGAGTATCATAACGACGAGAAGCGATATGTTCGACGTTACTTGGGAAGGTGTAGATCCTTTGCCCGAACTTGTCGTTGTCACGCTCTCTCACCCGGGGTCTGAGATCGAGAGCAGTCACAGTGTAGCTGATCTGACACTCCTGGTTCTCGGTGACTTCCCGGGTCCATGTAAATCGGGTGTTCCTGACCTCCTCCTGCCATTCTCGCTTCTTTTCAGCATTCTGCTCTTCGACTTCTTCATTTTTCCTTTCATATTTCTCCAGATCATTCTGGAACTTGTCGGAACACCTGTCACACTGATGTTGTGTTGTGCACTTTCTCCCTTCTTCATCCCTTTTTCCACACTCATACTTTTTGGGCCCGACTGGTCCATACTTTCTGTCACCCAGACTGGATTTCTTAGGCAAGGGGTCGGTCATAGAATGGTTCCTTGGGCGAAGGCGTGATGCATCGAGGCGCTGAAGCAGAGAATTGTGTGGACTGAGATAGATTGGAGACTTCCAGGACAAAGAGCAGCTCAGGCATGGTCACCTTCCCGATCTGCCCCTTCACATCGCCGGCCAGAATCCATCCCTCCTGGTCCCGAATTACCTTGATATCGTCCGCGCTTTGCACGCCGGTTGGCCAGAACTCATTCAGCGCATTGAGCACAAGTGACCTGCATTCCGAGATCACGGACGCAGCAACCGTGGATGGATCTCCTCGCAACGTCAGACCAACACGCCTGAACTGGGAGAGGTCAATGTACTCGTATATCTTAGGCGACGCTTCTTCACACCACTCTTTGTACTGGGACAAAATCTCCGGGAATTTGGCGGGATTGGGTGCCGAAACCAATACCCGATATACGCCCGGTTGCTTTTCCTTTGCACAGAAAAGCCCCTTAACTCCGGTAGCATCCTTCATCCCGAGGTTTTCCAGGCATTTCATGGTGGATTCATCCGCTCTGAATTCCATCCCTCGATGCACCAGGTAAACCTCATGAGCGTAGTCGGGGATCTTCGCGATCTTCTCTGCATCCTTGCAGTGAATCAGTTCAACATCCTCGTGGCCGGGGAGGCTAACCACGCTGCGGCGAGCGACTTCAGATAAATCGTTACTGACGATGCGAATGCAGTGATAAGGGCTTCGGTCTCGAATCACCAAGTTCCTTTTTGTGTTGCAAGGACCCGCCTTCATCAGATCCTCTACGGCCTTGCGCAGAGTCTCTGGATTGGGTGCCGATATCGCCGCGATATACGTTACTTCCGGCCCAACACTCGCCGGACAGCCAATCGTGCAGACATCATTGGCGCGGAACTGGAGGATATCCTCTCCCTTCGCAAGGAAGTTGGGCCTCACCTCCTCTCTGAGCAGCTTGGCCGTTCGCGACGCGGATTCTTCCTTCATCGTCTCTTTCCAGAGTGGTGATGACCGGTCGATGAGAAAGACGATAGGGCGTCTCGAAATCCCCTTCTCTTTCTTGTTGCTGAGATGCGCTCTGATAGTGTCAACATCATCAATACTGACGTGTGAGAAAGTGGACGTTGCTTTGGGAGCAAAGCCAACCAGAAGGTCGTAAGTTTCCTTGTCGCCACACGTGACGACCAATACGCGGTAGGTCTTCTTTTCACCAATCCATTCCCCGAAGGTCTTTGATCGCGCAAGCGACGTTGAGACTTGCAGGATGGTTGTCAAGCAAAGAAGCATCTCTGTGCAGAATGGCATTCCTCTGTTCATACTTGGATGACCTCCTCAAAGTTAGCCAATGTGGCATCTTTGTCTTTGAGACCTATTGGCCCATGTGACTGCAAAGTCAGGATGTAAAACCCCCGTCTTCTTGTTCGTGTCAACAATCACTGCGCGGCGACAAATTCATTCGTCACCGCGCCTCCTTTCGCCTGGAACGCAAAAAGCCCACGCCTCAACGAAAGAGGCGCGGGCCCGACATGTTTGATCCGTGGGAAAAGGAAGAGCCTGAAAGAAGGCGCGTTTACAGAGAGAGAGAGCTCAACTCCCTCGCCTGGATGACACCACCCGAAAGTGGTGAGGTATGCTGCGTCGCCAAAGTGCGATCCGCGTTTCTGTTTATAGCAGTTGCACGCCGTTGACGTTTGCCCAAGGTAGGCCGTCCATCCTGTTCAGAATATCCGTTACGTCTACTGTTAGATGACTACCGCTATTCGTGCTGTCCGATACGACTTTGTGATGCCTGGTGCGCCGCTTGTCCCGACGATTAGGAATAGATGGTAACAGACTCACGGCGAAATATCAATATGGCGCGAAAAAAATTCCCAGCCGCCTGGTCGTCAGAGGGGGCAGGGCCAAGCTTCACTCCGATCATCTTGCTGCTCTTCCAGGTACTCACGGGCTATATGCGTCCAGTATTTGTCCGCCCGCAAGAGCCTCCCTCATTTCACCACTCTCGCGAGTCCGGCACCGCCAGCCACTCGCCTTCACGTTCGATGGACTGCTGACTGACCAGCCCGGGCAACGTCATGTCCATCGCCTCGTGAATACCGATGGGGCAGGGGATTTCCCCCGAAATCGCGCGCAAGAAATCGAGGACGACAAAGTAATCGCTTCCGCCGTGTCCGGCCTTCGTCGCTGTTTCTGAAGTGTGCTGCCATATATCCGGCAGGTATTCTTCCTCAAGCTCGTGAAGGTTCTTCCAGACGTCCTTCTCGACGCACAGATCCGTTAGCCAGATTCGGTCCATTTCATCCCGGCAACGCGTCGATTCATACGCGCCCTTCGTCCCTTGCAGTTGGTAGGTGCAGGTGACGCTCGGACGTTCCGAGACCATGTCGACGCGAACCTTGATGAGCGCGCCCTTTGCCGTCTTGGCGAGCATGACGCTGGTGTCGTCGTGGTAATGATCGCCCCGCGGGTCCGCATAGTGGCTGCCGGAGCCTTCACAGCAGACGCGGACGATGCGATCTCCCTGCATCCAGCTGAGAATCGGGCCGAGAGAATGCGTCCCGTAGGTTATCCCTCGAACCCCCGTCTGCCACAGGCGTCTCCAGGGAGTGCGTTCGTTGAGTTCCTTCAGCTCGTGGAGGTACTCGCCTTCGGCGTAGTAGAGTTCGCCAAACAGTCCTCGGTTTGCCAGAGCCTTCACGAGCACGTTGGGCTTCATGTAGTTGCAGTTCTCCGACAGCATGTACGTGGCCCCAGAATGTGTGCAGGCGATTACCAGGTCTCGGCACTGCTCGATGAAAACTGCCGCGGTGACCTCACTCAGTACATGAATGCCACGTTCCAGCGCCATGACCGATTGCGGAGCGTGGAGGTGCATGGGGGTGCCAACGATGACCGCGTCCAGCTCCGAGGTGTCCAGCATCTCCTCGTACGAGGTGTACTTTTCGGCCTGCCGAGCCATCTCCGCGGCCTCGGAGAGCGCTTCCTCGCTCATATCGCACAGCGCGTGAATCCGCGCTCCTTTGTGCGCCTCTACCGCAGCGTAGAAGCTCCTGCCACGCCGAAGTCCGACGATGCCAATGTTGAGTTTGCTCAAGCAATCCTGACTCATCCGAACTCCTTGGCATTGGGCTGAGCGAAGAAACCAATTCCCAAATGGTCTGTCAACTTGGAACACATTCAGAAGTTGAAGAATCTCTCATTCGCCGCCAGTAACTCATCCCCCATCGCCACGACTTCATGCGGCTTCAATATGGCGCACTGCGGGTCGAAGTGGAGGGCATGGAGGAGCTTTTCCCTGTTGCCTTCGAGTGCTCCTTCGGTGATCAGTTTCTGACAGACGGCCTGAGGACGCATGATCTCGATGAGGTGGTCGGGAACATTGGGAACCATCATAGGGCGGACTCCCAGACCATCGACCACCCCGAGGGTTTCCACACATGCGCCGAAAGGCAGCTCGGGAATCTGCCCGATGTTCAGAGCGTTCACCGCATCGGTGAGGGGATGATTGTGCAGGTACGCATGGATCATCTCTGCCCCGGTTTCACGGCTTTTCTTCGGCATCTCGACCTCGCCGGACATCATGTCGCGGACGCGCTTTTCCCGGTCTCCCATGCCGGCGCGGCGATGCTCGATGGAGGTGCGTTTGATAGTGCAATACCGGATCATGTCGATGGGCAGATCGCCTTCTCGCTCCAGCGTGTAGCGTTCGGGGTCCCCGGATAGGGGGTAGGATAGGAATTCGCTGATGTGCCGGTCGCCGGGATAAGGCAAGTAGCCGAACCTGTCGTAGAGTTCACAGGCCAACTCACTGCCGGAATACAGGTTAACCTTGTTGTCCGTGGTCTCCTTCTTCGGCCAGATGTCTTTCAGCGATCCGTCGCCGACCTTCTCCCGCAGCATCGTGTACCCATCTTCCCGCCCGATATTGAAATCGACGACCCAGGTGAAATGGTTCGTCCCGGCGATGGAGATGGAGATTTGGCTCCAGTCCTCCAGTCCGAAGATCCTCTTAATGCAGTCCTGTGTTTCGAAATAGGAATGGCAGAGGCCGAGCACCGGGTTATCGCAGCAAAGCTGAAGGGTCGCCGTGAGCGCGGCCATCGGGTTGGTGTAGCTGACGACAAAGGCGGTGGGGCACTGTTGCCGGATGTCCTCCGCGAAGCCTCTGAAAGCAGGTATGTGACGAATCGCCCGCGCCCAGCCTGAGGGGCCAGTGGTGTCGCCAACGGTGGTCAGGATGCCGTACTTCTCGGGAATCAGAAGGTCCTGCTCCATCGCGTCGAGGCCGCCGACGGCCAGCGCAATGATAACCGCGTCTGCGTCTGTGATCCCCTCGCGACGATCCGTGGTCGGAATTGCCGTGTCCTTGCGAGAGCGATGCTTCGTCGCCGCCTCAATCCACTCGGCACCCAGTTTCGCCGCGTCGGGATTGAGGTCAATCAATCGGAATTCAATCGGTTCCTCGAAAACACACATGAGATCCGTTGCCACCGTGGGAATCCAGGCGGTGCTGCAACCAATAAAGGAAATTCGTGGCATTGGGTAACCTCTCCTCCGAAAATAAACCGCAAAGAACGCAAAGGCTCTTTGCGGCCTTGGCGGCTTCGCGGTTAAAAAGAACTCTCTCCCGTTTTTATCTTCCGTGGTGACCGAGCGGTCGTGGGCGATTCCCTTGTGTCCATGCACATGTCAAAGGACCCCCATCGCTTCGGGTGAATGCGGGATGGGGTGGGCACAGTGGCGCTCATCGGCCCACACCTGCGTCGGCTATAGTCCGCAAGCGTGGCTCGGCACGCACCCGATTACCGCCATTACCCTCATCATTGCCCCCATTACCCAATTACCCTCTTCTCAGAACTGTGGGCGTTTGGGGTCGTCCGGAGGGACGGTTCGGTCGTTCTTTTCCTTTACGTGATCATAATCGCGGCCGCTGATGCCACGTTGGTTGTAGATGGGAGTTGGTTCTGCGGGGGACTCATCCAGTTGAGTGATAATGGTGACATTGTAGGACCAGCTCTCGGGCTCCGCGGGTTGAGAGGCTCCGCCGCCCCCCCCGGCCATTCCTCCACCTTGCGCCATGCCCCCGCCCATCGCACCTGCGGCCTGCTTCGGGGGTTTAAAGGCAAATCGGCTGTTGATGTTGTCTTCCGTGCGAAGGATTTTTTTGCGAGCATAGTCGAAGTAGATGACGCGCTTGACATGCACTCGTGGGGGCGAGATGAACCTGGGAGGCTTCTTCTTATTGGTTCCCTGGAAAGCCCCTGAGGGAAGACCGCCGCCAGCGCCTCCACCTTCGGCTCCCGTCTCCGGTGCCTGCCCGGCGCCCACAAAATCGATGCACACCATCGCAACTTCTTTGGCTTGCGTCTCCGGCATGTCGAACTCAGTCTGCAACTTTGCCGTCTTCCGACCTCCCTGCCACTCGAACCCAAGGAACTTGAGAGGAACGGTGGCGTTGATGCCACGGCGTTCGGCCAACTCGCAGACGAAGGTCATCGCAGACTGCCACTGGTCTCCCGGACGAACGGGTCGGTCGTCGAACATGGGTTGTAGCTCACTCATGGCGAAGCGCGCGCCATGCTCATAGGGCCACACGTCGTACTTGCGCGTGGCGTTAACTTCCTTACCGGACTTGTGGATCTTCTTCGTGTAAGTCCGTCCAACTTCGGCAGACGGACACCAGATCGGCGGCAGACCGGATTCCTTGTGCTCCTCGCACAACTCACAGCTTCCTTCGCCGTCCCATACTTTGACGGGCTCCGCCATGGCCATTGCCTCGCCGCCACCCGCTCCTGCAGCGGGGGCAGCGGCACCTGCCGGGCCTCCGGCTCCCTCCTTCTTCCCTGCGCCGCCACCGCTGAAACACCAGCCGCCGGCGCCAGCAAAGGTCGGTGGCTCCTCCGGGTCCATGGCCGCTTGCTCATAGTGACGCCAACGTTCGTGCCCGCCCTCGACGATCGTCCGAACGTTCGCCGTGCCATCAACGGAGACATCACGGATTATCTGTCGGATCTTCAGGGAGAGTTGTCGGTCGAGGACAATTACATCAGGTCCCTGTTGTCCCTGTTCGCCTCCCCCCGCCCCGCCCACGGGCGCGGGGGCCTTCTTCTTGGCCGACGCGGCGATCCCCTGAGCCCAGAGAACATAGGTTGTGATCTCCTTATCAAGGAACTGCTGATAATCCCAGTGGAACAGTGAAACGGCCGAGGTGGTGGCGTCGGCGGCGGCGATCTTGTTGGCAACGGTAAACTTCACCTCCGCCGTGCCAACGATAGCGCCGGTTCCGTCGTGGTCTTCCACCAAGACAGTGTGCTCTCCGTCCGTCAGTTCCTTCGTGTCGAGGGTGTACTGCACTTCGGAGGAAGCCTCTCTGAAAACGCCGTCCACCTTGTAGATCACATACCCCTCACCGGGGTGCGCCTTGGCGACGGTCACGGTCAACTCCTCTTTGACCGCCGCTCCGGGTTGCGGCTCGATGATGGTCACTTTGCGCTGTCCCAACGCCGGCAGGGACAGTGCCACCGTGCCTATAACGATAGCGACCATCCTCTTGGCGGGAACCCGTATTAATCCCATCTGAATAGACCGTGACATCGTGCGTATGTGCATCACGACCTCCCTTTGCTTCAGTCCCGTCTCCTGCGCACTTCCTGCTGAAGTGTTTCACACAACAAATCATACACGTTTCCAAGCGAATCGGGAACCACTTTCGTATCCCCGAGCACCGGCATGAAATTAGTGTCGCCATGCCACCGCGGCACGATGTGCAGGTGCACATGTTCTTCGATCCCCGCTCCAGCCACTTTGCCGAGGTTAATCCCAATGTTGAATCCCTCCGCGGATACCTTGTCCCGCAACACCACTTCACAGGACGCGCAGAGGGTCATCCACTCTGCCAGTTCTTCTCTGGAGAGATCGGCAAGCGACCTCTGATGCCGGTACGGGACAACCATCAAATGGCCATTGCTGTACGGGTAGGCGTTCAACATGACGAAGCAGGTCTCTCCTCGAACAAGGATCAAGTTGTCCCGGTCGCGGTCCTCCGTCGGTTTGTCACAGAAGATGCATCCTTCTGTCTTCTCGCTCATAATGTATTTCATACGCCACGGCGCGATGATGGTTTGCACGGTCTTTCCTCACCACTTACCAGCAATGATTCTGTCCATCCTTGCGCTGTGGTCGTAGATGGCTTGCTCCGGACAGGATTTGTAGATGCCAAGCTCAGCCGTGACATAGTCATCGTAGCCAACGGAACGGAAGGCCTCCATGACCTTCTTCCAGTCCACATCCCCCTCCAGCAGATTGGTGAAGGTGCGTGTGCTTTCGTTGAAGTCCTTGAAGTGAACCTTCTTAATTCTCTGACCCAGCATCTGAATCCATTGTTCCGGGTAACCAAAGATCCTGTGATTGCCGACATCGAAGTACATCTGAACGTACGGACTCCCCACGGCATCGATGAAGGATGCAAACTCGCGGGGGCTGTGCAGGAACTTATTCCAGACGTTCTCCAGACCAATGTAAACCCGGTGTTCTTCGGCGAAAGGAGCGAGCTCCTGCAGGGCGCCAATGGTGCGATCCCAGCACTGCTGATAGTTCGTGTCCACGTTGTTGACCACACCCGGAATCACCAGCACCACGTCCGCCCCCATGATTTTAGCGCACTCGATGGATGCCTTCACGTTATCCATGCTTTCCTGCCGGACGCCGTGGTCCGGACTGGACAGCGGCTTCTGCCACTGAATGCCTCCCATAATACTGGGCAGATCCAGACCGAACTGGTCGGCCAAGGCTCGCAGCCTCTTGGCCTCGTCAGGATCGACAGTTCCCCGTGGCTCGATGCCGTCAAAACCGGCCTTCCTCGCAAGCTGGAACTGCTCCTCCAGGCTTAAGGCTTGCGCCGGACTCGCAGCGAGTCCGCTCAGACAACCAATACAGATTCCCTTCTTCAATGACTTCACCTTCCTCAGTCAGTTAGAATTTGTCCAACAATAATTCCGCGTCAAGTTCAGCCGAACACCTCGGAGCGACGGCGATGCCTGCTACTAAAACGCGGAGTTATTGTTGGACGAGTTCTTAGTTGTTTGGGAGCTGGATTCGTCCCTTCTGCACCGCCTGCAGGAATGCTTCGGCGCATTTCGGGTCGAACTGAATCCCAATGTTCTTCCGTATCTCCTCTTCTGCCACCTCAAGCGGCAGACCTTTTCGGTATGGTCGATCCGAGGTCATCGCATCGAAAGTGTCGGCGACCGCCACGATCCGTGCCTGGAAAGGGATGGCTTGGCCGGTAAGTCCATGAGGGTATCCCTTTCCTGCAAAGGCTTCGTGGTGGTGGTAGAGAATGGGCAGCATGGTCTTGAAGCGACGAACGGCCGACATGATGTTGCCGCTGGTCACCGGGTGCCCTTTCATCTCGGTGAGCTCATCGTCCGTCAGTCGTCCGGGTTTCTGCAGGATCGCTTCCTTGACGCCAATTTTCCCCACGTCGTGCAGCAGGGCGCCGATGCGAACCTGCTCGATCTCCTCTTCCGGCAGCTCCATCTCCTCCGCGATGATGACAGAATATTCACTCACTCGCTGGGAATGCTGCTCGGTGTAAGGGTCGCGCGCGTCGATTGCTGAAGCCAGCGCCTTGATGGAGTCGTTGAACATGTCTGTAATGTTGCGATAGAGAGTGGCATTCTCGATGGCCGCGGCTGCCATGTAGGCCAGCGACAGGAGCAGACGCAGGTCGTCTGCATTGAAATCACTATTGGACTTCTTCCCGCTCACGTTCAGAACGCCCAGTATCTGTTCCTTGGCTTTGAGCGGTACGCAGATTGAGGACTTCACGCCGTCCGCCGTCTCACTGGTTTGTGAATAGCGGTCTTTGAATCCGCTCTTGAGCACCTTCGGCTGACCGGTGACGGCGACAAATCCGGCGATTCCCTTCCCCAGCCTGGGTCTGGCCTTCGCGATGACCTCGGTCGAAAGGCCGTGAGCGGCCACAATCTCGAGGTACTCTCCGTCCTCGGCGATCAGCATGAGCGAACCATTTTCTGCATTGAGCAACTCAGTGGCCTGGTCCAGCACGAGGTGCAATATATCATCGCGGTTCAAGGAAGATGTCAGCTTCTGCCCCACCCGATAGAGCGCCTCAAGTTCTCGCCGGTTCTTCTCCGTTGTGTCGTAGAGGGTCGCGTTGGCAATGGCCGCGGCCGCCTGTGAGGCGAGGGTTTGGGCAAGGCTGATGTCTTCCTCCGAGAAGTTATCGCCATTCTCTCTCCCGCTGAGGTTCAGGACTCCGATGACCTCGTTCCGCGCCTTCAATGGAATGCACAGTGCGGCCTCCACTTCCGACGCGTCGCCGTCGGTTTGCGAATAGCGATCCTTGAAGCCTTTGGCGAGGTTCTTTGCCTGGCCGGTTTGAGCAACGTACCCGGATATGCCCTCTCCCAGTTTGACCCCGATGGACCTGTAGACATCTTCGTCCAGTCCGCGAGCCACTTTAACCCGCAGGACCTCCGAGTCTGGATCAATGAGCATGACGGAACCATTTCTTGCCCTGAGCAGGTCAATGGAGTAGTCCAGAACCTCCTGCACGACCTCCTCCGAGTCAAGGTTGTCGGTCAGCTGCACGGAGATTCGGTAGAGCGCTTCCATACGCTCTGCATAGGCAGCGGTGTTTGATGTTGTTGTCCGAGTGTCTAACATAAGTCTCGCCCATCCTGCGTGCGGCGATGGGTGCCGCGGTATAGCGATAGTACAACCCAAAGGGCAATCCCAATCACCAGCCACGCTTCCCCAAACATGGAATAGAGGGACAGTTCACTACGGCTGGTTACATCGCCCTGCACTGTGCCCGACTGCCCTTCACCAAGTTGAGCAACGATCCTCCCGGTGTCGCTGATAATCGCGGAGATGCCCGTATTGGCTGACCGGATCACAAACCGCCGGTTCTCCACCGCCCGCATCTGTGCCATCGCCAGATGCAGCGTGGGAGCGGAAGTTCCCGACAACCACTCATCATTGGTTAATACAGCAATGACGCGCGCGCCGTTGCGTGTCATCTCCCTGAGTAGACCCGAGAACATTGACTCAAAACAGATCGCAGCGGCCGTCGGGCCCATCGCGCCGGGTAACAACTGCATTCGGTTCCCCGGCGAGAAATCTCTTTCTCTAAACGCGAAGAATTCCATAAAAGCCCACCGGGAGCGCATGGGCAAATATTCCCCAAACGGAACCAGATGCTGCTTCCGGTAGACCCCTCTCGTTTTTCCCGCTGGAGAGATGGATACAGCGCAGTTGAACTCCCGTCCCATTGTGTCTCGTTCCAGCGCGCCAGTAATCAACCACGCGCGCAATCCCTTTGTCAGACGCATGAGGCTCCGGCGAGTCGCAGAGCTCCAAGGCAGCAGCTCAAGAATGGCGGTTTCCGGCCACACGATCATGTCAACGTCGCCGCCGCCCCTGCCTGATAACTCCAGCTCGTTCCGGAGTCCGCCGCCCAGTCGCTCGCCAGCGGCCTGCTTGTCCGTCAACGACAGCCCTGGTTGAACAATCCTCACGCGGAACTTCTTCTCGCTATTCCACGGCTCTTGCTGGCGATAGTCCATCCGGGCCGCGACGGCATACATCAACGCGATTGCTCCGATAGCTCCCGCCAGGCCGAACAGGCTTGCCGTGTCGTGTCTGGCAAGTACTTCCGCAATCGACGCGTTAACCCAGACAACGAGGAAGGAAATCCCGAAAACTCCGACCACGGATGCGATCTGCAGGATGGGAAGCCAGGATGTCTGGGAGTAGCCGACATCGCCCCATGTGTAACCGAAGGGCCCCAACGACCGGGCCAGCTCCACGACAGACCACAGCAGCGCAACTGCAGTTGGAGGAGGACTTCCAGTTCCCGATTGCGGCGTCCGCCCACAGTAGCACAGCCCAAACAGTGCCGGCCAGGCGCAGCACCCGGCCACCGCGCCCAAGAAGGCAACTCCCGACACCAACAATTGTTGCCAAAGAGCATAGGGAAGAAATGCGCCGGCCCTGAAAACTGCACCGGCGATATAGAAATTCAGGATCCCGTGATAGACAACCCCAAAAAGGAGCATCAGCCAGACGCACTGCCCTCGTTTCTTTCCTCTGAGAGACAAAAGGAGAGGGATCAGCCCGATCCACGCCAGCGGAAAGAGCGATCGAGGGAAAAAGGAGAGCGCCATGAGAACTCCGGACGCCGCTGTTCCAGAGACCTCGGCAACGTTAATAGCGCTACTTCTCGGACCGGAATCCAGCCCACCAGGCCACAATCCGTCCCCGGCATTGGAGAAAGACATCAATGGTTTCTTCCGCAAGGTGCTGAAGCGTCTCACGTGCTGTTCCGGCTTTTCTATGCGGATTGGCACCAGCCGCGGGACTTTCTTCGGGAGGCAGCACGATGAGCCGGGAACCCGGCGGAATCCATCCCTGCGCCTGAGCTTCCACTTCCCGTCCTTCCTCGGTGTCGAGATATTTGAGCTGTTGCCTCACTCGCCGGTGCTCTATCTTTAGAGCCTTCAGCTTTTGTTCCTTTGCTCTGACTTCATCGGATGACTCATCGTATAAAGAGAAAGCAAGTCCGATGCGAACACACATCACAACAAGAAAGGCATAGAACGCCAGTCGCCGGACAACCGGCCTCCATCCGGTTTTTTGCCGGATGGGGGGGCCGCCAGTGAAGAGCGGACCGGTACCATACTGCTTCTGCGTCATTGCTGTCTTCCCTGTTGCGATGCGTGCTTCAACGTCTGCGGCGAGGGTTTGGTTAGGACTTCCTGATGCTGTAAAAGGCGTTCCGTCCGGAATACTCTGCGATGTCTCCCAAGCCTTCCTCGATGCGCAGCAATTGATTGTACTTGGCGACCCGGTCGGTTCTGCAGGGGGCGCCCGTCTTGATTTGCCCCGCGCTCGTGGCGACGGCGATATCCGCAATGGTAGCGTCTTCCGTTTCTCCGGATCGGTGGGAAATGACTGCTGTATAACCCGCCCGTTTAGCCATCTCGATGGCTGCGAAGGTCTCTGTCAGCGTCCCAATCTGGTTGACTTTGATCAGGATCGAGTTGGCGACGCGCTGATCGATTCCTCGCTTCAGCCTCTCCGTGTTGGTGACAAACAAATCGTCACCCACCAACTGCACTTTGCCACCGAGAGTCTCCGTCAGAATCCTCCAGCCATCCCAATCGTCCTGATCCAGTCCGTCCTCAATCGAGATGATGGGATACTTCCCGCAAAGCCGCGCATAGAATTCCACCATCTGCTCAGAGGAGTACTCGCCCCCCTCCCGCTCAAGCGCATACTTCCGCTGATCCTTGTTCCAAAATTCAGACGCCGCCGGGTCCAGAGCGATCATGAAATCATCTTCGGGCGCGTAGCCTGCCTTCTCGATCGCCTCAACGATGACCTGCAACGCTTCATCACTGCCGGAAACGTTCGGCGCGAACCCGCCTTCATCCCCAACGGATGTGGACAGTCCGCGATCATGGAGAACCGTCCTCAGTTGGTGGTAGACTTCCGCGCATTGCCTCAATGCCTCGGAAAATGTATCTGCCCCCACCGGCATGATCATGAACTCCTGCAAGTCGACTCCGGAGTCGGCATGTTTTCCGCCGTTCACGATGTTCATCATTGGCACCGGAAGTTGATGAGCGGAAACACCCCCGAGGTATGCGTACAAAGGCATTCCCATGGAGTTGGCCGCGGCTTTGGCAACGGCGAGAGACACTCCGAGAATCGCGTTTGCGCCCAGCTTCTTCTTGTTGGGCGTGTCATCCAGCTCGATCATCAACTGATCGATGAGAGTCTGCTCTCTTGCGTCAATCCCGGTGAGCGAGGGAGCAATCTCCTCATTCACGTTCTCGACGGCGCGGGTCACGCCTTTACCGAGGTAACGTTTTTTGTCTTTATCACGCAGTTCGACGGCTTCATACTCACCGGTGGAGGCCCCGGACGGAACGCTGGCCCGTCCCAAGGAGCCGTCCTCAAGCATGGCGTCAACTTCCACGGTTGGGTTTCCGCGGGAGTCCATGATTTCACGCGCGTGGAGTTCACTTATGAAAGGCAATCTGCGTCTCCTTCTTCGTCTGGTCTTCCGGCCCGGGGACGGGAATTGACGCATCCAAATGTTCCTGCGCCTCCACGCCCTGCGTGCCCGTTTCACTTGGGTGAAGTGTAACTGAAGGGAAGGCAAAAGTCAATTGTGCGCCCGTCCAACATTCAGGAGCTTCGGTCACGAGAGGACCTGGTGAGATACCAGTTCCGGATGGTTCCACGAAGAATGCGATAGGGGCTGAACCCGGCACCGAGAAGCTCCGGCAGCCGAACATCCTTCAGAGTAAATCGGCGCAGCAATTCGCCGAGAATCTCAACCTCTTCAACTCCCGTGCACCCGACACCCATTTCCCGCGCGGCAGTCAGGATGAGTCGATGGGATTCCGGCAGGCAAAGCATCTCTGCGCAGACGTGATCGATGGCCAGGCAATCGGTCCCCGCCAGGACCGCTCCCAGGTTTCGAGGGGTACCCAAACGCGGACCGTTCCCCTCCATGATGACGACAGCGTCCACAATGGTCAGGTGTGGGATGGCACAGACGTAGTGGTCGATTAGTTTGCGCGCAAAGTGAAGGTCGGTCCGGCTGGATAGCAGATGCCAGAGCGCCTTCCGCCGGCCGGGAACGGCCCCGTACATATTTTTCGTCCCGCCGGTAAACCCGAGTTGTCGATGGGTTTTGAGCTTGGGGAGGTTGATGAGCACGTCGGCGTCCAGAGTCTCTTTCCCGTGCTTCAGGCAAATGCTTCTGCCACCGATTTCCGCAGACACCGTCGCGACGTCCGTCAGTTGAAGTATCTCCACGCCGATTTTCTCAGCTTCCCGATCCAAACAGGACGCCTCAGCCACCTGCTGCATGTTACCCCAGGCGGGGCTGTCGGCAATGACGGGAACTCCCCCCGCTTCCTGAACCAGCTTGGCCACGGCGATGATGAAATGGGGATGCGTAATCGACGGGTGGTCCGCCGCAGCCGGAGCGATGGCATTGGGCTTCAGCATCACTCGCTGGCCGGAGGACACATACTTCTCCATTCCGCCGACCAGATTCACCGCGTCACGGATGGTAGACGGCAGAGCATCCTCGTCATAGGACGGACAATGAACGAGAGCGACTTGGGTCAGTGAAGAATTCATCACGGCTTATTATAGCCGCCGCGAGCCTCTTCGTTAAAGTGGAGAAGTGGGATAAGTGTAGAGAATGGGACGGGGTCGCGGAGACTGATGTGATACGGAGATCACTGATCTCCGTGCGGGTCGGTTGACACCGCGACGCCATGCTGTCTATAATTCGCGAAGTCAATAACCATCGGCTGAACGTTCACTGACATCGAGATCAGAGTGAACGAGACCAGGAACGGACGCGTCCCATGAGTGATTTATCGTCGGCTGAGCTTCAGAAGCAGATTGAGGACCTCCAGCGGGAGACCAAACTTCTCCGCGCGGAGCGGGAAGAACTCATTGACGACAAGCGCATCACCGACATTCTGTTGAGCAAGAGCGACGCCATTGCCTCTGAAACCGACCTCGACAAACTGCTGACCCTTATCAACGACGAGGCGCGTGAGCTTCTTGAGGCAGACCGTTGCACCGTATTTGTGCTCGATGACGAGAAGGGCGAGCTCTGGTCGCGGGTGGCGACGGGGATTGGGCGCAGCGAGATTCGCATCCCGAAGGATATGGGCATCGCTGGTCACGTCGCAACTACCGGAGAAAGCATTAACATTCCTGACGCGTATGACGATCCCCGTTTCAACCGCGACGTGGACAAGGCAACAGGATACCGCACGCGAGCGCTTCTGTGTATGCCGATGCGGAATCGCCAGCAGGATACGATCGGTGTCGTTCAGGTTCTCAACAAGAAGGAATGGGGCGGGCGCTTTGACGATAAGGACGAGAAGCTGCTGGAGATTCTGTCCACCATGGCTGCCAACCAGCTCGAAATAGCCCAGTTGGTTGATGAACTCCAAAAGATGTTCGACAGTGTGGTCGAAACGCTCGCGGCCACCATCGACGCGAGGGACCCGATCACCGCAGGTCACTCCAAACGCGTCACCCTTTACTGCCTGCAGGTTGCGGAGCAACTGAACTTCGACCAGAAACAGAAAGACCTGCTGCGGTATTCCGCATTACTGCATGACTACGGAAAGATCGGGGTCCGCGAAGCGGTGCTGACAAAGGATGGCCGCCTGGAGGACGATGAGTACAAGCACATCCAGACCCACGTCGTGCTGAGCAAGGAGATTCTGCGGAAGATGTATTTCCGCAAGGACTTGCGCGCCATCCCGGAAATCGCCGGAGCGCACCATGAAAAGGTGGATGGCAGCGGATATCCCAAGCAGTCGGCAGGTGACACAATCCCACTGATGGGGCGCATTATGGGTATCGCGGATGTCTTTGACGCGCTCACCTACAAAAGGCACTACCGCGATCCCATGCCGATTGAGAGGGTACTGAAGATCCTTGAAAGCGAACAGAACAAACACTTCGATCCGCTGGTTGTACGGTCCTTCTTCAGTGTTCCTGTCTCCAACATTGCATCCATCATTGTCCATGACGCGGTTGGGAGATTGCCCAAGGAAGACGAGGAGACGTTCACGAGATATGCCCTGGGCGATTTCTACAGCGCCGTGACCCGCGGCAAGGACCAACAATCCGAGGGAGAACGACGGTTGGTTGAGCGATTTATCGATCTCTACAACAGCCGCTCGTAAAGTTCAGCCGCTCAACGGCGGCCCGCAATTTGCGCTCTACCCGAATCTCCCCGTGATGTAATCCTCCGTTCGCTTGTCTTGCGGCTGCGTAAACATCTCGCTGCTGCTCCCGAACTCGATCAGCGTCCCCGACCTTTGCCCGTTTAACATGAAGAATGCCGTCCAGTCCGAAACGCGTGCAGCCTGCTGCATATTGTGAGTCACGATCACGATCGTGTAGTTCTGTTTCAACGACTGCATCAATTCCTCGATTCTGAGAGTCGATATTGGGTCCAATGCAGAACAAGGCTCATCCATGAGGATTACCTCCGGGGCGACAGCCAGAACTCTCGCGATGCAGAGGCGTTGCTGTTGGCCGCCCGACAGGGAGAGGGCAGACTGCTTTAGAATGTCCTTGACTTCGTCCCACAGGACCGCCCTCTGGAGACTGTCTTCGACGATCTGGTTCAGCCGTGACCGGGAACTGACGCCGTGCATGCGGGGACCGAACGCGATGTTGTCGTAGATGGACTTGGGGAAGGGGTTGGGGCGCTGGAACACCATGCCCGCTCGTTTCCGTAGCATGACGACGTCAATGTTCCCGTTCTGCACCTCAACTCCATTGAGGAATATCTCGCCAGCGGAAGAAGCGCCAGGGATCAGGTCGTTCATGCGATTAAAGGCGCGCAGGTAGGAGCTCTTCCCGCACCCCGAAGGACCGATGAGAGCCGTAATCTGGTTGGCGAAGATTCGGAGGCTGACATCGGTCAGCGCCAGGTTGTTACCGTAGCGGAGGGCGTAGTTTCTCGTTTCAAGTTTCACTGGGTTTTCCACAAGTCTCTCCATTTCAGCAGGTTCGCCGTGCCGCGCAGGGCGGCGCAGGTCCTGTCACACTAAGGATTCACATGGAATGGGCAATGCGAGTTCGCATTCGCGAACGAATGAGAATCGCTGTGACATTCAACAGAAAAGTCAGTGCGAGCAGTACGAAGACGGTCCCGTAGAGCAGAGGTTTGGTCGCGTCCACATCGGGTGATTGCGTCGCCATCACGTACACATGGTAACCAAGTTCCATGAACTGGTGGTTTAGCCTGGATGGCAGGTCTGGCAGGAAATATGCCGCGCCTGTGAAGAGAATGGGCGCCACTTCACCGGCTCCCCGGCTGACGGCCAGGATTCCCCCTGTCAATACTCCGGGCATGGCCTGTGGAATCACGACATGCCGAAGCATCTGCCATTCTGTGGCCCCCACCGCCAGAGCCGCATGCCGTACATCATCTGGAACCGCTCGGAGCGCCTCCTCGGTGGAGACAATCACAACCGGCAGCGTCAGCACGGCCAGTGTCAGAGACGCCCAGATGATCCCCGGTTGTCCGTAGTGCAACTCACCGCCATAGAACGCATTGTCAATTCTGGACCCGACGAATTCAACAAAGAAGGCCAGACCGAACAAGCCGAACACAATGCTGGGGACACCGGCCAGATTGTTCACGGCGACGCGAATTAACCGGGCAGCCTTGGAATCCTTGTGCGCGTATTCGTGCAGGTAAACCGCAGTGAGCGCGCCAACAGGGACTACGGCGATAGTCATCAGGAGCACCAGCGCCACGGTGCCGAAAATGGCAGGGAAGATTCCGCCTTCCGTCATGCCTGCCTCAGGTTTTCCTGAGATGAAGGCCCAGTTCACAATGCCGATGCCGTTGATGCCGATGTTCCCCAGAATAATGGCAAGCATCACAACGATCATCAAGCAGGCCGCAAAAGTCAGCAGAATGTAAACACCATCCAGCTTCCGGCTGAACGGCCCTCGAGTGTCGTGCATCGATGTTCCTTAACCTCCCGACAATTTCCGCCGCAAGCGGTGTACCGAAATATCCCCGAGCAGATTGGCAAAGAAGGTAATCGCAAAAAGCAATACTCCGGCGAAGAACAGCGCGTTCCAGTGCGGACTTCCCCAGACCACCTCGCCCAGCTCTGCAGCGATCGTCGCCGACAGGGTTCGAATGGGATCGGTGAGGTTCCATGAAGAAATGGCCGCGTTTCCTGAGGCCAGCAGCACAATCATGGTTTCCCCCACGGCGCGCCCGAAACCCAGGGCAATGGCGGCGTACACGCCGGGTAGCGCGGCGGGGAACACCACCTTCGCGGCCACCTGCCAGCGAGTTGCTCCCAGGGCGAGGCTGGCATGGCGGTACGTATCCGGAACCGAAGTTAACGCATCTTCCAGCACCGTGAACACGACGGGGATGACGCACAGACCCAGGGCAAACCCGGCGACCACGGCATTGAGGCGCGTCTCAAAATGAAAACACTTCTGGAACCACGTCGCCAAAACCATCAGAGCAAAGAAGCCCAGCACAACCGATGGGATCCCTGCAAGCAGCTCGATGACGGGCTTCACGATTTCCCGCAGCTTCCTGGGGGCGAACTCCGCCGTGTAGATAGCAGCGGCAAGTGAGAGAGGAAGCGACACCAGCAACGCAACCAGTGTTGCCTTCATCGTTCCCCACAACAGCGGGATGAACGAGTACTTGGGAACCTCTGAAACGGGCTGCCAGACGTATTCCAGACCATCGACGGTCGCGTGCTTTGTGTGGAAGAAGAGTCGCAGATTGGCTTCTTGCCGGGTCGCAGCGTCGAGCAGGATGGGAAGGGACTCACGACCGATAAACACGAAGATCAGAATAATGATCAGGATGGAACTCGCCGCGTTCAGGAAGATGAAGCGTTCGATCCATTTCTCCTTGGCGCGCATCACGAGACGGGGGTCGCGCAACTCCCGCTGCAATGTCCCCGCTTTCCTGGACCTGGCCGGGGGGTCCGCCGTTTGTCCCGTGCTCCATTTTCGCGTGAATGGCAACGTCAACGCTCTGACTCCGTCGTTTCTGAGGGATATGCTCACTGACTCCCGCGTGTTCACTAGACCTTATACAAGCATGATATTCAATATTTTCGAGAGGTGAGGAAGCGAGAAAGCCCCGTTTTTCTTGGACAAATCGGTGTAAGCACCGAAGAGTAAAGAACCAAAAAAAGGGGGCTTTCAAGTGAGTAGATCATATCGCAAGATCGTGCGGAACCGCAAGAGGAGAATCGAGCG
>MNXM01000106.1 GCA_001872605.1 Armatimonadetes bacterium CG2_30_59_28 | reverse complement strand
ATTCGCCCATTCGCCCATTCGCCCATTCGCCCATTCGCCCATTCGCCCATTCGCCCATTCGCCCATTCGCCCATTCGCCCATTCGCCCATTCGCCCATTCGCCCATTCGCCCATTCGCCCAGGAGGATGAATCATGCCAGAAGCTGTCGGTGTGCTTTTCAGAGACCGTGACAAAGTAGCCTACCTGCTCCCCAACGATCTTGACCTGCATCCGGGGCTCGAGATTATCGCCGAGTCGAGGCGCGGTCTGGAAGTGGGCAAGGTGATTACTCCCCAAATGGAGGTTTCCAAGAGAGAACTTGAGTCGCCTGTCCGTCCCATCACGCGGGTGATGACCGATGAGGATCGCGCCCAGGACAGAGAGAACCAGCGCAACAACGAACGCGCCTTTATTCTGTGTGAGAAACTGATCAACCAGCACGGCCTCGACATGAAACTTATCGAGGCGGAGCAGACGTTTGATGGCAACCGTACCTTCTTCTACTTCGTTGCGGAGGAACGAGTGGATTTCCGCGTGCTCGTTCGTGACCTCGCCGCAGAGCTCGAGTCTCGTATTCAGTTGCAGCAGATCGGGATTCGCGACGCTGCGAAGAAGATGGGCGGCTGTGGCGGTTGTGGGCAAGGACTGTGCTGTGCCACGTGGCTGAGAGCTTTTGCCCCGGTCTCAATTCGCATGGCCAAAGATCAGGGACTTCCCCTCAACCCTACCAAGCTCTCCGGCGTCTGCGGGAGACTGAAGTGCTGCCTGCGTTACGAAAACAAGTTCTACAGGGATGTCAGCAAGCTGTACCCGCGAATCGGTTCCCAATACACCACTCCGAAAGGCAAAGGGAAGGTGATCGACCGGAACGTCATTTCCGGGGGAATTACCGTCGACCTCCCCGATCAGGGGCGCTACACCTGCCTGTGTGAGATTGAGAAATCGTAGGGAGTATCCTCGAGGGAGAGGATTGCACCAACTCCCGTCATATTGAGCTGTGGGAGACGCCTCTACATCTGGTGTCCATCGAGATTTGCCAAACCACAGTTATTCAGTTCACAACTTTGCGGATTACAGGTGTTGAGAGGGAGTGTGATGAAAACGGAAAACAGAAAGGTCAGGCTGGGACTCATTTCCACCCGTCGCGGCAGCTTCAGTCTTGAGCTGGCCGAAAAGGCGCACCGGCAGGCCGTGGCAGCGATGCAGGCTGCGGGAGTGGAAGTGGTCGCGCCGGCGGACGGACAGACTGCGTCCGGGTGCGTTGAGAACCGGCGTGAGGCGGAGGTCTGCGCGGACCTGTTCCGCAAGGAAGAGGTTGACGGTATCGTCATCGGAGCGATGAATTTCGGAGACGAACAAGCCGCCGCCTGGACGGTGCGGAAGGCCGACCTCAACGTTCCGATCCTGATCTTCGCCGCTCAGGAGGAAGTGCCTTTACGTGTGGGTGAACATCGCCGGGACAGCTTCTGCGGTCTCCTTTCCATCGCGGAGGCGCTGCGGCAGATCGGGGTGGAATACACCGTTGCCCGACGGCCGGTCTGCTGCCCTGCCGACGACTCTTTCAAGGAAGATGTCGACTGGTTCGCTCGCATCTGCCGCGTGGTCAAGGGTGTTCGGAACGCGCGCTACGGACAGATCGGCGCGCGCCCCGACGCGTTTTGGACGTGTCGCTTCGATGAGAAGCAGCTCCAGCGACTCGGACCGACAACGGTGACGCTCGATCTATCGGAAGTGTTTGCCGGAGCGAAGGCGATGGACGAGAACGACCCCGATCTACTCGAATTGATTACCGGTATCAACGAGTACGCGGATACGTCGCTGGTGTCCAGCGAGGCCGTCCTTCGCAGCGCTCGGTTGGAGCTATTCCTGCGACGATGGAAGGAAGAAAACGCCATCGACGGACTGGCGATTCAGTGCTGGACTTCGATGCAGCGGAATTACGGTGTTTGCGCCTGCACCACGATGAGTCGCCTTGCGAACGAAGGCACACCGTGCGCGTGCGAGGCGGACATCATCGGCACCCTCTCCCTGCATGCCTGCCAGCTTGCCAGCGACTCCCCCGCTGCGCTTGCCGACTGGAACAACCTGCACAACGAAGACGACGAGTTGGTTAATCTCTGGCACTGCGGTGTCTTTCCAAAGAGCTTCGCAAGAGAGCAACCCGTGTTGCGGGAACACGCAGTCCTTGCCAGTTTGGGGATTGCCCCTCCTGAGAACGCGGAAGGCATTGTCCACCTTGTGGTCAAGCCCGGTCCGGTTACACTGTCCAGAGTTACACAAGACCCCAGCGGTTTGTGGAAGGCGCTGGTTGCCGAAGGGACGATCGAAGACAATTCTGCGCAGACAACAGGAAGCTACGGCTGGTGCCGCATCAAGAACCTTCAGCACCTATACCGGGACGTACTGCTAAGTCACTTCCCGCATCACGTCGCCATGTCTCAAGCGAACGTGGGCAATGTTCTCTGGGAGGTCTTCGGCAACTACCTGGGGTTTCAGATCTACAACGTGTCTCAAGAGACACCGGGAGTCTACACTCCGAGGCTGCCGTTCTGAAAGGATGGTCGATGGTCGACGGTCATGTCTCACTCATCACGCTACACGGTCATCCCGTAATCCTGCCGTCCTTCCCACTCCGAATCCGCCGTGGAGCGTCTCAAAATGAAACATCAATACCCGGAACCTTCCTTGCAGCCCCCTCCCATCCTAACCGTCCCCTGTCCCGAATACGACTCATCCACGCGCCAGTGGCAGGGGATTCCGGGCATTGAGCGCGCGCCCAACGGACGCCTCTGGGCGGTGTGGTACAGCGGCGGCGAGGGTGAGGGGCCGGACAACTACGTGGCACTCATTGCCAGCGAGGACGACGGCTTCACCTGGTCGGAGCCAGTGCTGGTGATCGACCCTCCCGGCAAGGTGCGCGCCTACGATTCCTGTCTGTGGCACGATCCTCTCGGTCGTCTGTGGCTGTTCTGGGCACAGAGCGACGAATGGTTCGATGGTCGGTGCGGTGTGTGGGCGATCCGGTGCGAGGATTCGGGCACAGCCACACCCGCATGGTCCGCGCCGCGTCGCCTGTGCAACGGGGTGATGATGAACAAGCCGACGGTTCTCGCCAGCGGCGAGTGGATGCTTCCCGCCGCAGTGTGGGCGTGCTGCGACCCGCGTCTTACCGAACTTGATGAAGAGCGGTTCTCGAACGTCATCTGCTCTGAGGATCAGGGAGAAACCTGGACGCGCCGCGGCGGCGCGGATGTGCCCGACCGCGCGTTCGATGAGCACATCATCGTCGAGAGGCGGGACGGCTCCCTCTGGATGCTCGTGCGCACACAGTACGGAATTGGTCAAAGCTTCTCCACTGATCGCGGCTTCACGTGGTCGGCCGGGGAGCCAACCGACCTTGGCGGACTCAACTCCCGGTTCCACATCCGTCGACTTCGGTCGGGCCGCCTGCTGCTGGTCAACCACCACCAGTTCACCGGACGCTCGCACCTGACCGCTTTTCTTTCGGAGGACGACGGAGCCTCCTGGCAGGGCGGACTCCTGCTCGACGAACGCCCCAACGTTTCCTACCCCGACTCAGTCCAGGCTGAAGACGGCCACATGTACGTCATCTACGACCGGGAGCGGCACAAAGACGGAGAAATCCTCATGGCCGTTTTTCGGGAGGCAGACATCCTTGCCGGAACCACGGTCGGTCCGGACGCGAGAATGAAGCAGATCGTGAACCGCGCGGGATGAAGCCTCTACGGACAGTGTTCCCCAAGCGGTTGGTGGCTAACGTTGTGAACGTTTGATATGCTAATGCCATGAATGCCAAGCAGATCAACGAAGCGGCGTGGCGCGGGCGACGGAAACAGAATGTCAAGTTCCCGGTAGAGCCCTGGCCCGCGGTTGACACTGTGTGACAGACTTGGCACAGTGCAGCCGCATTCATTCCATGGGGAGGTCAAGAGATGAACGCCGAACTTTCTCGTCGTATTGAATTCAATCCAGAAGTTGCTCGGAAAGCCGGTGATACGCGGCACGCGCATCCCGGTTGAACTGCTTCTCCGCAAACTCAGCGAGGGTGCCACGAAAGCGAATCTGCTCGACGCCTACCCGAGGCTCACCTGTCACGACCTCCAGGCCGCTTTGGCTTACGCTGCGAGATCTCTTGCCCACGAAACTATCGTGCTGCAGGCGGCCTGATGCGCGTCCCGTCCCTCAGGTTCCTGGCTGACGAGAGCTGCGATTTCGCGGTCGTGCGCGCTCTCCGGTCAGAGGGGTGTGATGTCCTCGCTGTCAGTGAAATCACTTCCCGGTCGAACGACCGCGCTCTCATTGAGTAAGCCTACCGCGAACACCGGATTCTTCTGACGGAGGATAAGGACTTCGGCTGGCTGGTGTATGTCAGCCACCTTCGGCGTCCGGGAGTTCTCTTGATTCGTTTCCCGGGAAACGCCCGCAGCACCCTTGGGAAGACTGTGAATCGCTTCGTAGCAGAGCATGGCGAAGAGATTCCGGGGGCTTTTGTGGTCGTCCAGCCCGGTCAGATACGCGTTGGACGGAAACTCGAGTGAGTGCCGTACTCTATTCGCCGCTGCGGGACGCTGATGCGGAAGCCGGAGTGTGAGGAGTTGATTGTGAGGGAAGCGGTGGACTTGCTGACAGATATGTCCGTTACCGAACAGAATTGTTCGACGATGAGCCACGGAGAAATAAATGCCGTAGCTCAATCTACGAATTCACAGCCGATCGTATTCATCCGGTTCCACATCGGGAATCTCGTTGAGGGCGCGCTCAAAGGCTTCCGGGCTGCTTCGTGCTCCCCGTCTGCGCAGAATTATCCACAGTGTACAGAGCCGACAGCCTCTCGGCCACAGCAGTTGAGACGAACTGATCCACCGGGACACCATCGCGCCGGGACATTTCTTCAACCTTCTCATTAAGCGAATTGGGGAGTTGGAGGGTGGTGGCTTGCAGGACAACACATACTCGAACTTCCCCTTCTCGATCAGAGAGAGCAGCCGATAGGAGTCACCCCGCCTCGACCGAAGCGCAGCAATCAGCACATTGGTGTCGATCATAATTCTGGTAACTATTCACCTACTCTCCCTACAGGGCGCGCTGTTTCCTTCAGTAGCACGCGAAGCCATTGCTACGCCAACTTTGTGCGCAACTTCAACGCTACTTTCCTGCACAATAGCGGACATGTCGGACTCTGTG
>MNXM01000058.1 GCA_001872605.1 Armatimonadetes bacterium CG2_30_59_28 | reverse complement strand
CCTTTCAACCCGGGTTCGGCACGAACACGGGTTGAAAGGGGAGAAAAGGAGGGTAGCCTCCATCGTGTAGCTGCCTGTGTGAGCTACCGGACGCTGAAGCGATCCGGCGTCCTTTTGTGGGGGAACTTCCAAAACGATGCAGTAGTCATCTCAGATCCAGGCACCATGAGCGGCGCACCCGTGTTCAGGGGCACTCGCGTTCCCGTGTCTATTCTGCTTGACTATCCGAAAGCGGGTGACGCGATCGAGAATTTCCTGGAGGGATGCCCCACGGTCGGCCGCGATCAAGTCACGCGATTCCTCGAGGCAGTCAAGGAAATGCGTCGACCGGTTGCCACAGTTCGAACCGGGAACCTGTACCGTCATTTCGGCATGACGACCGCCTCGGTGTGTCCCTCAGCGTAAGGTCCAGTCCATACCCATGTCAAACTTGCAACACAAGGTGCTTCGGTTCATCACAGAGGGCGATCGACGTTTCGATGCCCTGTCGCTGGAAGTGTTCACGTATCAGTACACTTCCAGCGTCTCCTACCGGAATCTCTGCAAGCAACACGGAGCCTCGCCCACAACGGTCAAGCGGTGGGAGGAGATTCCCGCCGTTCCCGCCCTGGCGTTCAAGCATCTGGAAGTTGCGTGCCAACCTGTTGAGCAAGCGCAGCGTGTGTTTCTGTCCAGTGGCACGACCCAGGGCGGAAGGCGCAGCCGCCATCACATGTTCGACCTCCGACTGTACGAATGCGCCATCGAGCGCCATTTTAAGAAACATCTGCTACCCGACCGGGATGAAATACTGACGTTCGTCCTCATGCCCCCGGCGGATGAGATGCCCGACTCATCGCTGGCGTACATGCTTGATTTCGCGCGGCAGCGGTTCGGGACACCGGGAAGCGGACACTTTGTGTCTGTGTCCAATGGTATCGACGCCGCAAGGTTGGTTAACCGCATGAACTCTCGGGATGAGCCGGTCATGTTGTTGGGCACGTCGTTTTCCTTTGTGCACCTGCTGGACTACTGCGCTGGAAACCATATCACGCTCCAACTCCCGGAGGGCAGCCGCGTCATGGACACGGGCGGTTTCAAAGGCAAGTCCCGCGAGGTGGATCGAGATCAACTCCTCCGTCTGTTTTGGGATGTGTTGGGGGTTCCACCAGCTTTCTGCGTCAACGAGTACGGCATGTCGGAGCTAAGCTCGCAGTTCTACGACCACACAGCGGGAGAAAAAGAACGCACCCGCATCTACCGCCCACCGCACTGGGTGCGAACGCAGGTCATCGATCCTCGCACCTCGGGCGAAGCCCATCCCAGTGAGATCGGGATTCTCCGGCACTGGGACCTCGCCAACCTCCACTCCGCAATGGTGATTCAGACAGAAGACTTGGGGCGGGCCGTTGGTGAAGGTTTTGTCGTTCTCGGACGCGCATCGGGCGCGGAGGCGAGAGGATGTTCGCTGGCGATGGATGAACTCATCGGAGGGGAATGGGGCAATGGGGAGATGGGGGAATGGATGACTGGATGAATGGGAGAGTTCCAACCTTCCACTTGCCGGCGTTGACGCCCGGGGTTTTGTTGAGGGAGTTCGGGGAAGCACGTCTGCTTGTAGCCAACCTGAAGGCAGACGACATTGCAGCGCTCGTCTGCATTCTTCGCGAGCGAGCGGTGTGGTTGCGGGCGCAACCCATGCAACGCGTGATCGCCGCGCTGACCGAAGCCGCGCAGCGGTGGCTGGCGGAGGGGTCGCCGTACATGCGGACGACGCTTGACTTGCTTCCGCGAATCACCGGCTACTCCCGACCGGTCATCGAGCACCAACTTCGCCACCTGCTGACACAGATCATCCCTGACGCGCTGAAGAATCTCCTATCGGAAAACGAGCCCCCCTTTCCCCATCACTTGCCACTTGTCACTTGTCACTTGTCACTTGTCACGCAATTCTGCGCAGGCAACATTCCGGGGCTTGGTATCGAAGCAATCTTGTTCCCATTGCTGGCGGGAACCCCCACCTTCATCAAGGCGAGTTCCGGTGAACCGCTATTGGCTGCGCTGTTCGCCGACTCTCTCAGCGATGTCGACGCCGGTCTGGGGGAATGCCTGGCTGTTGTATGGTGGGAAGGCGGGAACCGCGAACTCGAGCTGGCGGCGTGCCAGTTGGCGGACGTGATCGTCGCTACCGGCGACGATCACACCATCGAGGCGCTGAGACGCCTGGCGCCTCCCACGGCGCGTTTCATGGCACACCCACACAAGGTCAGCGTTGGTCTGGTTGGCAAGGGCTACCTGACTCCCGAAACTGCCGCGGCGATTGCGAAGGACGTCGCGCTGTTTGACCAGCAGGGATGCCTGTCGCCACAAGTTGTCTTCATCGAAACCCCCTCGCAGACGTCGGCAGAGGAATGCGCGAGAGAAGTGCGTACAGCACTGCAGGGGATTGATTCTAAGTTCCCTGTGGGGAGTTTGCCCATCTCGGAAATAGCGGGTCTGCAGCAGTCACTCGCTACCCTAGAGATGAGTGGCGCACTAATTCTACGGACTTCAGGAATATGCTCTCGATCCGTTGCATTGCCCAATGCGAGTTCTCCTCCAACGGCATACTTGCGTCTGCGCGGCGGCGTTTTTCTCCAGCGTATTGAGGACGTCTCTGAGGTACGGCACAAGCTGGTTGCTTTCTCTGACCGCCTCCAAGCCGTCGGGACGGCCCTTCCAGAACAGGAGCTTGCCAACCTGACCCCTTTCTTCTACACTCTTGGTGTCTGTCGCATCTGTCCACTGGGAGAGATGCAGACCCCGCCGCTGGGCTGGTGTGCGGACGGCATTGATCCTGTGGCAGGTTTGATGTCGAGCGACCATCAAACCTGACACGTGCTGTTGTCAGACATCGCCAACGAGGGTTTTTCAGGAGGGGCGACCATGCAAACCATCACACTCCACTCACATGTCGGTTCCGATGGCATTCTCAAACTGAATGTGCCGGTGGACGCGTCCAACGCCGATATCGAAGTCGTTGTGGTTGTTCATCCCGTTAATGGGGGCGACCCGAATGACACAGGATGGCCGCCGGGGTTTATCGAACGAACTGCGGGGGTATGGGCCGGGGAGAAGCTGGTCCGTGAGCCGCAGGGAGAGTATGAGGTGCGAGAGGAGTTGAGATGACTTATCTCCTTGGCACAAATGCATGTATTCAGCACCTCAACGACCGGAAATCTGCTGCCGCGTGTCGCATTGCACGGACGCCCCCGTCTGAGATTGCCCTTTGCTCCCCAGTCAAATCCGAGCTATACCATGGGGCTTTCAGGAGTTCCCGACGCGTGGACAATCTGTCGCTTCTCGGCGAGTTCTTCCCCAAGTTCAGAACGTTCTCCTTCGACGACAAAGTTGCGGAGATTTGCGGACGGATAAGGGCCGATCTCGGCAGCCAGGGAACTCCTATCGGCCCCAATGACCTGATGATTGCCGCCATCGCCATTGCCAACGACCTGGTGTTGGTAACGCACAATATCAGTGAGTTTTCACGAGTTACCGATTTGGCATTTGAGGACTGGAAGCCTACCGGCGCGTCCGGGCAAACCACGTCATGTCCCCAAACGTGAATTCCTTCCTGATGCACGTTTGTCAGACTTCGGCAGGTCCGCTCAGTCTGGAGATTGATTACGCAGATGGTTGCTGGGTCCACACCACCGACGGCAGGCGTTACCTCGACTTCCTTTCAGGCATTGGAGTCGCGAACATCGGGCACACGCATCCCGCCGTCGTGGCCGCTATTAGAGAGCAGGTTGGGAAGTACCTGCACGTGATGGTCTATGGCGAGGTCATCCAGCAACCCCAGGTGGAACTGGCGGAGTTGCTGAGCAAGTGTCTCCCTAAGCCGCTGGAAGTAGTCTACTTCACCAACTCCGGCACGGAAGCCAATGAGGGCGCGCTGAAGACCGCCAAGAAGTTCACCGGGCGGCGACGGCTTGTTGCCTTTACTGGAAGTTACCACGGAGACTCGCATGGTTCCCTGTCCGTTACTGGACGCGGCGTCTATCGTGAACCGTTTGAGCCGCTACTGCCGGAGGTTACCTTTCTCCCGTTCGACAACGTGGATCGGTTGGAGGCGATCGACGACAACGTTGCAGCCGTCATCACCGAACCGATTCAAGGCGAGGGAGGCATTCGCGTTCCGTCCGATCACTTTCTTCCCGCCCTGCGCGAGCGTTGTGACAAGACGGGCGCGCTGCTCATCTTCGATGAAGTGCAGACCGGATTCGGGCGCACAGGGAAGCTGTTTGCCTGTGAGCGCTGGAACGTCGTCCCTGACATCATTACCCTCGCCAAAGCTCTCGGAGGAGGAATGCCTCTGGGCGCGTTCGCCGGAAGACGGGAAATCATGCGGACGTTGTCGGTTGACCCTCCGCTCTCCCATGTCACCACCTTCGGCGGTCATCCTGTCTCTTGTGCCGCCGGGCTTGCGAGCCTGAGAGTCATGCTGGACGAAGACCTCCCTCGCAAAGCTAAGGAACGCGGCGAGCAACTGCGCGCGGCGCTCCGGCATCTGGCCGGCAAATGCGCGCACATTCGTGACGTCCGCGGGCTGGGGCTGATGATTGGTCTGGAGCTGGATTCCCCAGAGTTCACGCAGCAATTCGTCGCCCGCGCGTTGCAGCGGGGTCTGCTCCTCGGTTGGACTCTCCACTCCAACACCCTCGTCCGCATTACACCGCCGTTGGTGATCTCGAAAGCGGAATTGGAGACAGGACTGAACATCATCGAGGAATGTCTGAAGGTCAAAACGTAGCGAACGGACGCCGCACCGTTCGGGGGTGCATCCCGGAATTACGGAGATTGCCGTAGGATAAAGCTCCAGCTTTGTCAGTGGATACATCGACTTTGTCGCCGTAGGATGGGTGTAAGTCAGATTTGTGACAATCAGCCCTATCCAGCCCAGCCGGAACCATAGGCGCCTATAATCTGGAAACCGACGGTGATTGTGTAACGGAGTTCGCGGTTTGTCGGTCCTGAGTGAGTTCTTGTAACAACCTCCATCCTCGAACCCAAAGGGTTCGCACCTTCCCCCGTTATCGAACCGAAACGGTTCGCACAGGGGAAGGAACCCCCATCCGGTCTTCGACCACCTTCCCCCGTTATCACAGGGGAAGGGCCGTTGATGTAAGTTGGGTGAACAGATTGATAGTAACAGAACACCGAAAGAAGTAGTTATTGCCTTCCCCTGTGC
>MNXM01000171.1 GCA_001872605.1 Armatimonadetes bacterium CG2_30_59_28 | reverse complement strand
TCAAAACCTGGTCTCGCCCGCGTCGCTGCGTGGTTGCAATGGCAGTGCGCCAACTCGTTGCTCGTAGACCCCGAGGGAAAAGAGAAGGCTTTCTCCGAGTATCTCGCATCCAGCCCTGCGAAGGACCCCGGTGCAGCAAGCGAACGAGTCAAGGAACTGCTGCGCTCCGGCGAGATCGGCCTGGCAGAGAAAGCCGTGACTCCGTGGCTGGAACTGGCGAACAAAGGGAATGAGGAGACTTCCCGCACCGCGTTGCGGGAAGCCGTCCTCTCCTTCTGCAAACGCGACCCCGACTTCGCCGGGTCCCTGGTAACGCAAACTGTTAGTTTGCGTGAAAAGGATAATCTTTTCTCCCTCTCCCTCGCCTCTGAGCTCATGGAAATCGCGCAGCAGGACGCGCAGGGACCTTTGGGCTCTTCGTGCGCTAATCGCGTTGCAAGAGCTTTCTACCAGTCCCTTGAGGACGAGTCCACACATGATGCCCTTGCAGATGAATGTGCATTCCGAATCGCTTTGGCCATACAGAATGGCCCAGGGTATTACATGGGTAATCAAAAGGCGGCTTTGAGCGCGTACAAAGAGTATCTGGCACGACGGCCTGAAGGAAAGTATGCAAAAGAAGCTCGCCTCGCGCTGGTGAACCTGGCAGCAATGCTTTCCAGGGATAAGGAACCCAACGCAAGAGTCTATGTGGATGTCGCGACTCGCGCGGCCAGTGAGTTGGTAGAGGAGAGTGCTATTCGTAGACATTGGCTGGGTTCCGCTTATCTCGGTGCTTATCAAATGAAGGAATTGATGACCCGAATCGGCGAGACGGATCGGGCCACAGAATGGAAGGAGGTGATCGTTAGAGTTACATCAGGAAATTAGAAGATTGAAGGTAAGAGATCAAGGCTAATTAACCAAGCCAAAAGGAAAGGTAGTGTGCAACGATGAAAAAAACGCGTCTATTGCGTTACATCTCCCGTGTTCTAATCGCTGGCATAGGGCTGTCCTTGCTTGCCCCGTCAACACGAACTGACGCCGAATGTCCTGACGGATCGTGTGGCGGTTGGACCGGGGCTGGAGGGAGAATCGGAGGAGCAGTAGATATATACTGCGATGGCAGCACGATGAAAGCCCGAGTGACTGACGGGAAAGAGAAATGCCTGTACGTCGATCCATGTGAGGGATGCACAAATGATCCACGGACATACGACGTTCAGTATACGTGTGTTGTATTCGGGCCAATCGAAGATCCCAACGATCCCAGTAGGATTTACTATGAAGCCGTATGCACTGCGAGTAGCAGTTGTGGAAATGTCCTCCAACTTACAAGTATCAAAGAGTATGTTAATAGTTGTCCGGCTTGCCAACCGTAACTACGGGGGGGGACATTCGGTAGCGAGAACAAATTGTTAGGTATGAAATAAAAAAGGGAAAGGGAGGAGCGCGATAATGATTGCCCAACCACGAGGAGTTCGCATAAGACGATGGATTCAGGCATCTCTCGTAACTGAGGTTTGGATGATAAGCACTGGAACGGTTATCCAAGCCCAGGTTCCGCCTGACCCATGTGATGAGTACGACCAATCTGTCTCATCGTTTAGCTGCCCCAGCACAACCGATCCAAGGGGAGTGGGAATCTGGATCTCCCCTTGCGGATCCAAGGACGCAACCAACTGGGCAGCTTCAATAGGAACGACGGGTCTAAATGTCGCGGCAAGCGGAGATAGTCCGGCATTTACAGTTCTCTCAGGGTGTACTGTTCCCGGATGTTGTATCCCTCCAGGATCATTTGCAAAGGGAGGGGGAGAGTGCCCCGGAGCGCTTTGCCAAAGCATTCCTCTTCCACAAGCTGTGACTTATGTGTTTAGTGTTTCAGGATCTGCCAAGGTGGGCCAATCGGTGTCGTTAGGCTTCAAAGGCGAAAACAACGGTACAGGTGGAGGAGTCACTTTACAGACCGATAGCGACATCGCCGGCACGGTGTCGGGAGAAATCCAGCAAAGCCTAACTTTTGGGCATGGACCTCGAGAGAATTTTCCTCGACCAGTAAATGTTCCCGCAGGCTACAGGAAGGGGACGAAGGCGCGCAATGTCCAGTGCAGCGCCAATATAGTCGGCAAGCTGCAAATTTGCCCTGGATTTGTGCGAGCACAGACGCTTGGATGCGGGTTCCTCGGGCGGCATTATTGGGAAGTGTCCTCTGGGATGAAGAGTTCCCCGTCACATCAAGTCAGTTGGCGAGAATGCCAGTGGACCTGGTGGAGCGAAATTTGTCCATGAAACGGGGACTGCCGATTGCAGTATGTAACTCCGAGCTCCAATAAACTGAGAGCTGGCGGGTCCAAACCGGATAGCAGAAAGGTGGCAATAGATTGGGAGTTGAGAATAAATGGCGACAACAGAGGAGTTTTTTCATAATCTGCTTAGTGATTGGTGCGATCACAGCTTGGATCTGCAAGGAAGAATCACCCAGCATGATTCCAGTGAGTCGGGCCATCGCAAGCGATTCCGGAATGGAGGAGAGAATCATTTACCCACACAATGCACAAGATCTCCCCACCCTTTTTCGGAATATCAAATCTCAGACCAACTATGATTTTGCCTTTCTGGTTAGACCTGAGACTGCGACTCCGACGTTAAAGCCAGAGTATTTGCCGAAAGAAGTGACCCTTCGTACGTTCTGTGACCAAGTCGCCAAGTTATTAAGTTGCGGTTGGAGGGAGAAGGACAGGCTAATTCTTTTTGAGCCTAACCACTCTCCGGGATTGATATCCAAGGAATCTGTCAGTGTTGCTCGAGATATTGTCACTCTCCAAACGGAGGGGCTCAAATTCGCGAGTTCCTTTGACGAGCAGCAACGTAAGGTCATGGCCGCGCACCAAGGCTATTTGCGTTATAAGGATCTTACTGATGAACAACAGTCAATGCTGAGCCACTTTGACAGCAAGTCAGGAGTTGTTTCATCCTTCAAAGATTTGTATGGTGATACTTTCGACGCAGGCAAGCTTCGAATTGGTGTTTTTGTCACGGACTCAATTCGCATCCGAAAGGGTGACGACAAATGGGGAGGATGGATGGGCTATTTCGACCATTCTTACAAAGGACCACTTTGGGAGAACAAGAGAGGGAGTGAATAGTATGTGGTCAGCGACGAAATCGTTGAGACTTACTGCCGCAGGCACAACCTCGGCAATCCTCCTGCTTTTCTTTTGGCATCACTACACGCCCGCGGATAGTGTTTCCATTGAAAAACAGACTACGACTCCTCCTTCAATAGCGGTATTCTCCGGTGACAGCATCGCCACACTCTCGGAAATCGTGCCGCTACTGAATGGAGCAACTGCCCCAAAGGTGCTTGTCAACAGAGAGTTCCGTGAATGGAAAATATTTTGCACAAAGGCAGAATTCCGAGCAAAAGAGCTGGAAAACTTGCTTCCCGCCGTTACTGGATTAACTTTCCGACGGATCGGTAATGTGAAATTTCTCGCGATCAATGAAGCTGGTTTATCTCACTTGGGGCAGGACGAGAAACTCAGACTTGCGGGCGAAAACGAACTGTTGTTGGAGAGAGACAAGACAGCATCCAGAGTTGTGCAAGCTTTTGATAGAGTTCCATACCCTCCGCTGTCTCCTCTTCCCGAAGATTGGTTCACCGCTTCTTCCGTGCTTTCTGCCGACAAGATGAGTATCAAAGAACGATCATTTTTGAAATCCTATGTTAGCCGCGAACCGTTTTCAGGTGGTGAGTGTGACGATATGAGGCTGGATGTTGCTGATTTTTCTTTCCGGCGCACGATCTGGCTTCAGTTAGGGTATGAATCGGGTAGCTACTTGTGGCAGTTGTATTGAAAAATGTGAGAGCCTTGCATAAATCCGCCGTGTAAATTTTCGGAGTGACTCGCCACACCCCGACATAATCGAGAGTATCCCGAGGGATAGCCCCGATTATGTCGGGGGAGGCGAGTCCGATACAAGATAGCACAATCGCAGCCTGCGTCAAAGTAGCAAAGCAGCAAGAGTTGGTTTGGGGAGGGGAGGAAGGAATCGAAAGCCCCTTGAACGAGATGGTCTCGCGGCCGGAACCCTCGAAGCCATTGAGAAAGATATGGGTGCGGAAGCTCTGGGGGATGAAGCCTCCATCCGTCTTGCCGAAACCACAGCAAACAGCCCTGGCTACTACCTCGCCAATGTGAAACGGGGCGTCGCAGCGTATCAGGAATACATCAAGCGTTATCCGGAGGGCAAGTCGGCGCAGAAGGCGCATCTGGAGATCATCAGCCTTGCGGGAATGCTGGCGCGCAATCACGAACCGTATGCGCGGCGATATGCTGTCCTCGCGGCAACCACCGCGCAAACGATGCTCGCCGCCGCGTCCCCGCGGACGGGCTATGGGCCCGCCGCCGCGGCCGCCTATCAGGTCGGCGAAATCTACGCCCGCGCCGGCGACGCGACAGAAGCCAGACGGTGGTATGAGGAGGTGGTGAGACGGGCACCTGACAGTGAACTGGGAAAGCGTGTGGGTGAAAGAATAAAATGAGAGACGGAAGGAGGGTAACTGATGTTTAGCACCTTGAAGAATGCGTCGGGCATACGGAGACCGTGGCAAGCCATCGTGTTCTCGATGATATGGCTCGGAGCTCTGCCTGCTTTGGTTTGCATGGCTGAATGTCCGGAGGGCGATTGTGGACACTGGTACTCAAGTTCCTACACTCCGGGAACGATTTCGCAGGCTGGATGCAATACAGTTTACGAACCCATTTACGTTGCATCTGATGGGAGCGAAACGTGCAAGTACTACGATCCGTGCCAGGGATGCACCAGACCTGATGAAACACGCACCTTGTCGTATGCCTGCACGACGTTGATGGTAACACCGGATGAGGAGGATATTGACACATGGTACTGGGAGGTTACGTGTACCGCCCCGAGTGCCTGCGAAAGCATCGCTTACGTCGAGACAAGCACGTTTGACTACTCTTGTGAAAACTGTCCGGATTAGCGTGCCTACTACGTAAGGAAATCTCAAGGAGGTACGAGCAAAAGATGAACAGACTGACAATAGGTTTCTTCCTGTGCGTGAGTGCAACGGTCGTCCTGCCTGGGAATTACCACGCTTCTGCGATTGAGGAGGGAGATCCGTGTAGCAGAATTAACGTGGTTACAACATACACCTGGGTTCATCCGAACTGTGACTGTTACAACCGGTATATCATCGGGTCTCTTCACAGTCACGATATTGCCACGGGAGAAGATTTTACCTGTGGAACGCACGGGACTTGCGTTCAACTACTCGGAGTACGTACGGAAAATTATCCGAGCTATTACCTAACGCCAAATCAAAAAAGATGCGAGACCGTAAAACTCAACTGGCCTGCTGTGAATGGATCATGGCGTGTCTGTAGCGCTAACAAATGGTGCTGCATAACACATAGGGAAGTGAAGGTACTGCGCAAAAAGGCAGAAACTCGAAAATGCCATGAGAAGTGTCCAACTCCGTGAGTGTATGCCAAAACCTACCGGAAAAGGAGATATAAACATGCTTGCGGGACTCCTTGCGAGAGTATTACTGTGTGCAGCGCCGTTGGCTTTGACCGTCGCAATCGTGGATCATGTTTTCTCGGTCGGGTCAGGTCGGCGAGCGGAATCGTCCCTGTTTGACGTTGACCGGCGGGTCAGCTTGATTTCAGAGCACATCTACCTGGCTGAGTTACTCAGTGTCCTGCACAATGGATACAAAATCCCAGTTATAGCCCCTTTGTCGGCGGAAAACGAAGCGAGAAAACTGGTAATTAAATGCACAGATGATTCCATTGGTTCACTTCTCGACCAAGTTGCGGAACAGACAGGAATGACATGGCGAATTGACGGCCAGTTCGTCGTTTTTTCGTCGCTCAACCCTCCAGTCCCAGTCGTTCGCGAATACTCACGGCCACGGAAGGTGAAGGAACTAATCTCTTTTTGGGACTCGCTGTCCCGCGATCAACAATACCGGCTTGGCAAAGGCGCATTGTCCTTAGCTTCGCTTTCCGAAGACCAATTGGGGTACCTCGCAAAGGTTGCGCAGACCGATCCAAAATGGTTCCTGAGGAGTGCAGACGAAGGGCCCAAGTCACTCGCTGCTGTGACATTAGCCCTTTTCCCCAAGATTGTGCTTAGATCAAGTTCAGAAATCATAGAGCGGTTTGACGCGCGCACGAGCAACGGTTCAGATCGTTCGTGGGCGCTGGACGCGACAAACGGAGAACTAACAGTCCTGCCGCCAGAGCATACCTGGATGGGAGAAATGGCGAAATGAGATGCAGACTATCAACGCGATTATCGAGCCTGGTTGCCGTCATCACCGTCCTGACACTTACGTGGTTCATCAACGCGGTAGGGGACCTTTCCTCATTTGAGATCGAGGCGGGGGACAGGGTTATTACTTTGAGGGATCTAACGACTAAGCTTCATGGCCGGGGAAAGGAGGTATATGTGGATCGTAGATTTACCAATGATCGTGTCATTATCCCTCCTGGTCGGTACAGTTGTGACGAGTTGCTGAGACTAATAGCTTTGGCAAACGGGCTGGAGGTAAGGCATGTAGGAAAGGTGAAATTCCTTTCGCCCTCTGGTCAAGATAATATCGATCCGGAAGTTGCGGAGCACTTGGAAGACAGCTTGGAAGAAAAGCTCAAGGATCTCTTGGCGTATGAAACTGCGCGGCTGAAAGATGAAGCCATTCCGTTCGATTTAGTTGATTTTCTTAATGAACGCACATTTTCTTGGCCGAACCTAACGCCTCGCCAACAACAGTTTGTCCAACGAATGGCCGACGCAAAGATAGCTGAAAAGAATCAGCGGCGCATGCATGCAAACCAACCTGCGGGTGCGATGCCAGGTGCGCCAACTGCGGACTCCCCCGGCGTTTCCGCGTCGCCGTTGCCTCGTTCGCGCGATTTAGGGAAGATCAGGAACCTGCGTGTTTGCTTGGAGCCAGCATATGAAGTTGCCATCACCAGATACCTGCTGCGACAAAGTGGCGATGCGCGACCACGTGTTTACTCGCCTTACGAAACCGTATCTCTGATTGTGGAGTAGCCTTAGAGGTTCGGAGTCCGGATGAGTATCAGGCACGATGTGGTAATCTCGCTGCATGATGATGCAATCCCATTCCGATAACGCGCGGAGGGGGAGAAGAACTGAGGATGTTCGGGGTATTGTATTCCTGAAGACAAGGCATCGTATGAAGCAGATTTCGAACAGATTGAAGGTGGTCTTGATGGTCTTAGGTGGCTTCATTGCGGACTCGTTCCTCTCCCCGCCGGTCAGTCCGCGCGTGGAGGCGACTCGCCTGGTGTGGCTCTTCTCCAGCGATCGATTCGTGGGCAGTTGCGGGGCGTGTGGCAGCAAGTATGCCAACGGTCTGGCGCGGCGTGCGTGGGTGGTGCGCAGCCTGATGGATGGAAAGGCGGCGGGGCAGTTCTTCGACGCGGGCAGTCTTGCTTCGGACATGGCAACTGCCAACCTGCTGCTGGACATCGACTCCGTGTTGGGGTGTAAGTACGTGCTGCTGGGGCAACAGGAAATCGCCTTGGGGAATCAGTTCCTGCAAGCGTTGAAGAGCAGAGACTTGATCGGAGTCTCTCTGAAGGTCGAAGATGCCGATGTCGCGAATCCCGATGAAGTCGGGGGAATCGGTAATGAAGGCGAAGCGCAGAATGCAGAAGGCAGAGGGCAGGGCGGTGGGATGGTTCCGTATGCGGTGTTTTTGGTTAAGGATCGGCGAGTGGCGGTGACGGCGCTGGCGAGTACGCCGGGCTCGGAGACGCAGTGGAAGGAGATTGGGGAGACCTTGCGCAAGGCGAAGAGCGAAGCGGATAGCGTGGTGGTTTTCTCATATCTCCACACTCCTGAAAGAGACCGGTTGATAGGTGTATTGGGGCAGAGGATTGACGTAGTGGTGGATGCGCTGACGAGTGGAACCTCCAGCCAGGCAGGAGCCACGAAGATCTTCCCCGTTGCGGATCGGTACAACGAAGTGGGCGAGTTGACCTACGGCAAAGAGGGTGTGGAACTGCGTTTCCACCCCATTCCCACCGACGGGCCGCGGGATGAGGAAGTCTTCGATATCGCCGAGCTTTTCTACCGCAGCGCCCCAGCCGCGCTGCGTGAGGCTTCCACGTCGAACGTGGTCGCGACGACAACCAACCTGAATACCGCCCGGCCGCATCCGTGCGTTCCCTGCCACGGCAAGCAGGTGGAGCACTGGCAGACGACGCGGCACGCAAGCGCGGTGCAGTCTCTCCGGGACAAGGGCAACCTTTCGCCCCAATGCCTCACCTGCCACTCGGAGTTGTATCGTCGAACCAAACAACTCCCCGCCCCTGCAATCTCACATCCGACATCTCGGAGCGAAGTCGTAGATGCCGATGGAATCGGTGCGGAGGTCCCGATCCATCGGGACCCATTCCGCGTTGCCGAGGGCGTTTCCTGTTCTTCCTGCCACGGCGAAGGGCTACTGCACGCGCTGATGCCGCGGCAGAAGGGGATGGATATAAGGCGGGCGCCGGAAGAAGCGACATGCCGTTCCTGCCACGACGCGGCGAACGATCCGGACTTTGATTTTGCATCGGGCTACGAAAAGGTGAAACATTGATGAGAAAAAGGCTTCTGAACCGCGAAGACGCCAAGGGCGCAAAGAAAGCCAGAAGAATCCTTTGCGGTCTTTGCGTCTTCGCGGTTATTTCGTTTGTTTTCCCGACGTGTGCCCAGGCGCCGGTGCCGCCGCCGGAGAAGGTGTGGATATCGCTCGGATACTCGACCCTCGACCAACGCCCGCCCGATTGGAAGTGGCTGCGCACGCAGTGCTGGGAGGGGAAAGTCCTGGAAACGCTGAAACCAATCCTGCCGAAAGTGGGCGGGTTGATCGTGCCGGTATTCGATGACGCGACTTGTTTCTACAACACCAACATCGTTCCCTTCCGCGGGCGGGACAAGTCGGCTTTGCCGAACGAGAAGTCCCTGCGTCAGTTGCTGCAAGCCGCCCGGGCGCAACAGATTCCCGTGTTCCTGGGAGTGGACGTGTTGGGCTGGCGCAAGTCGGCGCTGCCCGCAGCCGCCGCCACCGCGCCCTCTCCCCACCGGGGAGAGGGTCGGAGTGAGGGGACCAACGACAAAGACGCCGAGTTGTTTGAGCTGAACGACGAGCTTTCCTGTGGTTCCTCCACCGGGGATGCAGCGGCACGGGAGGGGTACTTCGCGTCGCCCTTCCACGAGAAGGTTCAGGAGCCACTCAAGGGACTTGTTTTCGAGTTGGCGAAGGAGTTCCCCGACGCCGCAGGACTGGCCTTCGACGTGCGGTTGAGCAACCGCGAGATTCTCGGTTACAGCATCGCCGCGCGGGAAGCGAGCATCCTCGCCGTGCAGGTGGACCCCATCGACCTGTTGTTCGCTTCCGGCGGCGACAAGTGCATGCAGGAATCCATTCAGGTTTGGACCGACTGGCGACGCGAGGCGATGGAAGCGTTTGTGAAGACGCTGGTCGAGACCTACCGCAGCCAGAAAAAGGAAGGACAAATCCTTGTCAGCGGGTTCGCCAACTACTATTCCCAGGGCGATATCAGCCACCTGCGATCCACGCAGGACTGGCTGTCGTGGACGACGTCCGGTCTGGCCGACGGCCTGTTGCTGGAGGGTCGCTGGTACGCGCCCCACAACGAAGCTGTGCACTTCGACTCGGCCACCGGTCTTGTCAGGAAGCTGCAGGCCGCTCAGAGACGGGAAGCTGAGTGGCCCGCGCTTCCCGTGGCCGTGGGGAAGGCAACGGGTGGGAGGACGGATTTTCAGGCCGACTGGACGGCCCTGAAAAGCCGCTCGCCCCAGCTCACTTCGGTATTGTTGGTGGCGCGGTCCGACGCGGATTTGCAGACCGCTCTCCGCCTGGCGCGGGGGGAGTGGCCGTGAGAGCGTCGCCGGTTGTGAGATAACGCAGTCACTGACAAATGGGCACGGCGAATGAAAGAACCACGGGATGATTGGAGCACGAGATAGCCTGATTGCATTCTGGTGGGTGCGCCTGGCGATGGTCATCCTCTTGCTTCATCCTGCGCATACCCTCGCTGCGCCGCAGTTTCGTGGAGTATGCTACGTCACATGGGGGACGCCGAATGTGCTGCTAACAAAGGAATCGGACGACCAGATTCGACGTTTACATGCCCTGGGCGTCAACTGTATTGCTTTCCGAGTAACCTGGCTGCAGGAAAGTTTCGATAGCGTAGACCTGCATCCGGGGTTTGCGACGCCCTCCGACGACAGCGTCCGCCATGTCGTCCATCTCTGTCATTCCCTGGGGATGAAGGCAATGGTCGCCCTGCTGGTGGACTTTGCCGACCACACGAAAGGAGGCAGCTATCGCTGGCGAGGACAGATCGCGCCGGCTGCTGCCGAGGGTGGGGGCGCCGACGAGGCATGGAAGCAATGGTTTGACAGCTATGAGAAGTTTGCGCTGCACTACGCCAAGCTGTGTGAGGAATCGGGTGCAGACGTGTTCAGCTTCGGAGCGGAGATGACCAATGCAACCACGCAGTTTGACCAGCCCTGGCGCGAGCTGATCCGCAAGGTCCGAGACATCTACCGGGGAACCCTCACTTACCAAGCAAACTGGAGTCCTCTGCAATACGCCTTTGGTGGAGGCGGCGCGGCCAGCCTCGTCAAACAGAATCAATGGAACGCTGAATACAAGACGGTGAAGTTCTGGGATGCCCTCGATTGCGCCGCCTTGAGTTCATATTTTTCGCTCACGGACAAGCGCAACCCAGGTCTCGAGGAGTTGGCGGCAAACTGGCAAGTGTGGCTCGAAGACCTCCGCGCCTGGCAGAGGGAGATCAAAAAGCCGGTTCTGTTCTCTGAGGTAGGGTATCAATCCGCCGACCGTGGCGCTATCGAGCCTTGGCGCACTCCGCTGTCGACGCTTCCCAATCCCGACCTTCAGGCCCGATGCTATGAAGCGTTTCTAAAGACGTTCTACGAAGAGTCGTGGGTCAAAGGAATCTGCTGGTGGATGGCCTGTCCGCCGAAGGAGTGGGGAGTCGACAAGCACGGCGGCGGTTATCCTTTTCTCGGTAAGCCTGCAGAAGAGGTGGTCCGACGCTGGTTTGGGAAGTGATCGACACTGCAACGGGGCCGCATAGAGTGAACGAGGTTCCGGGGGCGCAAGCGGCGCGGCGCCGGCTTGTTCCCTGGCAGGCGGGGTGTCTCCTCGTCTGCATGGGTGTTCTTCTCTGGGGCGCGGCCGCCGCCCAGCCCTGCTGGAAGCTCTCGCTGGCCCTGGGGTGGATCGTCTGCTATACGGTGAACAATCTTTACCGAGTGTGGCTTGCGTGGCAATCCGTGCGAAGCTCCTCGCGACGCGGTTACAGGGATACTCAGAACCTTCCTGAGTCAGAGCTTCCCACCTACACAATTCTCTTGCCGCTATATCAGGAAGCTCAGAGCGTGCCGCAACTGGTCGGGGCCGTCCGGGCGCTGGATTACCCCGTGGCCTTGCTGCAAGTCTTGTGTCTGCTGCGGCCCGATGACGCTGAAACGCGCTCCGTCCTGGAAGCACTTGAACTGCCTCCGCACTTCCAACTCCTGGAGTTGCCGTCCTTCCTTCCGGTGGGAACCAAGCCGGCAGCCTGCAATTATGGATTGGCCCATGCCACCGGAGAGTTGCTGGTGATCTACGATGCCGAGGACGTGCCCGAGCCGGAACAGCTTCGCATAGCGGCAACGGCGTTGCGCCATGCTCCCCCCGAAGTGGCCTGTGTAGAAACTCCCAAGAGGGTTTACAATGGCTCTCGCAATGTCCTTACACGGCTGTACGAAGTGGAGGCTCTGACGTGGCATCTGTTGCAATTGCCCGGGCTCGTGTGGGGTGAAAGCTTTGGGCCATTGCACGGAAGCGGGGCACATTTCCGCACGGATACGATCAGGAAGATGGGTGGATGGGACTACTACAACGTGACGGAAGACTGCGACCTTGGAACGCGGCTGTACCGTAACGGGTATCGTGTGGAACTCATTCCATCCATCACCGAGGAAGAGGCTCCGGCTGCATTCAGCGCGTGGCTGCGACAGCGCACGCGGTGGAACAAGGGATTCCTTCAAACACTCTTCGTGCACACGCGAGAGCCCGCAAGGTTCATCCGTCAACTCAGACCGCGCGCTTTGCTGGCGTTTGTCGTGCTTCTGCCCGTCACACAACTCAACCTGATTGTCGGTTTCCCGACGTGGGTTGGCTTGCTGCTTACGTTGGCGTTGGGAGGGTGGAAGGCACCGGATCAATCCATGACTCAGGAGCTTAACGCTGTGTCTGCGGTGCTTCTGTCTGGCCTGGTGTTGGCGGCGCTCGCGGTTGGGCTGAGCGCCGCGGGTTGCATTACCGCGCGCAGGAGCGCGTTGCTGCCCTACGCGGCGCTGATGCCAGCATACTGGTTCCTGCTCGCCTTTGCGGTTTACCGCGCCGCGTGGCAGTTTGTCTTCGATCCCTTCAGTTGGGAGAAGACACCGCATGACGCACATGGCTTGAAGTAGCACGCGAGTCGAGTCTGGGGGAGCGGGGTGGATGTAAGCACTGCCGATGGCAACGCCTCTGACGCCCACTCTGCGCCCGCGGTCGGTATCGGCGTTTCCGCGGTCGCGGCGACTGGCGCGAATGCGCAAACACAGTTAGAATCTGTTCCCGAACGAAATTGATTGTATACGGGAGAATCAGATGAGAGCCCTGCCGATTCGCTCCACGCATATCACGCGTGCTCTTCTTCACATTGCCCTTGCATCCTGCGCGACAGAGGCAACGTTCGCCGACTCCGTCGCGCGAATCAGCGCTTCCCCCAGGGCCGGTGACGTGAAGGTCGACGGCAAGCTGGACGAGACCGCGTGGGGCTGCGCCATCACCGGGTCGGGTCTGGCGCGACTTGACACGCGAGACGCTGCGCCGCGGGAGACGACGTTCCGTGTGCTGCACGATCCCGATGCGCTGTACATCGGGATCGAGTGCCAGACGGCCGTCGGCGGGAAGCGGTTGATGGTCAAGCCCAAGACGGTCGAGCGCGACGGCCCCGTCTTTCAGGATGAGTCCGTGGAAGTCTATCTTCAGCCCGCGGCGACTGGCCCGTACTACCATTTTGCGGTCAACTCCCTCGCCACCCAATACGATGGTCAGGGACTTGACGGTTCGTGGAACTCGGAATGGACAGCGCGGACTTCTGAAAGCGAACTGGGCTGGCAACTGGAGGCCCGCATCCCTTACAAGTCCCTCGGAGCGCCCTCCCCAAAACCCGGCGATACATGGCACTTCAACGTCTGCCGCAACGACAGAACCTACCAGCAGTACCTGACGTGGGCGGAGCTGTCGCGCGGCTTTCACGAGCCGGAGAACTTCGGAGAATTGGCGTTCATGGAGACCCCGGTCGGCGCCAGTCAGCGAGAGATCTCGCGGCAGGGCAGATCCATCGAAGTGAAAATCGCCGCCCGGAATGGCGGGGACGCGCCTGTCTCGTTAAGTGGGCAGTTGATTGTGCAGACCCCGAAGGGGCGCTGGGACCTCGATGAGACCGTTTTGCTTCGCCCGAAGTCGGACGGCGCGCTGCTGGCCGTGGTCAAAGATGCCTGGACGCCTTCCGCGTCGGTGCGTGTGTCGTACGCACTCTCCGCGAACTCAGTGAGTTCGCCAGGGAAGACGACGCTCTACCGCGCGCCTGCGCTCACCATCGCTGCGCAAAGGGTCCGACCGTCTCGTCCTCCCGCTCCAGCGCCGATCGTCATTCAGAACCAGACCATCGCTCTGACGTTTGACGAGTTCTCCGGCAACCTCCTGTCCGCCGAGAACAGGCAGAGCGGGATGCAGGCGCAATTCGGCGAGCTTGGTACGGCGATCCTTGAGTTGGATGCTGTGCGTTACATCAATAATCCCCGGTACTTCCGATCCGAGGATATCCAGACCATCGCCGCCGGCTTCGAGACGCTGGTGCATTGCCGCAAACAGAGCGACGCACAAGGAGAACGGATCGAGATCGAGCACCGCATCGACCCGGACGTCAATATTGCGTTGTCCATCCTCGTCCCCAAAACCGGCGCCGAAACCGAGTGGAGAATTTACCTTGAAAATCCGCTGACCTATCAGCCCTCCAAAGCGCTGGTGGTGCACCGGGTCAGATACCCCTACCTCTCCGATGTCTCCGAGGACGTTTGCGGGAGTGATCCTTTCGTCGTCCTGCCCACGCTCATGGGTCAGAAGTTCCCCCAACCGGGAAAGAACCTCGTGGGAAACCGGTCGGTGTCATACGTTGGCGCGGGCACGATGGGGTGGTTCGACTTCTACGGATCACAGGGCGGCCTGTACTTCAAGGTGGGCGATCTGGATCCCCTCCCCCAGACATCGCTTATCGCCAACAGCGACGCGAAGACAGGGAAGCTGAACATCGGGATCGAGCGTTGGTCCATGACCTGGCCGGGGGAGAAGTGGTCTCCGGGGCCGTGCGGTCTGGCCATCCACGCGGGCGACTGGCACACGGCCGCCGATCTGTACCGCGCATGGTTTCGCAAGAACTTCAAGACGATGCAGCCGCCGAAATGGCTGAAGGACTCGGACGGCTACGTGATGAGCGGGGGACCCAACTATGAGTTCGCCGACTTCCCGCGGATCATGGAGAACGCCAAAGCAATGGGGATCGATTACATCCAGCTATGGTCGGAGATGACGGGGGGCGATATCAGCTACCACGCTTTCTTCCTGCCGAACCCCTACATGGGAACGGAGGAGGAACTGACGCGGGGCATCGCCGAGATGCACAAGAGAGGCGGACACATCGGTTTCTACCTCAATTTCAACACGGGCGATCCGCTGCTGGGTACTTTCGTTCGACAGCCGCAGAACGATCAGAAGATCCCGAAGGACATTCCTCGTCCAGCGCTGGACTACATGAAGGACAACTGGATTCAGCAGAGCATCATGAGTCCGGAGGGAAGTTACTCCACATGGAACACCGTCGTTCCCGGCTATCTGGACGGATACTGGAACGCGTGCCCCGCCGGTGACAAGTGGACCGACTACTACCACTACTGGGTGACGCAAAAATGGGCGAAGGAATATAAGGCCGACGTCTGGTATCTGGACAGTTGTCCCGTGTCGCGCGGCGCGCCCTGCTTTGCGTTCGATCACGGTCACACCCGGCCTGCGCCGGAAGGACAGAGCATCATCGACTTTTACAAACGACTGCGCGCCGACGCACCCAAGAACTTCTGTATCATGCAGGAGTACTCGTCGGATCGGCTGCTCCCCTACAGCACACACGCTCTCGGACTCATGTGGCACCCAAAGTTCGCTCACCCGGAGGTGGTTCGATACACCTTGCCGGAATACCCGTTGTTCTCGGGCATGTGCAACGGCTGGGACCGCGTGTCGCAGTTCTATCCGGGCGAGAAGGTGGAGCCACGCGACGCCATCGAGCGCGTGTTTCTCATCGGCAACCGATACGAGTTTGACATCTCCACCCGCCCGCCGGACATGGTCAACCGGTGGCAAAAGCAGATGGTAGACCTGCGCCGCGCCTGCCGACCGGAGATGAACTACGGGGACTTCCTCGATGAGACTGGGCTGGGCGCGCTGCCGGAGCGGGTGTATGCGCGAGTCTTTCGCCGTGCAGACCGCGGACGAATCGCCGTGACGCTGCTCGACCGCCGTGTCGAGAACCGCGCGCCCTTCTCTGTCAGCCTCGATCTTTCGGCGATTGGCGTCGGCGCGCCGCTCAGCACGAAGCTCGTGACGTTGGAGGGAGAACAGGTGCTGCCCACACCCCTCGCCCAGGGCGGTCGCACTGAAATCACCATCCCCGTCTTTCCAGAACGGACGGCGGCGTTGTTGCTGGAAGTGGGGAAATAGCCGGCTATTCGGAGGTAAGCAGATGCTCATCCGCAAGTGTTCTGTGACGTTTATGTTCCCACCGAGCATTGTAGTTCTTACGGCTCTGTGTCTCGGTGCGAGCCGGACAGTTGCCCAAGACAAGATGTCTAAGTACGACGGAATGCCGCAGGTGCTCATCCCCGCGGGTGAGTTCACCATGGGCGCTGACGACGAAGATGCCCACGGTCGGACCGCGGAGTTCCCACCGCACCGAGTCCAACTCTCGGCATACTGGATTGACAAGTTCGAGGTGTCCAACGAACAGTTCGTGAGGTTCCTGAACGCGCGCGTGAAGGGGAACCGGGCGATGATCTACTCCTACTGCGACATCGGCAACGCCTTCTGCAATATCCGATACGACGAAAAGACGGAAGAGTGCTATGTGGAGAAGGGCTACGAGAAGCATCCCGTTTGCGCGGTTTCCTGGATGGGTGCCAACGCATACGCCGAGAGTGTGCGGCGCCGTCTACCCACTGAAGCAGAGTGGGAGAAGGCTGCGCGTGGGACAGACGCAAGACGTTATCCCTGGGGGAGCGCATGGGAACCGAAGAACACCAACACGCGCGAGGGCGGGGCGGGGCAACCTTCGCCAGTGGGCACTCGGCCTCAGGACGTGAGTCCCTTCGGCGTGATGGACGTGGCCGGCAACGTGGGGGAATGGACGAAAGATGTGTGGGAGGAAGACTTCTACTCCTCAAGCCCACTCGTGGACCCCGTCAATGTTGAGGGGAGCCATTACCATGTTGTTCGTGGCGGCGCATGGTGTTTGACCGAATGGGACGCGCGCACCACGTCGCGACAGTTCCTCATTCCGAGCGCCCAGCGGAGGTACATGGGCTTCCGCTGCGCGGAGACGGTGCCCGAGCCGCTCCCGGCGCCGGCAGAGGTGAGCGGGGACGTGCTCTTCTACACTTCACTGGACGGGCACGCTCACGCCGACGCGGCGAAGGGCGAACGTCGGCCCATCGATGCGCCGCGAAGTCCGCAATATGTAGAAGGGAAGCGCGGACAGGCCATCCTTGTTGGCGACGTCGGCAACGAGTATCACTATCTGAAGTTTGAGGCACCCGACAACTTCCGGATCGAAGAAGGCACCGTTGCGATGTGGATCAAACCGCACGGCTGGTCGGGAGCCGACCATGGGTTCCGGTACTTCTTCATGATTGCCGACGAATCCACGTGTAAGTTCTATCTGTATCGCTTCCAAGAGAAGAATCTTCTCGTCCTCGCGGGCAATGGGATTGAGGGGCAGTGGGGTTCGCTGGGTATGCCGACCGACGACTGGAAAGACGATCAGTGGATTCACCTCGCCGTCACCTGGAAGGACCGGCTGGTGAAGCTGTATCTCGACGGAAAACCCGTCAGCCAGACACTGGTGCCGCCGGATAAGTTCTTCCGCGGGATGCCCCCCGCGTTTCATCTGGGCTTCAGCCACAATTGGGGCGCGAACGACAAGAAGGCCGCAACCGCGGTCGATGAGTTTATCATCTTTTCTCGCGCGCTGGAATCGGAAGAGGTTCTTCGTCAGAAGGAAAATCAGGGAAACCCATAGAAGCACTGATACTCGCTCGGGTTGGAAATCTACCTTAAACCGGAGCGCCTCGGGAACAGCAAGGGAGTACACGCTGGTGATAGATTCTGAACGCGACAAAGCAATCCTCCGTGACTTGATAGCGCAATATGCCGAGATCGCACGCCTGCCCATCCACAAGGAGAAAGCAGAACTGTGGCGCAGACTGAACCGGCTGGAATCCGTTCGCCCGATGGTCTGGATCAACGAGATTCCCTGGCACGAGATGAACGTGAACGATGAGTTGACCGTGCAGTGCGAGGACGAGTTCTGCCGCGGCATCGAGAGCAGTCTGCGCATGACGCTCTACCAGTGGCGTCACCTGCCGGCGGACATGGTGCTCGATCCGGTGTTGTACTCGAGTTACGTGTGCGGGCCGACCTCGACCTACGCCGACTACGGGATCGAAGAGGAAGTCGTCACGCCCGACGGGCACGGCTCCGCCATCTGGAAGACGGTCATTCACAGCGAGGAAGATGCGGACCGGATCAGCACACCACAGGTGTACGTGGATTGGGAAGCGACGGAGCGCAACTACCAGCGGCTCGCCGAAATTTGCGATGGGATCATGCCCGTCGAGAAGCGAGGCATCGTCCATCAGTGGTGCTCCCCTTGGGATCAGATGATTCACTGGATCGGCATCGAGGAACTCTACTTCAGCATGGTGGAGCGACCAGAGGTCGTGCATCGGATGTTGCAGCGGTTCATGAAAGCTGTCCACGAGGTACTGGACCAGCAGGAATCGATGGGCTTGCTTTCGGTGAGCACCGGCAATCATCGCGTCGGTTCGGGCGGGTTGGGAATCACCGATGCGCTACCGCAACCCGATTGCGACCCGCAGCATGTTCGCCCAATCGACCAGTGGGGTACGTCTACCGGACAGATCTTCTCCGAAGTCTCCCCCGCCATGCATGATGAATTCTGCCTCCAGTATGAGCAACCGTATCTCGAGCGCTTCGGTCTCAGTTGCTACGGGTGCTGCGAACCACTGCACCTGAAGATGGGCATCCTGCGGAAGGTGAAGAACCTGCGCCGCGTTTCGATGAGTCCGTACATTGACATCGACATCGCCGTCGAAAATGTCGGCGCGGATTACATCTTCTCCTCCAAACCCACCCCCGCCATCTTTGCTGATGACACCTGGGACCCCGAGTGGGCGCGCAAGGACGTGCGAAAGGTTCTGGACAGGGCAAAAGGCTGTCACGTGGAGTTCGTCATGAAAGACATCTCCACGGTTCGCAACAAACCCCAACGGCTTTGGGAGTGGGCGGAGATCGCGATGGAGATGGTGGAGGGATAACCGGGGAATTGGGCAACTGGGTAATTGGGTAATTGGGCGATTGGGGGGAGGATGGGGATAGCCCGATCCATTCGCTCCTCTGTAAATGGGAGGGCGAAGCTCCTGCTGAGCCATTCCCCAACGTTGGCGGCTCGACTCGAACTCTCCGAGTTCGCGGAGTCTCGCCCTCTCGCGCTGCGTTTTCATCCGGCGTGGTGCGAAACCGCGCATGGATGATTCCCTTAACTTTCTTTCAGGAGACCGACGATGACCAACACACACACCAAACCTTTCATACGGAAGCTCGGCACCATTGATTGCGGACTGGTGGAGGCGACGCCGGTTGTCTTTGGCGGGAAGCTCTATCGTTTTGAGTATGTTCGCGAGCCACACTTCTACCCACCGAACACAACGGGCACGAGCTACTTCCGCTTTGTTGATGTGGAGACAGGCGCCGCCACACCGGGATTCGCCGCCGGATACCATCTGGGGAGCGCGTTCGTCGACGGGGATACGGCGTATGCCTTCGGTGTGCCGCTCTGGGGGCAGGATAGGACTCAGGTGTTCTGCTCCACGGATCTGGTGAACTGGTCCGATCGGACCGCGCTGAGTCTCCCCGGCTGGGGAATCTACAACACCTCCGTCTGCAAGGGACCAGACAGGTACATCATGGCCTTCGAGGTGGGTGAGCCGGAAGAGCTGGTGGGGAAGCGATTCACCAACTTCTTCGCAGCATCAAAGGACTGCCTAAACTGGAATCTGCTGCCTCCCGAAGACCACGTCTTCACTCGCGACCGCTATAGCGCCTGCCCCGCAATCCGCTATTTCGCTGAACACTACTACATGATCTACCTCGAGGCCGTTCCCCATCCCGAAGATGACGCGGCGTTCGTTCCGTACATCGTGCGGACGACCGACCTCGTCCACTGGGAGTCCAGTCCACTGAACCCCGTGATGGAATACTCCGACGACGACCGGCAGATCGCCAACCCCAATCTCACCAACGAACAGCGGAAGGGAATCCGGACCGCCTACAACCGCAACAACTCCGATGTGGATCTGTGCGAATACAACGGACGGGTTGTCATCTACTACTCGTGGGGCAGTCAGCGAGGTACCGAGCACCTCGCGGAAGCGCGGTACGACGGATCGCTGGAGAGGTTTGTGAAAGGGTTCTTCCCGTAATCCAGACCGTGCAGGCGGGGACGGCGGATGGCGGATGGCGGGTGGCTGTCACCCCTCATCCCCCCTAAAGGGTACCTTCTCCCCTCCGAAGGGGAGAAGGTGGGCGAAGCCCGGATGAGGGAAGGGTCTACAGCATCAGCGTAATCGTCACCTCGTTGCTCGCTGCCGACTGACCGAGGGTGTCGAACACCACCATCCGCACCGGATGCACCGCGTCCATGTATGGAACCGGCCCACCCTCCCACGTGCGAGAGCTTGCCTCGATACTGTCCGTGACCATCGTCCATTGACCATTGGTTCGCTGCTCCACCTCATACCGGCTCCAGTTCGGCGGCGTGTCGCCGGAGAAGTGAACGCGAATGTCCGCTGGTGTAATCTGCTCCACCAGCGTCAGCGTCATCGGTGACAGCGGCGGCGGGCCGCCGGTGAGCGTAATCAGCATCTCGTTACTCGCCGCGGATTCTTCCGCCATGTTGAACACCACAACACGCACGGGGTTGACCGCGTCCATGCTCTGCGGTGCGCCTGTCCACTGCCGCGCTGCCGGGTCCATCGTGATACCGATGGTGCTCCACACCTGTTCGAGGTTGCGTTGCTGAATCTCAAAGCGGTGCAGGTCCGGCGCGCCGATGAACGTCCACGTCACCGCTACATCCGCAGGCGAGGTCTGCGTGACGCTTGTCACGGTTGGCGCGGTCAGCGGTTCGGGTGGTGGAGGTTCTATTCCTCCATTGCCGCCTTCGCCTCCTCCCCCATTACCTTCTTCCGGTTGGTAGATCATGGAGTGCGCATTGCTCGTCGCCTCCACGTTCCCCTGCGAGTATGCACGCACGGCGAGGTACACCATCTGCCCCGGCTCCACCAGAGGAAGGACGCGCGCGACGCGCGTTTCCGGGGTAACTGTCGCGCCCATGTTCGCGCCTTCGAGGTCGATCGCGGTATCGCAGACAGCGGCGAAGGCGTCCACCCCTTCCGTGTGGTTAACGGTGAATGCCAACTCGATCTCGTTCCCCACGGTCGTGAAGCCTTGCAGGGCAATCTCCACCGGCTCAAAGCTGGCATCGGGAGGCAGGGCTTCGCTGAACCGCGTCGACCATGCCCACACCTCGTTGAAATAGCGCCGCATCCGTTTCGCAATGTCCCGGAGGTCGGTGAGCAACGTCACCTCCCGGTTGAAGCTCAGCGCGCCGCGGGTGAGGTTGTGGCTGCCGAGGAAGACTCGCTCCATGTCAAAGATGGCCAGCTTCGTGTGCAGCGTCTGGTTGCTCGGGCCGAGTCGCACCGTGCAGCCTGCTTCTGCCAGCTTCGTCGCGGTGGCGTAGTTCTCCGCACGCAGGTCGGCCTCGAAGCGCGAGTAATCCAGGCACACGTATGCGTCCACCCCCCGCGCCTGCGCGGCGATGAGAGCGTCCAGTATCTGTTTCGCCCGCGTCTCCCCCACGTAACCCGAGCGGAAGATGAAGGTCATGATCTGGATCGAGGACTGCGCCCCATTGATCTCCCGCATCAATGCGGAGAAGAAGAGCGCGTCGGGGTAGGTGATGGTCATGGGGGTTCTCCTGGGTGGGTGATGGTTCGTGGTTTGCGAGGGAGTGTTACGTGATGGTTGCCACATGGGCATATTGCTGAATCTTCCCGTCCGCTGTAAGCAGGGGACAGTCGTTGAGACGGGCGGTTGCAACGATGATTTGGTCCGCTGGGTCTTTATGGAAAGCCCCGGGCAACTGCACGGATTCGACAATAATCTCAGAAGTGAGGGGTAGCAACACGATCCCCGGATAGGTGAGCGCCTGCTCGATCCACTCGCTCAAAGGGCACACAAACTGGAGGCGCGCGTACTGCCAAAGCTTGGCGACCTCCCGGCACGAGATGATGCTGACGCCAATTTAATCTTCCTCGTTCTCCTCGATGACCGAGGATTGCTTCTTGGAGAGGCGCCGGTCGCCGTCGATCCACCAGACCCAAACATGGGTGTCGAGGACAATCATTGCAGGACATCCCACTCTTCTTCAGCGACGCTGTCGAAGGGATTGTCGTAGCGAAGGATCTTCCCTCGCAGAGGGTAGCGGTCGTTCTTCTTCCGCGCCGCCTGCTCGTTCACGGTGATATCAACAGTGCGGCCTGCCAGCGCGGGAAGCCCCCGAATCGTCAGAGTTCCTTCCTTCGATACTTTGCCTCGAACCTGAATTGCCGCCATGTCTCTCCCTCCTTAAAACCAACGACCTCTCGACGCCATTATCGCACTTGCCACAGCCTCCCGCAACTCGGGAAAGCGGGAGTTCCCTCCCCCCGCCGCGGGGAGAACGTTACTCTCACCCCTCACCCTGGCCCTCTCCCCTCAAAAGGGACGAGGGGAACTCCCTCTCCCCGTTGCGGGGAGAGGGTACGCTTTAGCGGGACTGAGGGTAGAACGTTAAGTAGGTCGTCAAAAATACTGTCCCTGCTGAAACGAAGACGGACATACCCGATTGATTCGGTAATCCCCCCGAACTTGTTTCGGGGGATGGTTAGGACCACGCTCACGGC
>MNXM01000166.1 GCA_001872605.1 Armatimonadetes bacterium CG2_30_59_28 | reverse complement strand
CACGCCGCGCAAAACCTCTCTCTCATCCGCCGCCTAACCATGAATCTCCTGAAGCACGAGAAGTCCGCGAAGGTCGGCATCGGGGCGAAGCGCCTCAAAGCGGCCTGGGACGATGATTACCTCTCGAAGGTGCTGTCGTCAGCATGAAGCTACGGGCGGCGATTTCGTGCGATCGCCCTGGGGTCTCCCCTTACCCAGACAGCCCCTGCTGTCGGTAAGCTGAGCGAGCGGGCGCTCGACTCGCGGTTCCCCTGGGTCGCTGACAATGAGTACGGGGTGGTACCGCGTCCTTGCCTTGCCAGCGGTCTTCCCCCCTCCATGGGAGCCTCGGTATGGAGAGAGTAATGCGAGGCTTACCGACTCGCAATTGTGTGCCCTCCCTCCTGTTCAGTTTTCCCGGAAGGACGCAGCGCGAACCGACGCCACGGATGATCGGCCGCCGGAGTCACCACCGTGCCACGACGAAGCGGCTTCCCCGATTCTATCCCCGATGGATCGGGGCAGGCTGGGATTTTCGACTTCGCCTCGACCCGTCGGAGCTGTGCGGGGACCTTCTCCACCTCTTGGTAGCGCAGGGAGCGATCTAACTCGCAGAGTTAGCGGTCTCCGTGCATCAGGTACCTCCTCCCGTCTCCCGACACGTCGGGATTCCTCCACCCAGATCTTCTTCGGGAGGTTACCCGACCAGCGATCCTTGATCCGCACCTCTCCCTCGAAGACGATGCGCAAGACCACCCTCGCCCTCGGTCCTCATCTGCACTACAAGCCGACCTATCTGGCGTTCTGACGACTCCGCTGCACGAACCTGCGTCAACTCTCCCTCGATCACCTTCATCACAACCACTACACGCTTTATCTCTTTGTCGCTGAACTGAAATATCCTTCCTTCCATCACGCGGAACCCCTTTCGAGACCCCCAGGATGCCGGACATTATCACTTTGCTGCGACATGAAATGACCAACGCTGAGTGAAAGTCGCAGTTGTGGGTGCATGTTCGTTTGGGAAGCAGTGTCGCCGACACGTCTGTCAAACTTGTCTTGTTTCACCATGGGAATTTATAACGCGTTTTTCGGCATCAAAGTGGTCAAAAGCCCAGTAATGACGGGCATTTTCGGAGTATAAATTTTTCCAACGGATGTAGGAAGATCGTCCAGTAGTGCCCCTATTACCAGGTCGCTGAAGGCGTTAGTCCCGAGGGACAGCCTCGCTTAGCCGGGGATGTAAATCCTCGGAATCAGGTGGGGGATAAGATTGACCCAACCCCGGAGGGGTAGTATCGGTTGTCCGGGGGTGTGCTCTTGAATTGATGTCGCCTCTCCGGGGCTGGAGGGTGTGTGGCGGCGCCTCGCATCCGAGGGTTATCATCCCCGGCTATATGATTCCGCCGCTCCGCGGCTGGGTTCGGAGATCGTTAGTTTTTCCCGTCCGTGCAGACTCTCAATTACTCCTGCGTCCCTGCCAACCAATCGAGTACGCCGAGAAAAGCCTCGCGCTCCGCTCCAGAGAGTGGTTTGGCGTACCCATGGTATTGGCCCACGTATGCGACGCGGCCTTTGGCCACTTCACCGAGGACGTACACCGGGTCGCCGAAGGTATTCTCGATCACGGTCTCACCCTGCGGGCCCACTTCGAAGATCATGTGGTCGCGGAACTCGGTGGAGAACTCCATGCCGGGTTGAAGACCGCGCAACGCCGGATGAGCCTTCGCAACGCGCAGGGGCGTGTCGACCACATGACGTTCGGCCTCCACACTGTACTTCGGATACCCGCGCACGGCAATCTTAGGGAACGGACTGTTCATGAACCACGCTGTGTCATGCGCCAGCATGAGACCGCCCCCCTCGCTCACGTAGGCGCGCAATGTCCTCACGAACGGATCATCATGTTTTAGAGCGACGTTGTAGTTCTGAAGGATGACGACATCGAAGTTCCGAAGGTAATTCGGGTTCAACCCAAGCAGCTCGTGAACCTCGAACTTGCCTTCTGCGGCAATCATGCCGCTCATGATCTTGCGATTGTCGAAGACCCCGACTTGTGGCTTGTCTGTCTTGCGTTGGAAGTCGGCGGAGTTGCCCGGGTCGGGCGTTTCTCGCTTCTCCCAGGCGAACTTGCGGTTCCCTGCCACAATCGCCTGGTTGGCAGCGGTGAACCAGTGGAAGTAGTCGGGGTGGTCTTTGTCGTAGGTGGGTCCTTCATAAAAGACCCAGTAGCCATCGGTCGCAAAGGCGCTCATCGCTGCGTTTCTCCCGCAGAACTCAGGGTCGGCGCCCCTCACCGCAGGGTCGAGCCCCCCCATGTAGATGAAAGGAATCTTCCGGGATCTCGCGTACGCCAGATTCTTCTTCAGAATCGTCTGGTTCGCTTTGAGCGCTTCCTTGTGCGGCAACAGACCGCCCGGGCGCCCGTAGATGTAGGGATCCGCCAGGATGAGCGGCGCGGCTTCTGTGGTCCACTCAGGATAAATCGCCTCTTTCATAAACAACGTCCCCGGTGCGGGGTAGACGCAGAACTGGAACTTCGGGTTGATCGCATGCACCGCCTCCCGCAGGGCACGACAACGCTCGCGCCAGTGGTTGATCTGGAAATCGGTGAACTTGTCGTGCAGGCCCTTCTCCTTTAACCACGAGTATCTCTCGTCCGCAGGGAGGCCAGGCAACTCGATGCCCCGCGCCTCAGCGAACTCTGTCAGAATCTTCGTGTCGTAGGAAAGGTCGTAGCAGTTACCCTGATTGCCGGGTGAGTAATTCTCGTAGTCCAGAAAGACGCCGGAGAGGTTGGGGTACTCCGTGCTGATCTTCGCGTAGCTCACGATCAGCCCGGTCATCCAATCCCAAAGTTCATCGGAATTGGGACTGGCGAGTTCCTGCTCGGATCCGTCTCTCCAAACGAGTTTGACATCTCCTTTGGCGACGAGAGTCCCACGCATCCACGGCATGTGGTAGATGCCGTACTTCTGCGCGAGCCCTGCTATCTTGCGCACCTCATTCATGTCGTCATTGCCCAACCGCGGGGAAACAACGTTGAATCCCGCCTCCGCAATCTCTCGCACGTGGTCTTCGGTCATTACCCACTTGTTGAACGCCATGAGCACCTTGTCGACCAGTACGCGGAGCTTCTCCGCGCGCCCGGCGCCGCTTGCTGAAGGGGCGGAACTCAAGATGCAGGTTAACACGACAGTCCTGGCAATGCAGGAAGTGATGGAACGCTTCAAATCAATCTCTCCTTTTGTTGGCAACGATAACGCTCTGCCTTGTGTATTCAATGGGCTTTCTACGCGAAGGCGTTTGGATAGCCCGCAAACCAACGCGACGGTGGCAGGACCTCATTGTCGCGGGCGAAGTTGGGCGGTTGCTGCGTCTCAATCCACCAGTTGAGGATCCTCCGAAGAAGCTCCTCACGCACCGGAGCGATCTCTGGAGAATCGAAGAGGTTCTCATACTCGTGGGGGTCTTTCCGGAGATCGAACAACTCACCGATTCCCTTCTCGCCGTCGTAACCGTAGGACAACTTGTGTGTCTTTGTGCGAATGGTCTTGACGCCGACGAACTCGTAGAAGACCGCTTCTCTCGCGGAGTCTTCGTCGGAAAAGAGCAGAGGGATCAGATCCTTCCCCTGCGCGGTGACGGGCACGGGGACATCGAGTAGAGCGCAGACCGTCGGGAAGAGGTCAACCGTTTCCACCAGGCCGCGTTTGGGGCCACCGGACTTGAGCTTCCCGAGCCAGCTCCACACGAACGGAACGCGATGGATGGCGTCATACTGCCACCCTTTCGCCATTTTGCTGTACTCTCCGGCGAAGTCGCCGTGGTCCGCGCAGAAGATGATGATTGTGTCCTCGCGAACTCCCTGCTCATCAAGACACGTCAGGACCTTTCCGATCTCGTCATCGATCAGACTGATCAGCGAGTAGTACGCGGCAAGTCCCTCCCGCAATCCTGCCTCCCCGTGAACCGACTTGCACCATTTCACCTCGACATTGCGATCAAAGAAGAAGGGCGATTGAGGAACCACCTCGCGATCGTTAGGTGGCAGCGTCAGGCTGTCCGGGTCATAGACGAAGGGACATCCTTCAGGCACGGTCAAGGGTGGGTGGGGTCGCTCGAAGCTGATCATGAGAAAAAAGGGAGCGTCCTTGTCTCGATGGGTCAGGAAGGTAAGGGTCTCCCTCCCGGTCCATCGCTCGAGGGAATGCTGCACGGGAATGGCGCGGTCCGAAAGGCAGAACCTCTCCACGTCGCCGAGGTCGTCATACAGGTCGTGCAGTCCGTGCTGCTTCAGGTACTGATAGTAATGATGCCGACGGAAGGGCGCGTCCGCCTCGTAACAGACGCGCTCGTACTGGAAGCCGTGAGTGTTCCAGCCGGGAAGGTGTTTCTTCCCAATGAGAGCTGTTTGGTATCCAAAGGTCTGAAGATAGCGCGGAAGAGATAACAGAGCATCCGGAATGTCGAGGGCGTCGTTGCCGTACACGCCGTGCGCGTGACAGTACATGGAGGTCAGATAGGAGACGCGGGAAGGAACACACACGCCATTCGCGCAGAAGCACTCGTCAAACCGGACCCCCTCCGCCGCGAGCTGGTCGATATGGGGTGTCTTCACATCGGGATGTCCCTTGTAGCCAACGCATCCTGCGTGGTGCTGGTCAGTCATGATGAGGAGAATGTTGGGACGGTTCAAAATTCCGCTGCCTCCACAGGTGTATCGGAGCACCGGCTACTGACATACTTCCCCACACAAACGATGGGCCGTGTCGAAAGCAAGCGTCAACTCCTCAATAGTGCAGTGTGACTGGACAAAGTGCGAGGTGCAAAACAACAGCCCGCCGTCCGCAAAAGTTCGCAGCACGCGCTCAATCTCGGTCTTGAGGAAATCCATTTTACCAAAACCAATGGTAGTCTGTACATCGAGACCGCCCATCAACACGAGGTTGCTCCGGTATCGACGCCGGTAAGGAGAGTGGTCCATCCCCGCCGATTCCTGATAGGGATGAACCACCTGGTAGCCAAGCTCGACGACGCCGTCGAGGATCGAGGAGACGTTCCCACCGCTGGCTTCCCTTGCCTTCTGCAACTCCTCGCCAACGCAGGTGGAAGGCCCGCCAAAGAGATGAGCATAGTCAAACTCACAGTGGTCCTCAAATGCCGCGACCGAACCAAATGCTTTCGTGATTGGCTCACTCATATTCGCCGACACCCACCCGTATAGCGGAATTCGGTCGGGTTTTTCGTGGTTGGCAACCTTGATCGCACGGTCACGAGGCAGCATAGTCGGTGAATGACGGTAAACGGCGAATGGCTCCCTTTAACACGTCTCGTGCGCCGTGCCAAGCCTGACACGGGAATTTGGTCTCCGCGGCCGGGAACAACAAGCCGATCTCGGTCAGCCGTAGAAGATTACCGGTGTCGCCGTCGAAGGGCATCTGCGAAGGAGGCGGAGCTGCCGTGAGTTCGCGCGGCGAGGGCGCCTCTCTCGATTCGCATGGACTGGAAGCGTGGATCCTTCCTGAATTGCGTTGACAAAGCTGCACGGGGCATTGAACGAACCGCTTGCACGCTGTAGACTAATCTTGGCTTGCGGCTTCCGCGACCGTTACCGCAGGCTCAGAATGCCATTGGCCATGAGCCAAAACCGTTGGGGGTGTTGAGGTGGATTGTATTGAAGCCCTAAAGACGCGACGAAGTGTTCGTGTCTACGAAGACAGGCCCGTATCCGGAAAGCTGCTGGAGGAGATTGTTGACTGCGCTCGATTGGCGCCGACCGCGATCAACATTCAGCCGTGGGACTTTGTCGTCGTCACCGACGCGGAGACGCGGCGAAAAATTGCGAGCATTGCCGACCACGGCAAATTCATCGCCGACGCTCCGGTTTGCGTTGCCGTCTTCTGCAATAACACGAAGTACTATCTGGAAGATGGCTGCGCGGCCACCACCAACCTGTTGAATGCCGCCCATGCGGTGGGGCTTGGCGCGTGCTGGGTGGCTGGCGACAAGAAGCCGTACTGCGAAGAGATCTGCCATCTGCTGGGCGCGCCGGAAGGCTGCCAACTCATCAGCCTCCTCGCTGTCGGATACACGCAGGAAAAACCGACGCGGGAGAAGAGATCGCTGGACGAGGTGCTACACTGGGAAAGGTTCTGAGGCGGTGATGAGTAATCTGCGATCAGTTGAGACCATCTGCCGGAACGCGAATGCGATGTACAAACATGGGAAGCCCCTTACAATCATCTTGTCCTGGGGGCTTGTGGTGATTCTGCTTTGGTGTTCCGGACATAGGGCGCGTGAGAATGCCAGGTCTGCGTCATGCCAGTCCAATCTCAAGTCTCTTGGAATTGCCTTAGCCATGTATGCGGAAGACAACGGGGGCAGATATCCTAAGGGAGAGACACTCGATGACCTACTCGGCATGGCGCCGGGACAGTTTGAGGATTGTTTCTCGTCTGATGATTGTGACACAACGATCGCACTGTTCCCCTACGTCAAGAGCGTGAACATTCTGCTTTGCCCAAGTGGGTTTGGTGCAGAATATCGCTACCATCCCGTTGCTTCCTCGTATGAGTGGAATGGAGCACTTTCTCAGTGGCCGAGAGATCGATTGGAATTTGTCGCGAATATCCCGGCTCTCTTTGATAGTCGTGCACGTCACAACGTGGGCCGGAATGTGTGCTTCGCCGACGGCCACGTCACATGGCTTCGGGAGAGCGACTGGAAAAGGGCAATGGAAGTGAAGCCCGATTTGGTAAGCCGTTTACCCAAATCGTCGAACCGCAAACCATGAATCACCAACCACAAAAGAACTTGCTGATGGGCCCACCTGACCGCATGTTGAAAGCAACGGGGGCACAGTGTGAGAATAGAGGGTATCGTCTGGGTGCCGGAGATCGTGGATAAGCTGGCATCCAAACACAATGTCACCCGCCGGGAAGTTGAAGAGGTTCTCAGCGGTAACCCGAAATTTCGATTTACGGAAAAAGGGAGACGTTTAGGAGAGGATGTATTCCTTGCGCTGGGCCGAACCGAGGCGGGACGATATCTCGCCGTGCTATTCATTTACAAGGTGTCACGAGAGGCACTGATCCTTAGTGCCCGCGAAATGCAGAGGAAAGAGAGGAAGCAATATGAAAAAAAGTGAGCCGGAACTTCCTGAATTCGGGTCACTGGATGAGTTAGTAGAGTTCTTCGATACCCATGACATGGGGGACTATCTGGACCGGATGCCTGAAGCGAGGTTTGAGGTTGACTTTCGAGGAACCTCACGCCTGTTCTCCTTGGACAATCGACTTGCCCGGAAAATTGATGGAATTGCCCGAACCAAACAACTATCGGTAGATGAACTTATCGGCTCATGGATCGAGGAAAAGGTTCTGGAATACTCGCATACGTAGTTGATCAATACTCAACACACAGTCGATGGTTGCCGCTGGTGTTTGTGCCTCCGCATAACCACGAACCACCAGCCACCAACACCAAAAGGACCCTGCCATGACACCTCGTGAACGCATATTGAAAGCCATCAACCGTGAACTCCCTGACCGCACGCCCACGGCGTGGTGGGTGCGAGCGGAACTGGTGCGGAAGCTGGCGGAGAATTTTGATTGTGACGCGTCAGATGTGGCCGCCAAACTTGGGATTGAGGGTTGGGGCAGTATCGGCTTTGACGTCGAGTTCCCTGGATACAAGGAACGATGCAACGGCAAACTCGAAGGCGACATGCCGTACGCGGGTTCCGAGTATATCTTCCGCTCCGAGGATGTCTTCGAGGACGCGTATGGCGTTGTGAGAAAGGTCGGTCAGGATCGCAAGTATGTTGAGTGGGTCTCCGGGCCACTGGTGAACGCGGCATCACCTGAGGAGATCGACTTCCCCGTCGTTGGTCAGATCCTCGACAACCCCAACGCCGCGGCGGAAGTCCAGAAGCAGAAAAGTGAGGGCCTGTTTGTCACCGCCGGTATCGGCAACCCCTTCAAGACGGCATGGGAGGTGCGGGGATTTGAGAATGTGCTCACCGACTATCTGGTCAATCGAGAATTTCTCGAAACCCTCTACGACCGCATCTATGACCTCTACAATGAGTTGACGCGGCGCGCCGTGCATGCCGGTGTCGACATGATCAGCATGACCGGCGACATCTCCATGCAGGATCGGATGATTATCACTCCGAAGTTGTGGCGTGAAGTGGACAAACCGCGCATGGCGTACTGGGTGTCGGAAGCAAAGAAGATCAACCCTGCTGTTCACGTCTTCATCCACAGCGACGGCAACTACGAGGAGATTATCCCCGACCTCGTTGAGATCGGCTTCGATGTCCTGAATCCCATCCAGCCGGAGTGCATGGACCCGGCGAAGATCAAGCGGGAGTGGGGAGACAAGGTCTGCCTGCACGGAACCGGCAGCATCCAGAAAACGATTCCCTTCGGGACGGTCGAGGACGTGAGGAACGAAGTCATCCACCGCATCGAGAACTGCGGCTACAACGGTGGGCTGGTGCTGATGCCCTCCAATGTGATTCAATACGACAATCCCATTGAAAATGTGATTGCGTTCTTTGAGACGGCGAGAGATTATCCGTTGGAGGGAGTGGCTGTGTCGAAGGTGATGATGGATGATGGATGATGGAAGGGAGGGTGGGATGGCAGGGCTGCTGAGTCCTTACTTGAGGCGGTTGAATTCGTCTTCGGAGACACCCAAACCACTCAGCAGGTCATAGTACATTGGGGGGCCGATGGTACTGGATGGATGAACTGGAATGGTGACGGCGCGGCCGTCGGGATGCTCCCAACGCTGGTGACTTCCCCTTTGACGATCAAGGGCAAATCCAAGCAGCCTGGCAACTCTCTGAGGCTCTCGCGCTCTTGCCTCGGGCACAGACAAGCTCCACATCGGCAGGAAGGGGTTGCCCTTCCTCTTCGTACTCTTCGTGGATCATCTCGAAGACGTTCTGTATTTCGACGATTGCCTCCTCAGCCGTATTCATGATGGCGTAGCATCCTTTGATAGCGGGGACATAGGCCGCCCACGAGCCATCGGATTGACGATACAGAACAATCTTGTAATCATAGACCGAGCGCATGGTGAATCTCCTGTCGGAGATTTTATCGTGTTACAGTAAGCAGGTCAACCACATGGAGAAAGACGACTGTGACTTCAACCGAACGCACTCACAACACTTTCGCAGGCAAGCCCGTAAATCGTCTACCTAACCAGCCCATCCTGATGACCTTCGCGGGGAGATGGGCGGGGATTCCGTATGGCGAGTATGTGCGGGATCATCGCAAGATGATCGAAGCGCAATTGCGGATGGTCGAGGACTTTGAGGTAGACCTGGTTCAGGTGATTTCCGACCCGGCGCGAGAGGCGGCCGACTGTGGCGCCATCGTCAAGTGGTACGACGACCAGCCTCCGGCCATTGACGAGGAGAACGCGCTGCTAAAGGACAAGGCGACGCTGGCAAGATTGAAGCAGCCAGATCCTCTCGACGGAGGACGTATGCACGACCGCGTGCTGGGCTGCGCTCTCGGCAGGAAAAGAGTTGGAAACGCGGTGCCGGTGTGTGGCTGGGTGGAGGGACCCATGGCGCAGGCTGCAGACCTGCGTGGAATCAACCGCATCATGCTCGACCTCATCGACGATCCCAAGTTTGTTGTCGATCTCTTCGAGTTCTTGACGGAGCTGGAAATTTGCTTTGCCCGCGCCCAAGTCGATGCTGGCGCCGATATCATCGGCATTGGGGACGCTGCCGCGTCGCTCATCAACGATGAGTTGTACCGAGAATATGTGCTGCCTTTCGAGAAGAGAGAGGTGCAGGCCATCCGCGAGATGGGGGTTTACACCCGCCTCCACATTTGCGGTAATGTGACACACCATCTCGAAGCCATGGGTGAGCTCGGGGTTAACATGGTCGATATCGATTTCCTGACCGATCTAAGCCAGGTTCGCTCCGGCATGGGCAGCGAGGTGACAGTGCTGGGGAACGTGGATCCGGTAGAGGTCGTACAGAACGGCACGCCGGAAACGATCTTCGCCGCTCTGGAAGAATGCCATCGCACGGTCGGTGACGATCGTTTCATCATCGGCGCCGGGTGTGAGATTACCCCGGGAACAGTACCGGAGAACCTGCGAGCATTGGCCGAATATGCGCGCCATCCCATGAACCACTGACCACAAGGAGCCCACAATGCCAAAGCAGAGAGTAGCCTACAGCGAGTTCTATACCGAAACACTGGAGATCATGCGAGACTTGGGGTTGCTGCTCGTGTCCGTCGACAAGGCGGGTAGACCCAATCCCATGGCCATCGGCTGGGGGACGATGGGGTCGGTGTGGGGGAAGCCAATCTTCTGCGTGCTGGTGCGGCCCTCCCGGTTCACTCATGGGTTGATCGAGCATTCCGGCGACTTCACAATCAATGTGCCGACGCGCGACCTGCACGTGGAAGTCATGCACTGCGGGACATTCTCCGGGCGCGATGAAGACAAATTCACAACCACGAAGATGACTCCTGTCCCCAGCCTTTATGTTCAATCGCCCGTCATCGACGAGTGCCCGATCCAGTACGAGTGCAGGATCATCCATAGGAACGAGATTCTCCCGGAGACGCTGGACGACGAGATCACTCAGGGCGCGTACGCCGACGGCGACTTCCACACGGTTTACTTTGGGGAGATTCTGGCGGTTCATGCGGAAGTTGAAACCGCGCGGCAACTGCATAAGACGGTCGATATTGAGGAGATTGGCAATGTGCCTCCCGACCTCAAGTGACTACTGCCGGGCAACCTCATGAGATTCCACCGCAACCAGTTCATCGATCTGCTGACTTTCGGTCATGTTGATCGCCCGATGTTCGTTGAGCTGTTCGGTCCGCTTATCGGGCTTGAGGACGAGTGGCTGCGACAGGGCGCCACTCAGGATGAAATCGACATGGTCGCCTTCGACTGGGACTACGTACCCATCATCGGCTGCGGCGGCCACACGGGTCCGCGCGGGGGGCAGTCCGTCATCCTTGATGAAACCGCTGATTACCTGCTGCAACGCGACTACCTCGGGAGAACCACCAAGCTCTTCAAGCAATTCGCGACCGCGCCGCTGCCGCTGGACTTCCCTGTGAAGAACATGGACGACTGGCTCAAGCTCAGACCCATGTTCACCTTCACGGAAGACCGGATCAACTGGGAAGCGGTGGAGGCGGCAAAGAAGGCTCAGCGGGAGGGGGTTTTGGTTGTTGGCAACATTCCCGGTGGGTTCGATATCCCACGGGAATTGATGGGAGAAGAGGTGGCGTGCGTCGCTTACTACGAACAACCCGAATTGATGCACGACATTTTGCGCACGCTAGCCGAGACCGCAGTGAAGGTATACGAGCGCATTACGGAGCAATTGATCGTTGATCATATCTCGGTGCATGAGGATATGGCTGGCAAATCCGGCTCACTGGCAGGGCCGCGGCAGATTGAAGAGTTCATCCAGCCGTACTACCGCGCGGTGTGGGACCTCGTTTCCAGTCGCGGCACACGCATCTTCCGGCAGGACAGCGACGGCAATATGAATTCGGTCATCGAGGCGTTTCTCAAGTGCGGCGTGAATGTAATGTACCCCATGGAACCGGCTGCCGGCATGGACATTATCGAGGTGCGAAAGAAGTACGGTGATCGCCTCGCCATGCTGGGGGGCATCGACAAGCATGTTCTCCGGAAGAGCAGAGGCGATATTCGCCACGAACTGGAATACAAGATGCAACCACTCTTGCAGCAGGGGGGAATGGTCTTCGGTCTTGACCACCGCATCCCCAACGGTACACCGCTTGAGAACTACCGCTACTATGTGAACACCGGACGGGAGTTGCTCGGCCTGCCGCCACTCGATCCCTCGGCGCGCGGCTGGCAGCGGATGGCGTTCTGATCACCGGGTAACAGGATTTCCCATGGCATTGAGAGACCAATTAGCGGGAGGGACGGCAGTGGGCTTCTTCTTTGACGATGTGGCAAGCAAGACACCGGATCGCATCCGGCAGGAATTGGACAACTACCAGAATCTCTACAAGAACGAGTTGGAGACCTATCTGGTCAGTCGGTGCATGAGTGAATCAACCGCGTGGAACCGGGATTACTCCTCGTTACCCGCTTACGAAACATCGGTTGCCCTCAATCGCGAGGCCTGGCGGGATGTGCTGGGGCGTTTTGATGGCGATGGGGTTGCGTCTCCGGAAGTGACAACCCGTCCCTTCCATGATGGAGAAGACTACTGCGCGGAGTGGGTGGACTTCGAGTTCCTGCCAGGCGTCGTGAGCCGTGCGGTGGTTGCCCTCCCCAAGTCTGTGGAAGGTATCCCGCCTGTGATCGTGTGTCAGCATGGCATCGGCAGCTCTCCGTTTCATGTCTTCGGATACATCGATTCGCAGGGACTGTATGGCGCGTACGCGATTCCCCTGCTTGAAGCTGGCTTCGCAGTCGTCGCTCCGGTGAACAGGACCGCGGTGCCCGGCCGAAACCGTCTCGAACGGCTGGCGCACTTGAATGGCGTTACGCTCGTCGGGCTCGAGTGCTTCAAGTTGGAGAAGCTCATCGATTACCTCAACACAAGGGACGACATGGACGCATCGCGTCTCGGCATGTCGGGACTTAGTCTCGGCGGGCTGGCGACCCTCCTCTTCACCCCTGCGATCGACCGCATCAAGGCGGCCTGTTCCGCTGCGTGGTTCAACCACCGGAAGAAAAAGATGGTCGTCCCCGACCCACGGTACTCCTGTTTCCTTGAAACCACCGAAGAACACGCCTTCATCCCCGGCTGGCTGCCCGACTTCTCCGACAGCGACCTCGTGTCCCTCATCTGCCCGCGTCCTTTCATGGCGCAGGTGGGCAAAGCCGATGGCATTGCTTGGTGGCCGTTTGTGCTGGAGGAATGGGAGCAGGCAAAGCTGCACTACGAGAAACTCGGCATCGGCGACCGCGCCGAACTGTGCCTCCACGACTCTGGCCACGAAGTCATCCCGTCGAGGATGGTGAAGTTTTTCGGGAAGTGGCTGTAATCGTGATTGCGGTGGAAGATGGCAGTCGAAGGATTGGCTTGGGGGGGGGTCTCTATCGCAACGCGGCTGCCTTCACGTGAATCGCGGCCAGATACTCACCCGGAATTGCGACCTCCATCTTCCCGGCATTCGGCAGAGGTTTGCCATCGAAGCATAGGACCGCTTTGGTTTTCCCCGGGAGGCCCTTCTGGGTGAGCGTCACTCTCTGGGAAGTAGGCTTGTCGTTGAACGCGAGAATCAGCCGCTCTTTCCCATGGGTTAGCACTACGACCTTCCCGCACGGGTTGTTCGTTGTCACCAGTTCATCGTGCCTTTCGCCTTGCGTGAAGAACTCCTCAAAGCTGGCCATGAGACGGTTGGACTCTCCTACGTAGAACGGCGCGCCTGCCGAGTATGCGCTGGGAATCAGCCAGTGCTCCATCCCTCCGCCGCGCGTGGCGAGAACACCGACGAGGTTTGTCACGGCGAGGAGCCGGGGATGGTAGTAACCGTCGAGCGAGGGTTCCGTGTTGAAGCCGTTGTTGGGAAACGAGGGAAGCATCTGCGGAAGCATCGGGATATTGCCAATCGTCTTGCGCATCTCATCAAAGTGGGCGGTTAGAAAATCCAACTGGCTGCTATAGGCGTAGCCGTTGCCGGGAGTTCCTTCGTGAAAGATATCCAGACATCCTTTCGCATACCGCACGGGATCGATGTCCCCTCCGGCGACGTACAGCATCATCTTCTGACCGAGTGCATTGCAGCGCTTCTTGATCCGAGCGTAGATGCGAGCATCCTGGAAGCAGCGGAACTGCGTCCACGGTGCCGCGTACTTCTTCACGATCGTCTCGTCATCAAACACGGCGCCCGCTGGTAGGTTGGCGAACTCGCAAAACGCCTTCTTGCAGCGGTCACAAAAACAATGGTTGCCGTTTCCCTGCCGATCAATGCGCGCGTGTTCCCAGTCGAAGAAGAGGAAAGCGGGATGCGGCCAGTTTACCAGGGACATGGCGTAGGTCTTCTGAATTTCGTCCCAGAAGGGCGCGCTGTCATCACTGCCAGCCCATTCATTGCAGTAGTTGAAGTGATTCTCTCCGTAGGTCTTGGGATTGACGCCGCGGTACCATCTTGCCCGGCATTCGGGATGCTCTTTCAGGTAACGCGCCGGCCCCGGCGCAAAGTATTCGGCAAAGCCGTAATTCAGTCCCAAGGAGTTGTTCAACCAGATTCCGTAGCGACCACCGAGGCGCTGGAACTCCCGCAGCGCCTCGTCCCACCGGTCCTTTCGTTCCTGCGACCGAGCGAAAGGGTCAGGACGCGCGGACCATGTGTTGATGCCCATTGCGGCATACAATCGCGCTGACTCAAGGGCTTCTTCCTTCGACGAGATTCCACTGGAGTCCTCAACGGGCGGGAGTGGCGACCATTGGAGAATCTGCTTCGGCATCTTCCCGTTCACGGGGGGCAGCATGCGCACGGGCATCGCTACCTCCAGTTCGGTCTGGTTGACGGAAGGTTGGCGGCGGTAGTAGAAAGTCACTTCCTTGAGTCGGACGTAAGCGTCCGGTTTCAGGCACACGGCACTGAAGCAACCCGTCGGCCGCTCGGTATGGAAGTTTGAGGGGTATGCAATGTCGTAGCGGGTGTAGGGGAGACCGGAACGGGTGATCGGCGTTGCGATGACCTTCTTGGGGGTGATGATACTGAACCAGTTCACGCAGCGCGTTTCCGTCGCCAACATCCGAAACGGCTGTGGGACATCGAGGATGAAGTGGAAGTCGTTGACCTTCGCCTTGTCATCCAGCGGTCGCAGCCACAGGTTCACGACCTGCATGGAGTGCTGTGGCCATTCCCATTGCTTCACCCGCGGGGCGATGCATCGTTGCGGACCGTGGAACGAGTGTGTATAACCAATGACTTGGCGGAAACACACCCGGCCCGGAGAATTGCCAAGCCACATCCATCCATCCTCCGCAACCTCCGCGCGTACCCACGTGGAGTCGTCACAGCCGGCCTTCATCCACCCATCTGCTGGCGTCGTGGTGCCCCTGAACGCACTCTGGAGGTACGGGTGCTCCGGGCACAAAATGCGAACAGCGGGCCGGTCGCCGGTCGCCGTCGCTGTAAGTGATAGAACGTGTGCGCCTTCTATCAACTTGATGGAGGTCCCCGCTGTACCCGGCGCCGTCTCCGTACCATCAATAAACACGGTAGCCTCCGCGTCGCGGGTCTCCACGGTTAGCGACAGAGCCGTTTCCGGCGTCTCCACCTCCGGAGGAGGATACTTCGTCGCGTCATAGGAGAACGAGGCATCGTCAAACGCCGCCGCTGAACCGTCTCCGACAACGTGCAGCGCGAAAGCGACGAGCGAGACGAATGCGTCGGGAGTCTTGTAGATTTCATCGAATCGCTTCCAGTCCTGTGTTGCCACACGCGCATCGAAGAACTTCGATCCCATAAAGTGACCGCTCTCGGAATACTGGTACACGATGAGTTGCAGCGCACCAGTGCCCCTTGCCCAGAACCCAGCATGGTACTCAACACCACTGCGCACCTCGATCTTCGGCGCGTAGCATCCGGTGGATTCCTTGCCAAAAATGATTCGCAGCGCCCTCTTGCCACCGTGAGCGTCTGTGATCGTCTCGGCGGAGCCTACGCCATTGAGGGTCCAACTTTCGGGAAGACCCGTTGATGTTCCCTTCTCGAATCCGCCATTGGTGAGAAGATCGATCTGTTCCGCGCAAGAAGAAGTCAGACACGGCAGTGAGGATAGTATCGCAAAGGCGAAAGCTACCTTTCGATGTCCCGTTGGAATCATGTTTATTGCCTCCGGCGCTAAGTTGAGTCAGATTGTAGCACATCCGCGACGCCCTCAGAGGCTGTCCCATCGGAAGCGCGGTTACGTCGGATGCGTGTCTGGTTGACTATCACGGCAGATGCCTGTAACATGATGTCGTTAGTTCAGCAATACTGAAATCAAATATGAGTCATCGCATTGACGGTTCTGACGCTGGATACGAATGTGGTTGTCGCCGGACTGCGTTCCCGTTCGGGCGCTTCACACTGGATACTGCAGCAGGTAGGCACGGGGCTTTTTGATATCGTGATAACCCAGGATGTTTACCACGAGTATGAAGGGACTCTGCGACGACCCGACATACTGGACTCGCTGCCTCTGAGTGATGCGGAAGTCTGCAAATTCCTCAGCTAAGTAGATCGTCATAAATTCTGTCCTCATTTCCTCACCACAGAGATCACGGAGAACACAGAAAAGAAGGCCAATCTTCGCGCGCTTTGCGCCTTCTGCGGTGGACAAGATTATTGATGATTTACTTACCTGGCCTCCGCCGCGCTTCAGTGCCAGACCTACTTCCAGTTCAGACCGAGCGGGGCCGATACGGAAGATGACAAATTCCTGGAGTGTGCCGTGGCAGGTAACTGTACACACCTTGTCACCTTCAACGTCAGGCACTTTGTTCCGGGAGACCTGACCGGCTGGAGTCGAGACACGCGGCTTGGGTTCCGCGTGGTGAGACCGTCGGAGTTGCTCGTGGAAATGCGAGAAACAGAATGGAGTTGACCTATGGCCCAAATAACGCTGCGCATACCGGACTCCCTGTCCAGCGAAACAAGAGAGATCGCCAAAGCAGAGGGCGTCTCGGTGAACCACCTCATCTCCAACATCGTGGCCGCGGATGTTGCCAGACGGAAGCTGCACCAGTTCCTGTCAGATCGGGCCAGTGGAGCGCCTTCCCGAGATGAGTATTTGAAGATACTCAAGAAGGTCCCGAGCGCTCCACTACGCCCCGGGGACGAGTTGTAAGTGTCGCTCTGAATGTCAATTACGCCCTCGGGTGCGCCGCGTCATACACCTTCTTCAGGTGCTCTCTGCTGACGCGGGTGTAGATTTGTGTGCTGACGAGGCTGACGTGGCCAAGTAGTTCCTGCACAATCCGCAGGTCGGCGCCGGCTTCCAGCATGTGGGTGGCGAAAGTATGGCGGAGGGTGTGGGGCGTCACTTTTCGTCCAAGGCCCACCTGGTTGGCGTGTTTCACAATGAGGCGATGCACCCCGCGATCGCTGAGCGGCCCGCCGAAGCGATTGAGGAAGAGCGCTTCGGTGTTCGGCTTCTCCGAGGAGGGCCGCGCTTCGATGAAGAGAGGGCGCGCCTCCAGCATGTAACGTCGCAATGCGCCCAGCGCGCACCCCCCCAGCATGACGATGCGCTCCTTGTTGCCCTTGCCAAGCACACGCACCTCGCCATTGGTGAAGTCCATATCGCTCAGCTCAATTTTTGCCAGTTCCCCAACACGCATCCCGGTTGCGTAGAGTGTTTCAATGATCGCTTGGTCCCGCATTCCTTGAGGGGTATCCGTATCGGGAGCGCCCAGAAGCGCCTCGACCTCCCGCTTCTCCAGTACCGTGGGCAAGCGCTGGTCGAGCTTGGGCGAGGTCACGACAGAAGCGGGGTTGCTCTTCACGATCTTCTGGCGGAGCAGGAACCTGAAGAATGCTCTCAGCGATGAAAGTTTGCGCGCTATTGACCGGCGGCTGTAACCTTCCTCCGAGAGCATCCCAAGAAACCGCCGAACGAGAAGATAGTCGACCTCCTTCCACTCCGTCGTCTCGACACTGTACCCGTGCTGCTCCGCGAATTGGACGAACTGAAGGATATCCCGCGCGTAGGACCGCACAGTGTGCCACGAGTTGTTCCTCGCGTCACGAAGGTAGGTGGTGAAGTGGTCGATGTGGGTCAACATAGCGTGTGGCAGACGGCAGACGGCGGATGGTCAAGTGGATCGAACGTACAACGTCTTAAGTCTTGAAAGGGCGCGTTCCGCCATCGCTTGGCGATTGCGCTTCCTGTCTTTCGTCGGGTTCTCGAGCGGCGGCAGCAGACCGAAGTTGATGTTCATTGGCTGGAAGCTCTCCGGGTCGGAGGTGGTGATGTAGCGGATCAAAGCGCCGATGGCGGTTTCCTGCGGGAATACCGTCGGTTCATCCCCTCGCACGCGCCGCGCCGCGTTGATTCCCGCGACCAGCCCGCACGCGGCGGACTCGATGTAACCCTCCACGCCCGTGATTTGTCCGGCAAAGAAGAGACCCGGACGCTCTTTCAACTCGCAAGTCGGGAGAAGGACTCGCGGCGAGTTGATGTAAGTGTTCCGATGGATGACTCCCAGCCGGACGAAGTCTGCCTTCTCCAATCCGGGGATCATGCGGAACACGCGCTCCTGTTCGGGCCACAGGAGGCGCGTCTGGAAACCAACCAGATTGTACAGGCTCTTGGCGTTGTTTTCCTGTCGCAATTGCACCACGGCAAAAGATCTCTCTCCCGTGTCCGGGTTTAGCAGTCCCACTGGTTTCATCGGCCCGAAGCGCAACGTGTCCCGACCCCGCGCAGCCAGCTCCTCGATGGGGAGGCAGCCTTCGAAGAAGTGCTTCTCCTCAAAGTCACGAAGTTCAACTTTCCCGGCCCCGAGGAGTTCTTCCCGGAAGGAGTCGTACTCATCTTCGCCCATGGGACAGTTGAGGTAGGCTGCCTCGTCGCCCTTGTCGTAGCGGGAAGCCCGGAAAACCTTCGCGAAGTCGATGGTGTGGGCATCGACGATGGGGGAGACGGCATCGAAGAAGTAGAGAAACTCACAGTTGCCGGTGAGCGACAGCATGAGATCCCGGATGGGCGCTGACAGCGACTCGGAAGTCAGCGGGCCGGTAGCCACAATGCAGGGCGTTTCATCCGGAATGACCGAAACCTCCTCCCTTTCAATAGTGATCCGGGGATGCGCCTCCAGAACGGCGGTAATCGTTCGGCTGAACGCCCGCCGATCGACCGCGAGCGCGGCGCCCGCGGGCACGGCCGTCGCGTCCGCGCACCGCACGACGAGTGAATCGAGACGGCGCATCTCCTGCTTGAGCAGTCCCGGCCCGCGGGTGAGGTCGGTCGACCGGAGCGAGTTGCTGCAAACCAGTTCAGCAAAATCACCGGTCTGGTGAACGGCGGTTTGCACCTCGGGGCGCATCTCGAACAGACGCACGTCAACCCCAAGCTCCGCGGCCTGCCATGCCGCCTCTGAGCCGGCGAGTCCTGCACCGATGATGGTCAAATAGTCGTTCATAGTGAGGTGACTGCTCGGACTGCATCACCAGACGCGACCGCTCAACTAAGTTATACTCGTTACGGATGAAAATCCATCTTTCCCCCTCACCCTCGAACCCTTTGGGTTCGCGCCCTCTCCCCATCGGGGGAGAGGGTCGAGGGTGAGGGGGTGTTTTCACCCATAACGAGTATAGAGTATAGCACGGCTGTTAAGGGAAGGAATTTGCTCTCTGACTTTTCAGCACAGGGTTAGACACCCACGGTCTGAGATCGTGGGTGTCCCAAGGTCAGAATGCTCCTGTGCCGGAGTTTGAGAAAATTGTTCCAGCAGCTTCTTCCCCAGCCAAAAAACCCCAAACTCCCGAGTCCCCTCCACTCGAACACGCGCGCTATCGATCTCCACCCATTCCGGTTCGACCTCCTCAAATTCTTCAAAGGGACACTGTTCATGAACTCCCGAAGAACCCTCTGCTGCTTGACGAAATCCCAGGCGAACTTCCTCCGGCAAAGTCCCCCAGGTACGCAACCACGCGCTGGCATGAACCCCGTTCCGTTCGATAAGACTCCACCAGCGTCCAGTACGCGTACCGCTTCCCCTCATATACTCGTTAAGGTTGAGGAATGGCCCTGCGGAATCTGATTGAACGCTGTCCTGCCCCAACATGCACCTGTCGTAGGATAAAGCTCCAGCTTTATCCTACGGCGGAAAACGTGGATCCTCAACCTTAACGAGTATACGTCCGACAGGCTTTCCGCAGGTACATGCCGGTAGTCCAACAGAAATCAGCAACAATCCTACGTACAGCCTTCCTCAAACCGCCAAAAAATATGACCCGTTCCCTGCGGAAGTTGGATTAGCAGGATAACCGCCCCGGCCATTTGACGGATTGCGCACAAGCGATTATGATTCTGCGCCGTTGACGCACAGGGCGGCCAGCAGACCAACATTGATGAGAGGTGAATCCATTGAAAATCGACAGTCACCAGCATGTTTTCTGGCTCGGCAGGGACGATCGCTGGCTCATCGGTGAAATGGATGAGCTGGGGATCGACGTCGCCTGGCTGTTGACATGGTATCTCTCCCCTCAGGAGAACGATCCCAGTTACCACCGCAACACCAGTCCCGTTCATGCGCGCGCGGACGGCACACACGCCGCGATGCCTCTGGTCGATGTTGTGACTGCCTGTCGACGCTATCCCGGGCGATTCATTCCCGGATACTGCCCAGACCCCACGCTGCCGTCTGCTCTGCAACTCTTTGAGTCCGCCTACCATATCCACGGGGTACGTGTCTGTGGCGAGTGGAGCTACCGTACACTGCTCGACGACCCGCGGAGCATCGAGTTGTTCCGCAAGGTGGGGGAACTCAATTGTCCTGTGGTGCTGCACATGGACGTGCCGTACCTTCCAGACGGCAAAGGCGGACGGGGCTATCAATGGCGCTGGTACGGAGGCACTGTGGAGAATCTGGAGCGGGCCCTGCAGGCCTGCCCGGAAACGATCTTCATCGGTCATTCACCGGGATTCTGGCGCGAGATCAGTGGCGATGCAGATGCCCGTCCGGAGACCTACCCGGACGGCCCGGTCACTCCCAACGGGCGACTGATTCGACTCTTCAATGAGTACCCAAACCTCTGGGGCGACCTTTCGGCAGGCTCGGGACTGAATGCCATGCAGCGCGACCTCGACCACGCGATGCCATTCATCGGGAAGAATGCAGACCGATTGCTCTTCGGCCGGGATCAGTATGGCAACGACTTGGACACGTTTCTTCAGAGTCTGAATCTCCCCGACGACATTGCGGAGAAGGTCTACTCTGGGAACGCCCTCAAGCTGATCCCGATGGAGTGTGCGCAGTCGTGACCAACAATCCGCGAGTCGGTGAGTGCGTAATGACACCAGCGACGTCACGTTCTCCTCGCGAGATCGGCGTGGTGCTTCGTATCATTCGCAACGAGGTGCAGCGGTTCCGAGAGCCCGCCGTTACTCAGGAGGCGCGTCGCCGGGATCCATTCCGCGTGCTGATCTCCTGTCTCATCAGCCTGCGGACAAAGGACGATGTCACCGCGGCATCCTCGCGCCGGTTATTCGAGCTTGCGGACACCCCGACCGGCATGATGGAATTGACGGAAGTGAAGATTGCGGAAACCATCTATCCCGCGGGATTCTATCGAAACAAGGCAAAGACAATTCGCGAGGTTTGTCACGATATCCTGCACCGGTTTGGCGGCAATACACCGGACACCATCGAAGACCTCCTGACCCTCAAGGGTGTGGGCCGCAAGACAGCGAATCTGGTGGTCACCAAGGGATTCAGCAAACCGGGCATCTGTGTGGACACACACGTCCACCGCATCTCCAACCGACTGGGTTGGGTGGAAACGCGAACACCTGACGAGACCGAGTTTGCCCTTCGTGAGTTCCTCCCGCACATGCACTGGATCGAGCTGAACGACCTGCTGGTAACCTACGGTCAAAACATCTGCGTTCCCATTTCTCCGAAATGCTCCCAGTGCAGGGTCAGGAGACACTGCCGCCGCGTAAATGTAACGCGTGCGCGCTGACACTTGCACAGTAACCGTTCAGTTGGGTGGGGATATGTATCCCCACCCAACCTTTATTGGGACATGAGTCCCGAAACGCCGCGGGAGGTGGGGCATGCCGGACGCATGTCCGGGAAAGGTTTCGCCGGGGATACATATCCCCGGCGAACGGAGTAAGTAAATCATCAAATATATTGTCCCCTCAAAAACCGCAATGCCTGCAAAGATTTGCCTTCATTTCCGTGTTCTCCGTGATCTCTGTGGTGATAAAATGGGGACAGAATTCATGACGATCTACTTACATCCTTTCAGCGTGTGACCGTTCTATCCCAACCTGTGTGCATGAAGGTGAGAAAGTATACTATCTGAACGGTTACCATGCACAGAATTCCTCTAAATTTCGCGCTGGCAAAGGGGTTATAGCCTCGCCATTTGACAGTTGGTAACATGCAGGCTGTCAAAGGAGTGACACAAATCGCAGTGACTAAGAAGACTGAGAAAAGACTTGGGATTCTGGTTGGCGGGGGCCAGCGCCGGGAGAAAGTGCCGCGATATCTGCTCATCCGCTTGGGACTGATAAGGTTTGAGAGGCATAAAGTGAAGCATAAAGAAATTTTTGGGTGGGCCGAGAAATAACCTACCCTTGGAGGCAACCGAGCGAGCCGTTGACAATTTCCTCCTCCTTCTGTTAGAGTTCCGCCGGTTGTTATTAGCGATGCAGTCGTAGAGATTCATCCTTCCCGAAAGGGAGGTCGCGTGATGTGGTTGTCTCTCGCTCTCGATAAGCGCGTCTGGTTACTCACGGGCCGTGCGGGGGTCACCGGGGTCAGTCGCCGCGTTGACTCCCGCGTTGCGCTACTTCCCCTCTCCTGCGCCATTGCGTGCACCAGTGCGACTTCACTTACCCGATCGTGTTTGCTCGTCGTCCTTTCGTTCGCCACGTCTCTTGGCGTCAATCCGTGGAGGCTCACGCAAAGCCGCAAAAAGCGCTGGGAAATGGGGTCATCCCCCCGCCCTTTTCTTTGCGGCTTTGCGCCTTGGCGTGAGATTTGATTGCGGTTTCGCTGCTGTGGGGAGGGACATGGATGAACATCTTGTCACGAAACCATTTTCGGAATACGATAACGCTGATTCTTGCGGTAGCGGCAGTTGGCGGTTCGTTACCGGGGTAGGCCGCGAACCCGTAGACGGTGATCCCATGCAAAACAAAGTCAGTCGCGCCACCGTCGGAGCAACCACGGTCACGGCAACCGTCTTTTCCCAGTCCATGAGCGTGCAGATTGTCGTGTGCGCGGTTAGTAGTCTTTCCTCCGATGCCTGTGAGGTGGAGGGAGGCGAACATGCCGTTTCTGCCTGGTCGGAATCGGGGGGAGATGTCAC
>MNXM01000165.1 GCA_001872605.1 Armatimonadetes bacterium CG2_30_59_28 | reverse complement strand
ATTCGCTTATTCGCCCATTCGTCCATTCGCCCATTCGCCCATTCGCTCATTCGCTCATTTTATTGTGCCGTTTAGCGGACTCGATGGTGTTAAAGAGCAGCATGGTGATCGTCATCGGACCGACGCCTCCCGGCACGGGGGTGATGGCAGCCGCTTTCGGTTTGATTCCGTCGAAGTCAACGTCGCCGACCAGGCGAAATCCCTTCTCTCTGGTTGCGTCCTCAACGCGGTTCACACCGACATCGATGACGACGACGCCGTCCTTGACCATATCGGCAGTTACTGCATTCGGATGCCCGGCGGCTACGATGAGAATATCCGCCTGTCTGGTGAAAAAGGCGATGTCCTTCGTCCCCGTGTGACAGATGGTGACCGTGGCGTTGGCTTCGGCCTTCTTCTGAAGAAGAATGTTGGCCACCGGTTTGCCGACGATGTTGCTGCGACCCACTACGACCACGTGCTTCCCGGAGGGATCGAACCCGTTCCGAACCAGCAGCTTCTGCACACCGTGTGGAGTACAGGGCAGGAAGCCCGGCTCTCCGATCATCAGCTTGCCCACGTTGACAGGGTGGAAGCCGTCCACGTCCTTGTCCGGGTCGATGGCGTTCAACACTTTGTTTTCATCGATGTGTTTGGGTAGAGGCAACTGCACCAGAATACCGTGGACCTTTGGATCGTGATTCAACTGGTCGACCAGCTTAAGTAAATCCTCCTCGGAGAAATCAGCGGGACGCCGATGCTCCTCGGAGTAAATGCCCGTTTCGTCGGCGGCCTTCTGTTTGGCCGTCACGTAGGAGACAGAGGCTGGGTGGTCTCCAACCAAAACAACGCTGAGTCCCGGCACGAGATGGTGTACCGCCTTCAGTTGAGCGACTTCGGCAGTCATCTCCCCCCGCATCTCCGCGGCGGTCTTCTTTCCATCAAGAATCAATGCACCCATGCTTCTTCCTCCGGTCATTGCATCGTATTGTGAGCGGTCGCGCCACGTTGGATTCCATGCGTTTGCGTTACATTCTCAGGCAGGGACAAGTTCCTCTACCTGCGGGATTGCCAACTCAGCATTCTGTGTCCGGCGCGTCGCGACAGGAGACGGTCCCAGTTGTTTGACCCGTTCAGTCATTTCTTTGGCCGCTGTTGCGAACTTCGGACCTTCTCCCGACGACATATTGAACATCTCCAGCCGGTCTCCACCCACGCCAATTTCATCGAGCAGCTTCTTCACGTATCGCACACGCTTCTTTGCCCGCAGGTTACCCTCAAGAAAGTGGCAGTTGCCTTCAAGGCATCCTGCAACGAAAACTCCATCCGCCCCTTCCTCGAACGCTTTCATCAGATAGACAGGATCGACCTTGCCGGTACACATCAATCGCACAATGCGCACGTTGGGCGGGTACTGCAGTCGCATCGACCCGGCAAGGTCGGCGGCGGAATACGCGCAATACTGACAGCAGAAGGCAATAATTCTTGGCTCGAAGTTTTCCGACATGGCAATGACTCAGTGCAGTTTGGCTAAAATCTGTTCGTCCTTGTAGTGCCCCACCTGAATAGCGCGGGCCGGACACGCCGAAGCGCAACTGCCGCACCCCTGGCACTTGGAGGCTTCGATGAACGCGGCGTGCTCGCGAATCACGGGAACGTCAAAAGGACAGACGCGTACGCAGGTCAGGCAGGTTGCACAGTCATCCTCATTGACCACGGCGACCAGTCCACCCACGGAGAGAAAGTCCTTCGACAGCACCGTCGCCGCGCGCGCGGCCGCGCCGCGCGCCTGAGAGATGGTCTCATCGATGGTCTTGGGTGACTGTGCCAGGCCGCAGAGAAACATCCCGTCGCTGGCAAAGTCGAGTGGGCGCAGCTTCAGGTGAGCCTCGAGGAAGAACCCGTCGTTGTCGAGCGGAATCTTCAGCCGCGGCGCAAGCTCGACGCTGTTCGGGTTGGAGCGCACCGCGCTGCTGAGCACCAGGTAGGCGGGGTTCAGTCGCACCGTGCGATTCAAGACGGTGTCGAGCAAGTCGACCTGCAACTCGCCATCCACGACGCTCACCACCGGTTTTCTCTCCGGCTCGTAGCGCAGGAACAGCACACCCGCCTCTCTCGCCTGCTTGTAATAGAGTTCCTGGAAACCGTAGGTTCGCATGTCGCGGTAGAGAACAAAGACCTGTGCTTCCGGGTTGAGGGTCTTTATCCGCAGGGCGTTCTTCACCGCTTCGGAACAGCAGACCCGGCTGCAATACGGATGCTCGTCGTCCCGGGACCCCACGCACTGGATCATGACCACCTGGTTGGGCATTCCCCGGCCACCGTTGCCGGATTTCGCGACCGCCAACGTCTCCAGTGTATCCTCGAACTCCAGTTGTGTGAGCACGCGGGAGTCCTCGCCGTAGAGGTACTCAGCGGGCTTATATTCCACTCCGCCCGTCGCGATAATGACGACTCCGTGCTCGACGTTCGACTCGACGCCGTTGCTGCGCACGGTTGTCTGGAAATGACCGACGTGGCCGCTAAAGTCGGCCACTTCCGCCTCGCGGAACACGGTGATCCGTGGGTCGTGTTCCACCTGCCGCATCAGTTCCTGCAGCAGAGCGCGCGGGTCATCGCCTTCGAGCGTCGTGTGGAGATCACGGAGTCTTCCACCCAGTTGCGCCTCCTTCTCGATGAGGCACGAATCAAATCCCTGCCGGGAGAGAGACAACGCGGCCGTCATCCCCGCGAGACCTCCGCCCACAACGACAGCCTTCTTGTGGACCTCGTAGGACATCTCCGACAATGGTTCGAGGGTCATCGCGCGCGCCACCGCCATGCGCGTGAGGTCGCGCGCCTTGTCGGTAGCCGCCTCGGGTTCGTTGGCGTGCACCCAGGAACACTGATCGCGAATGTTGGCCATCTCGAAGAGGTACTTGTTCAGCCCGGCCTCTCGCAGCATTTCCTGGAACAGAGGTTCGTGGGTGCGTGGCGTACACGAAGAGACAACGACGCGATTGAGGTTCTTTTCCTCGATGACATCCACGATGCGACGTTGTGTGTCCGTGGAACAGGTATAGAGGTTGTCCTCGGCGTGCACCACGTTGCCCAGCGTACGGGCGAACTCCACCACGTCTTCGACATCGACCACGCGGGCGATGTTGGAGCCGCAGTGGCACACGAACACTCCGATGCGCGGAGGGTCGCCATTCAGCGGCTTCTCATCCGGGTACACCTTGGGGGTGACCATCGTGCCCCTGACATCCGCAAGCAGTTCTCCCGCCAGTCCCGCGGCGGCGCTGGCCGTCATGACGGTTTCTGAAATGTCCATCGGGCTTTCGGAGACGCCGCAGGTGAACACACCCGGTCGTGAGGTCTGATTCGGCGTGAACTTCCCGGTTTGCACGAACCCATAATCGTTCAGCGCAATACCTGCGCGGCGCGCCAGTTCCTTTGTTTCCGCGGTCGGTGTCAACCCAACGGAGAGAATGACGAGATCGAACTCCTCCTGGTATTGCTCCCCCGACTCCGAAACGTGCTGAAGCATGAGGCTGTGTGTATTGGGGTTCTCCTTGACGCTGGACGCGATGCTCTTCACATAGCGCACCCCGTGCTCGTTTTTCGCGCGCTCGTAGTAGCGCTCGAACCCCTTGCCGAAGGCACGCAGGTCGTTATAGAAGATCGTCGCCTCGATGTTGCCGTCGTGCTCACGAGCCATGGTGGCTTCTTTCGTCGCATACATGCAGCAGACGGACGAGCAATATCCGTTGCCGCACACCGTGTCCCGAGAACCCACACACTGAATCCAGGCGACGCGCTTTGGAGCCTGCCCGTCGGAGGGGCGCACAACGTGGCCTTCGGTGGGGCCGGAGGCGCTGAGAATTCGCTCGAACTCCAGTCCTGTCAGCACATTCGGGTAGTACCCGTAACCGTATTCGCCACGCAGCTCCGGGGCAACCCGATCAAACCCGGTGGCCATGACGATGGCGCCAACCTCAATCGCCTTGACCGTCTCGACCATGTTGTGGTTGATGGCGTCCGCCTTGCAGGCATAGGAGCAACTGAGACACTCGGAACAGACTCCGCAGGACAGGCACCGTTCTGCCTCCGTTTTGGCTTGTTCCTCGGTGTAGCCGAACTCCACTTCGGCGAAACCCGCCACGCGCATGTTCACCGGCAATTCCGGAATCGGCACGCGTGCGGCGAGCTTTGCCTCACCTCGAGCCACGCGTTGCTGAATTTCCTGCCGCGTCAGTTCAACCACTGGCAACTCCGGCTTTGGCGCGGGTTCCAGTTCCTCGCCTCTCAGGTACCGGTGAATGGATTCCGCCGAGCGATGCCCTGCGGCAACTCCCTCAATAACAAAGGAAGTGCCAGTCGCCGCGTCTCCAGCGGCAAAGACTCCCGGTCGCGTGGCCGCCAAAGTATTGGGGTTGACCGCGATCGCGCCTTGGCGGGTGGTAGCGACTCCTGTGCTGTCCGGGATGAACTGCAGTCCCGCTTTCTGCCCAATGGAAAAGATGACGCTGTCACATGGGAGGACGTGTTCCGATCCGTCTTCGGTCTCGAGGTCCAGGCGACCGTCCGCCGTGAATTCCATATGCGTCACGTTCACACACTCAATGCCACTGACGCGCCCTTCGCCGTCCGGAAGGATCCGTTTGAACGAACGACTGGGGTGAATGCGAATGCCCTCAAATTCACACGCCTGAATTTCCCTGGGGTGGGCCGGCATTTTCTCGCCGCTCTCCAGGCAGGCCATGTGCACTTCGGACGCCCCCAGTCGCACCGCCGTGCGCGCAACGTCGACGGCTACGTTGCCGCCACCGAGAACCACCACTCGCTTACCGGTGATATCTGGCGGGCTACCCAGGCGGACGTCTTTCAGGAAGGTGGTATTGAGGAGCACTCCCTCGAGATCAGCTCCCTCGATGGGAAGCTTGCGTCCTTCATGTGCGCCCACGGCGATCAATACCGCCTTGAATCCCTGCGCGAACAGGTCTTCCAAGTTGTCAACACGTGTGTTGAGATGCAGCGTCACCCCGAGGTCGAGGATGTCCTGAACCTCACGGGCAACCAGTTCCGAAGGAAGTCGGAATTCGGGAACGCCGACTCGCAGCATGCCGCCAGCGACGGGAAGGGACTCAAAGACTGTGACATCGTACCCCTGCAAGCAGAGGTCTTGCGCCGCCGTGAGCCCGCACGGACCTGCGCCGATGACCGCGATCTTCTCATCGTATTTCCGCTCTAGCTTCTGCGGAATCACGCGGGGCTGTGCATATACCATATCGGTGACAAAGCGCTTGAGTGAGTGGATGTTGACGGGGTCGTCCAGCTTTCCACGGTTGCAGGCATCTTCACACCGGTGATTGCAGATGCGCCCGCAGATAGCAGGGAAGGGATTGTCTTCCTTGATGACGCGTAGAGCGTCTGCGTAACGTCCTTCACGCACGAGGGCAATGTATCCCTGAGCGCGTTGCCCGGCCGGGCAGGCGTCGCGGCAGGGAGCGATGCCTCGCTTCTCGATGGCGAAAGCATTGGGGACGGCCTGAGGGTAAAGCTTGTGGGCGGCTCGTTGCTGAATCAACCCTTCGTTGAATCCGTCGGTGATGAAGACCGGGCAGACGGAAGCGCAGTCGCCGCAGCCGGTGCACTTCTCCACATCGATATAGCGTGGACGGGTCTTCAGTTGGACAGTGAAGTTCCCCGCTTGTCCTGTCACGGATTGCACTTCGGTATCGACCAGCAACTCGATATTGCGATGGCGCCCGGTCTCAACCAGCTTGGGCGAGATGGTGCACATGGCACAGTCGTTGGTCGGGAAGGTCTTGTCCAACTGCGCCATGCGTCCGCCGATGGCGCTTCGCTTCTCGGCCAGATAAACTCTGAATCCGGCCTCGGCGAGGTCAAGCGATGCCTGCATACCACCGATGCCTGCGCCGACAACGAGAACCGCTCCTGTCTTTTGTGCATTGCCGTTGTTGCCGTTATCCATCGCCACAATCCCTTACGTTACTGCAGTCCCTTTTCCCGGAGGAGGGGACGGGGATTCACCAGGTGCTTGCGCCACCAACCGTTGCTTCTTGCATAGCCGAGGGCCAGCGCGGCCAGTTCTGAAATATAGAATACGGGTAGACTGTAATCCCGTCCGAATGCCGCGGCGGCGTCCTTCTGGCGCATGTCCAGGTTCCCCTGACACATGGGGCAGGCTGTGATGAAGGCCTCGGCTCCAGCTTCCTCCGCCTGAAGGCAGAGCGTGTCAACCAGCTTGTTCACGATGTCGGGACGGCCCAACACCAGCCCCCCTCCGCAGCACTCGGTCTTGTAGGACCACGGAACCGGCGTCCCCCCAAGGGCAGCGAAAACCCGCTCCATCGTCTCAGGCGTTTCATAGTTCTCCACTTGGGTAACGCTGGGAGGACGCATCAGCAGACAGCCGTAGTAGCAGACCGCTCTCAATCCGTTCAGCGGCTTGCGGACGCGCTGCTTGAGCGCCTCAACCATATCCGGGTCCGACAATAGCTCAGGCAAGTTGAGCAGCGGCACACTTACCGGTACATTTGATCCAAACTGTTCCGCATATTTGTGTTGCAGTCCAGCATCCTCCGCGAGGCTCTTCTGGGCCGCCTTCGTCCGACCGTAACACGCGGCACAGGGGATCAATACGTCTTTCCCTTGTTGCGCCGCAATGGCCAGATTGCGCGCGGGCAGCATGACACTGGCGTCGCGATCGAAGGCGTGGGCGGAGCTGGCGCCGCAACAACTCCAGTCATCCAACTCCTGCAGGTGAATGTCGAGCATCTCGCAAAGGGCGCGGGTCGAATGGTCGTATTCGCGCGCGCTGCCGTGCAGTGAACACCCCGGGTAGTATGATAGCTCTCGGTTCATGCCTTCATCTGCTGCTCCGTCGCCATGGCAAGCCCCTGCCTGAAAAGTCAACGTGCGCCTCCCTTGCGCAGAATAGATCTCACCTTGTCTCGATCCTTTACTTTCTCCGGGAGGAAGCCGAGCCGTCCACGAAGAAACATCCTCGCACCGAGTCCCGCGTCCTGGAACCATTGACGTGTACGTCGCTTATAGCGGCCGATGAGGCTCATTTCGTGGACGCGCCCCGAACAACGGATCTCGTCCATGAAGGAATCATGGAACTTAGCGATCTCCTCTTCCGCGGGCCTGACCCCTTCTCGGACGGCAATCTGCCGCAGAGCGTCCATCACGCGGGGGAGTTCCACTCCGTTAGGGCAGCGTGTTACGCAAGTCTCACAGGAAGCGCAGAGCCAGATGGCGGAACTCGCGAGCACTTCGTGCTTAAGCCCCATCTGCACCATGCGGATAATCTGATGAGGCAGATGATCCATGGCAAAACCCAGCGGACACCCGCTCGAACACTTGAGGCACTGAAAACAGGGCGAGATCTGCGGGCTGCCCATTTCCAGCATCTGTTTCATGAACGAAGGATCCGGCTCGATCACCGGGAGCTCGTCTGTGCCGATCTCCTGAACTGAACTAATGCTTTCCGACATCCTGTCGCCCTTCGCAATCGGATTCCTCCAAGGCCGCAGACAACAAAATAGCTTGCCCACAGTTCCCGGCACCGGGACAAGCACCACTCTAACAGAAAATTTACAGACCTGTGAAGTGTTGGTGTTATACGACTTGCACAAAATCTGCCAGATGGCATCTCGGGCTGTGCAAGAGGCCGCTGTCACGGATGGGGACAACTGTCGGGGAATATGACAATCACCGCCCAAACAGGTGCAGAATCGCTGTGCGTCAGGGACGCACGGACTACCACGTATTGACGCGCTCTCGACGGTGGGCCATTACTACAGTCAGCAGAAAAGCTCAGAGAAGAGTTGCTGTTGAGAATGCTGGGAGGCAGCGTCCGTAAACCTGGTCGAGGTAAAGGGGAAGTTAGATGTTCGACTACTCCAAGAAGAAGAGTTTTTTGTCGCGAGCTTTCACATCGCTGGAGCGCCTCATCAAAGTATCGCTCTTCGACTGCTCCATGTGCGGACAGTGCATCGTGCGTTCAACCGGGCTGGCATGTGTCATGCGGTGCCCCAAGCAGTTGCGCAACGGCCCATGCGGAGGGACCGTCAACGGGATGTGCGAAGTTGATCCCGGCATGCCGTGCGCATGGATTCGGGCGTATGACCGCGCCCACAAACTCGGGCGTGGCTTCGACAAAAAGTTGGACCTGATTCAGCCTCCGGTGGATTGGAGGTTATGGGGAACTTCGTCCTGGGAGAGCATCGCCAAAGGAACAATCGACCTCGATGGCCACCCGATGGATGGAAAGCTCTCCCTGCCGATGTTCCCAGCCTCAGGCGTAGCGCCGCGCGGCAAGTCGCCTGCGCGGCGTCACTTGCGCCCGTTAGGCGCGTTGGGAGCATTATTCCGACCGTGAGACGCAACGGCACGTTGGTGTTCCGTCCATCCCATACCCTTCAGGGAGCAGATACTCCAACGTCCGGAGTCCATCCCATACCCCACATGCAAAACAACGAATCCTGTAGCGCTCTTGAAGCACGCCTGCGACGCGGAGACTTCGTGGTGACTGTCGAGCTTCTGCCGCCCAGGGGCCCCTCTTTTGACTCCATCTACCCTCAACTGGAGGTAGTGAAGCGTCACCGCCTCACCGTCGCCGCTGTCAATGTCACAGATAACGCCTCGGCACGGGTGCGAGTGTCTGGTTTGGCCGCCTGCAAAGTGGTAATTGACGAGGGACTCGAGCCGGTTTTCCAGGTCGCCTGTCGAGACCGGAACCGAATCGCGATGCAGTCCGACCTGCTGGCCGCCTGCGCCTTTGGGGTACGGAACGTGTTCTGTGTGACCGGCGATTTCGTTACCTTTGGTGATGACCCGGAAGCGAAACCCGTCTATGACCTCGACTCCATTCAACTGCTGCACGTCTACAACAGGATTCGCCAAACGGGGAGATTGTCTTCGGGGGTTGAGGTCAGGGAGACCTCCCGATCGGAACTGGTGACACCCAAATTTTTCCTCGGCGCGACTGAGAATCCATTCAGCGACCCGGTGGAAGTCCGCGTGCGACGTTTGCATAAAAAGCAGCAGGCCGGGGCCCAGTTCATCCAGACCCAGTGCATTTTCGACACCGATAGAATGGAACGTTTCATGGAGTTGGTGTGCGAACAGGGACTTGACAAGGAACTGCACATTCTCGGGGGCATCATGCCGGTCAAGTCACACCGCCCCCTGGAGTTCATCCGCGACAACATTCCTGGGATTAGGGTCCCCGACGCCCTCATCAACCGAATGAAGAACGCGAAGAATGCCGAGATGGAAGGAATCGAGGTGGCAGCGGAAACGGTTGAGTCCCTGCGCTCCATGTCAGGGGTCTCAGGCATTCATCTGATGACTGTCCGATGGCACGCAGCCATCGAACACTTGCTCATTCGGTCGGGGCTGACACAAACGAATGAACTGCAACCAACGCCCTGAGCGGGAGAACAACCGTCGGCGCGACGAATTGCACGGACGATCTTCGCTCCAGCCCGCTTTCTTTCCAACCTGCCGCGAACCTTGATTACCGTCACGGATTGCGATAGCATATAGTCTCTTAATCCGGGAAACGGAAAGGATTTTAGACAATGCTGATTGTTGGGGAGCTGATTAACAGCACACGAAAGGCTATTCGGCCGGCCATCGAGAACCGGGATGTTGCCTTCATCCAGAACCTCGCGCAGAAGCAGTCCAACGCGGGAGCCCATTACATCGACTGCAATGCTGCGACCGTCGGTATTGAGAAGGAACCGGAGATGCTGCCCTGGGTCATTCAGAAGGTGCAGGAAGTCGTGGACCTTCCCTGCGCCATCGACAGCCCCAATGCCACTGCGATGCTTGCTGCCCTTGAGGTTCACAAAGGGAAGCCGATGATTAACTCCATCACCGCCGAACAGGAGAAGATGAACAGCCTGTTGCCTGTCATCCAAAAGACGGAGTGCAAGGTAATCGCTCTCTGTATGGGCGATGGCGGGATGCCGCGAGACGTGGATGAGCGCATGAAGAACGCGCGCATTCTCGTCGAACAGCTCAGGAGTGCCGGAGTAGCCGATGGCGACATCTACCTGGATTTTCTGGTCTGTCCGGTGTCCACCGATGGGCGATATGGGAGCATGGTGATTGACACCATCAGGTGCATGAAGTTGGAGTTTCCTGACGTGCAGACTGTCTGTGGTCTGAGCAACGTCTCATTCGGCTTGCCGGAGAGGAAGTGGGTCAACCGCGCTTTCATGGTTCTGACGATGGGCGCGGGTTTAGATGCCGTTATCATCGACCCGCTCGATCCTGTGATGATGGCCCTTATCTACGCCACGGAGGTAACTCTGGGCAAGGATGAGTTCTGCATGGAGTACCTCATGGCGGCGCGCTGCGGGAAGCTGGACGGACTGCGGTAGCGGAATCTGAAGTGCGGCGGCGAAACGGAGTGAAGACGCCACTTGGGACGGCGTGATGACAGGATGACGGGGTAGCCGGGTATCGCGATGACGAAGAGGCTGTAAAGCCGCAGACAGCCAGCAAGTCACCTTCTCTCCTGAAACCTGATTACTTCAATCGAGGGAGCTTTGTCATGTCTAACGAATCAACTCGGACTCGTGAGTCCGCATCCATAAGAGTCTCACTCGCTGAGGCGCTGGCCGCGGGTCACCTGCTGCTCGCCGACGGGGGAACGGGAACCGCGCTTCAGGCCGAAGGCCTGGACGCGGGGGAGTACCCGGAGCTATGGAACTTCGATAACTCCGATGCCATTCGTCGCCTGGCGCAACGGTATGCGGAGGCAGGTTCCGACATTGTCTACACAAACACCTTCGGCGGCAACCGAATTGTTTTGCGGAGCCACGTGCTCGCGGACCGGGTCGCCGAAGTGAACAAACTTGCCGTGCAACTGGCACGCGAGGGATTGGCGGCAGCTGGGCGCTCCGACTGTTACGTGGTTGGCGCCATCGGCCCGACGGGCGACATGCTCGACCCGTACGGAGACCTCACGCACGAAGAGGCGCGAGACGCATTCCTCGCGCAGGCCACTGCCCTGGTAGATGCCGGAGTGGACGCGCTGGTCTGTGAGAGCTTCGCCGCCATCGAGGAGGCAGCCATCGCCGTGGAAGCGGCCCGGTCGGTCGCCCGCGTACCCGTCATCGCGAGCATGACCTTCGAGCAGGGAGGCAGAACCATGATGGGAGTCACTCCCGAACTCGCCGTTCAGCGGCTGACAGACGCAGGCGCAGCAGTCGTGGGGGCGAATTGCAGCATCGGTCCAGAAGTCGTGGAACCCGTCATCCTGAAGATGCGGGACGCAAGCCCGGAAACGAAGCTCCTTGCCAAACCCAACGCGGGGATGCCACAGCTCATCGACAACCAGTCGGTGTTCCCCCTCTCCCCGGCTGACCTCGCCGCCTTTGCTGTCCGCATGAAAGACCTCGGTATCGCCATCGTCGGTGGCTGCTGTGGCACGAATGCGGAACACATTGTGGCCATGGCGAGGGCTGTGGGGAAATGCCGACGGGCAACTGGTCGATAGCTCGCCTCGCCAACACTCACCACTGGACCGGAGGATTCCGAGACGATGCCACAGGGTTCTGTCGCCGCCATGAACGACTTCCTCACGCCCCGGAAACTCGCGCAGATGCGGGCGGAGGAGATGGAGTCCGAGAGAGGGCGGCTGCTCATCGCCAGTTGTTGCTCGGGTACGCGACTCGCGCGGGAAGTGGTGGCGAGATATCGAGAACTGTCGAATGGTGAACAGGTTACCTCCGACATCCTCTTCATCGAGAACATCGATCGTCGCTTTTCCGACGGCGAGACCTGCGTTCGGCTGGACATCCACGTGGGAGGAGCCGATGTCTTCCTGTTCCAATCCCTGCTTGACCCAACCTCCGACCTCACCGTGGACCAGAACTATATTGCTTTTCTCATCGCAGCAAGAGCTTTTCGGGAGAACGGGGCGCAGCACATCACAGGCGTGCTTCCGTATCTGGCGTATGCGCGGCAGGACAAACCCACCAAGTTCACGCGTGAGGCGACAACGGCCCGATTGATGGCCGACCTCGCCATCGCCGCGGGTATCACGCGGCAGATCGTGTGGGACCCGCACTGCGGTCAGATTCGAGGTTTCTACGGGCCCATTCCCGTGACAACGCTGGAGTCGCTGACGCTGTTCATTCACGAGTTTGAGCGCTTCAAGGGACGTGACGACGTGATCGTTGTAGCGCCCGACGCGGGCGCGTCGAAGTTCGTCACTCACTTCGGGCGCGCTCTGGACCTCAAGTGCGCCATCGCGGCCAAGCACCGACCCAAGCCGGAGGAGGTTGAGATCTCCGAGATCATCGGCGACTTCGCTGGCAAGAGAGTCGCCATCGTGCTGGACGACATGATCAGCGGCGGCGGGACTACGGCGGCGCTCGTCCGAAAGCTGATAACAGAGAAGGGGATCGAGGAAGTTTACCTGGGGGCGTCCCACAACCTCTGCATCGGCAGGGCCTATGAGCGTCTTACCGAACTGCACCGTGACTGCGGCCTGAAGGAAGTCATTGTCACCGATAGCATCCCGCAAACGAATCTGTTCAGGAACTTGCCTTTCCTGAAGATCCGTTCTCTATCCGACCAACTCGCGCGCACCATCAACCGCGTCCACTACGGTTACTCTGTGAGTGAAGTCTTCTACCAGCCATAAGACCAAATATGAGTTCTCCTCAATGGATGCGCGGGAATTCTCCCTCCGGGTTCCCGGTCACTTCGTGCAGCAGCGTCATGAACCTGCAGACGTTCTCAAAGGTAGCCATCGGCTGGAGAGCATGTTCCAGATTCGGGAAGTAACCTCCCTGCTCCAGCAGCGGAGGGACTTTGGACACGATCTCGTCGTGGATCAAGTGCCCGTTGCCTTCGTTGACTGTCTCCTTCTCCAACCATCCCATGAGGATGGAGTTGGGCAGTTCCTCCCGGAGGGCAAACAGATCGTTATGCCCCTTTGGTTCGGAGGGAAAGACGGTATGGACGCCATAGGCGTACACGACCTCCGCAAACTCCATGATGTTGCCATCGCTATCGAGGGCAACCCAGTCCACCCCGCAATCGCGGGCGACCTCGCAGACGCGCCGGTAGAACGCTCCGCAGAACTCGTCAAAGTGCTTTGGAGAAATCAACATCCCGTGGTTGTAGCAGCAGTCCTCCCACGCCCCCAGCACATCCGGACGAAGGCGCTCGATGAGCGGGACCGTATAGGTCTCGAAATCCCGCTGATGCGTGTCGATGATCTCGCGGGCCAACGCCGGATCGTCATAGAGAAGTGTCGATGCGGCCTCGGTGCCCATCAGGCTTCGTACACTGCCCCAGGTCCCCCCCACGCCGATGGCCACCAGCCGATCGCCGGGGTCAAACGTTTCGAGCAACACCTCGATCTCTCGCGCCGGCTTCACCCCGCGCGGCGCGACCCACTCGCGGTAAAACTCCCAGCTCTTGCGGTCGCGCACGTGATACGACTGGAACTCCGGCATGATGTAGGTTCTGTCATTGTCAAGCGTTTGCCGCGTCCGTGCGCCGGTTTCATACTCGAAGACCTCGAAGTCTCCCTCCACCCGTCGCTCACATCGGATCCCCGGCGCTTCCTTCGCCATGCTGACGGGCGGGTAAACCGGCCCGATCACGCCCCAGTATCGTTCCCAGGAATCATCGACCGACTTCTGGAACGGGGCCGACCCGGCGCCCACCCACTCCGGCATCCCCTGCTCAACCAACCGCTCACGGATGGATGGCAGTGGCGGCTGGCTCATCCCCCCCGCTCCCGGAAAACCGAAGATGGGGACGTAGTCGGGTTTCTCGAAATGGATGATGGCCTTCAGGCGTTCACGGTTGGTCATGGTCGGTTCCCTTCACTGGGTAATTGTTGAAGCGAAGCCCCGATGATATCGGGATGAACTCCAACCCCGATCCCTCGGGGGGTAATTGGGTAATGGGGCACGTGGGGCGTTGGAGTACAGCGGTTCGACAACCTCGCAGACGGAGCGTTGCGGTCCTGCCGAATCTGCCCGCGCCGCTGATACCAGTGCTTCCCAAGAGGCGAGGGTCATTGCGGTGGTTCCTGTTCAATGTCAAAGCGGATCATGGAATTCACCACTTACCTGTGCGCCAGTCGCGCAGTCTCAAGTGAGATACGCGAGAGAAGTGGCACTCAATAGTCGCCGAAAAGAGACATCACACACCGGCATGCGCCTTCTGCCGATGACTTACCTTGGTCGGGCGCAGACTGATTTCCAGTTGGGCATCCAAGGCCGTGGCGACTTTCCGCACCATTGAAAGCGACGGCAAAGACGAGGCGGACTCAAGGCGGGAAATGCTGGACTGTTTCGTCCCCACCTTCTCCGCCAGTTGCTCCTGCGTAAGTCCGCGTTTTAGTCTCAAGGCAATAAGTTGCTCAGCAAGCCGGAACTCGGGTTCCAGTTCGTCGTATGCTTGCGCGAACTCCGGATCTTTCATCTGTTGCTCAAAATATTCTTGTAGCAGCATCATTCATCCTCCTTCCTGCTCAAGTACTCATTCATTCTCGCCATGGCTGTTCGCAGATCCTGTGAAGGCGTCTTCCGAGTCTGTTTCCGGATGGCGTGCAACATGACGAATCGCCTTCCCGTAAAGGCGAAGTAGAAGACGCGATGGTCGTTGGTGCCTGCATCAACCCGCAGTTCCCATAGCTTGCTGTAGCCAGTCAGTTGACGCGCATACGGCATGCCCAAGTGGACACCAAACTTTTCCAGCAAGCCCATGTTACGCATCACCTTCGCCCGTTGCTTCTTGGTGAGTGATCCCAGGAATTCCTGCACCGGAGAGCGTCCCGAAGCATCCTCATAGAACTCAACTGTCCAACTCATCGTCGCGCCTCAGCATAACAATATTGTGATGATGCGTCAACCGCCACCTTCCACATCGCCATGTAGTTCTCCGCCGGGATGCCGGAGTGGATGACGTTGGAGCTGCCGACGATATAGCGCGGCCCGGCGATCTCGATGGCACTGCGAGTCGCGGCGGCGATCTGTTCGGGGGTCCCATTCTGCAGGAGCTGGCCGCAGTCGATGCCGCCGACAAGGACAAGGTTGGGGAAATGCTGGCGCAGTTCCGCGAGGTCCATTCCCGCCTGGGCGTCGATCTCTCCGTATCCGTGCACGCCGGAGGTGTGGAAGAGGTCGTCGGCGACGGGCCACGTCCAGCCGTCGGTGCGCCACACGTACCAGAGATTGTGTTCGTTGCAGACTCGCACGATCTCCTGCAACCGCGGCAGCATCAGGTCGTGGAAGATCCTCGGGGAATACATCGGGCCGCTGTTGTAGCAGAAGTCTCCTCCCCCGTTAACGAACCGCGCTCCCTGCCGCGCGGCGGCCGCAGCGGTGACGCGGGCGCTCTCAACCTGCAAATCCAGTAGTCGCTCGATGAGATCATGGCGCTCGTGCAGCACCTCCAACCAGCGAGGGGGTCGGTAGGGGATCGCCAGCATACAGCCGCCGGTCGCAAGCATGGCGTCGGGTGGAACCAATGCTGCGAATTGCGGGGGAACCGGGTGGATTTCATCTGACGAGGGACGATCCTGAGCCGCGCATTCGGCCTGCTGCACGTACTCCTCAAACTCGGATATGTCAGCGTTGTCCAGGTAATGGGCGATTTCCTGAAGCGTGTCGGAAGATTCATCAAAGCGATACACCGCCCACGCCTTTCCCTGCTCCTGTTCGCCCACCAAGAAGGTGCGGTCGTCGATCCACCTGCTGGGTTTGGCGGACATTCCCCATCCCAAGGAAACGAGGTCCCAATCCAGCGCGCCGGCGAGGTCGATCTGATCCCTCCACGCCTGACGCTGGAAATCCTCCGCCGCGCCCGGACCACGCTCGGCTGCCCGCACACCGTCGAAGCGGAAGCGACCGCCGCCCGTGTGCGCGGGTCTTCCCAATATCTCCGATGCGGGCTGGCTGGCGAATCCCTGCTCCCAGATGGGTGGCCGGTCGGGCATTCGGCCTGCAAACACAGCTTCGACGCGTTCCTTTCCTGTTATCTTGTTGACCTCCTATCTGCGCGTTCTGTCCGGGTTGGGGGTAGTGCGCCGCGTGACGAACGGATCGATGATGTTGGGCTGACCACAGGATCACGGTCCGGGAGGCGCTTCGGCGGGATCGAGGCGTTGTCGGGGCAGTGAGAAGAAGAACGTCGAGCCCTTGCCATATTCGCTCTCGCACCAGATACGCCCGTTCTGCAACTCGACCAACTGGCTGGTTAGAAATAGCCCCAGCCCCGTTCCACGAATGCGCGCCGTGTCTTCGGTAATCACACGATGGTAACGGGTGAAGAGCCGGGACACGTCTTCCGGCTTCATGCCCAATCCCTCATCGCTGACGCTGATGATGATCTGACCGTCGTCCGCAACCACGCGCGTGGTCACCTGGCCACCGTTAGGCGAGTACTTAATCGCATTGCTGAGGAGGTTGGTCAAAATCTGAATGACTCGATCTTTGTCGGCTTGCACAGTTGGCAGGTCATCGGGGATCTCGGTGACGAGAAAGTGCCTGCCCGTCGTGTAGTATTCCTGCATCTTCACAATGTCGGCAACGAGAGGGGGCACATCCACCTCCGCAATGGAAACCGGCAGCGGCCGTCCCGCTTCGAGTCGCGAGACGTCCAGCAACTCATTGATCATGCCGAGCAGTCGCACGCACTCGCTGTGAATGATCTCGTAGAATTCGCTGACCGTCTCGTCGTCAAAGGAACCGGGCGGGCAGTTGCTGAGCGTGCTGATGAAGCCCTGAATCGAGGTGAGCGGCGTGCGCAGCTCGTGGACAATGAACGACACGAAGTCGGCCTTCATGTCGGCCAGCTCTTTGAGAGCGGTGATGTCACTGAGAACGGCCACGACGCCCTGGAGTCTCTTCTTCTGGTCGCGCAGCGCGGCGGCCCGCGCGGCGTAGACGCGACGCAACGGCTCGGTGATGATCAGCTCGCGTTCCGACTGATCCGTGTCACCGGTTGCGACCTCGTTTACTACCTCCGTGAGCGTCTCCGTGGGAGCACACTCCTGGAGGCTCATTCCCTCGACAGCGCTGTCTCCCCATCCCAAATAGTCCCGCACGGCGGGATTCACGAAGGTGATCCGGTTGTTCGCGTCAGTGACGAAGAGACCGTCCGCCATACCTTCCACAATCGCCTGGAGCTTCGCCATTTCCAGGGACAGCGCGCGGTTCGCCTGGCGCAGTTCCTGATTGGCGAGCTGGACTTTGCCCTTGAGCCGCTGAACGAGTTTCGCATTCTCGATGGCGATGGCCGTTTGCGCCGCCAGTGTGGCGAGTACGTCCAACTCCTCGCCAGTGAAAGGAGCGCCGCGGAACTTCTCGCTGAGGACGACGAACCCGACGATGCGATCTGCCACCATCAGCGGGACCCAGAGGGCGAAGGGGAGCGGAGTGCGGCTGACGGCTTCGCGGACGTGATCGGGGAGGTTGGCTGTCTCCCCACTGACGATGACCGGTTTACGCCCCGCTTTGAACCATTGCAGAGCCTTCGGCGGCAATGAGATGCGCCGGTCGAGGAGCGCCGCCGCGTCACCGCCCTTCGCCGCCTTCACCGTGAACTCGCTGCCGCGCTGCGCGAGCATGACGCACCCATACAACGCACGCGTCATCTCGATGAACATGTCTACCGTCAGTTCCAGCGTCTGCTGCAACTGGGTCACCGAGCCCAACATTTTCATCGCCTGGTTGACCGCCAGCAATTGGAAGGCTGTCCGGTTCAGTTCCTCATGCAACTGCTGTAGTTGGTCGTCCCTCAAGTTTGGTTGTAGCAATCTAAATCGCCCTTTCCGAGATGGGTAGGTTGGAGTTCCAATTTATCACGATACCGGGGCGAGGCCCGCTACCGGGAAGACTGCGAGACTACGACTCGGTTGCGTCCGTTGCGCTTTGCCTCGTATAAGGCCCTGTCAGCGGCATGCACAAGTCGCTCACTGGTTTCGCCCTGCGCGCTGAGGGCGAGACCGAGGCTAAGGGTGACGGAGATCTCTGCGGCAGATGTATGGACCACTTCGCGACTCACCACGCAACACAACCGCTCGGCAACGATCTGCGCACGGGGCTCGTCGCAACCGGGGAGGATCACCAGAAATTCCTCTCCTCCGTACCGACCCACCGAATCATAGGGTCGCACCGTGGTGGACACCCTCGCCGCGACCTCTTTCAGTACCGCGTCTCCCGCCTGGTGACCGTAGGCATCGTTGACCGCCTTGAAATGGTCAATGTCAATCATGAGAACCGCCAAAGGCAGTTCCAGGCGCTGGCCGCGCGTGAGCTCTCTTTCCAGGATGTCTAACACGAGTCGGCGATTCAACATCCCAGTCAAGGAATCCTGCGTGGCCTGCAATCGCAACTCTTCTCGCGCCGTGATCAGTTCGCGCTGGATTTCCAGCATTCGCTCTCCGACGCGCAGGCGCGCTCTCAGCTCGTGGGGATCAAAGGGCTTGGTGAGATAATCGTCGGCACCGGCATCCAACCCTTTGACCGTGTTTGTCTTCTCATCCAGAGAGGTCAACAGGATCAGATAGGTATAGGGTTCGTTCCCTCGTTCGCGAACTTTCTGACAAACTTCCGTGCCGTCCATTTCCGGCATGATCCAGTCGAGGAGAGCCAATTGTGGTGCGTTCCCGTTCCGGAGAAGGTTCCACGCCTCATTGCCATCCTCAGCGCTCACTACCTCGTATCCCCACTCTTCCAGAACACTCGTCAGGATTTGCCGCTGAACAGAGCTGTCTTCGGCGATCAGTATGCGCATGAGTCGCTCCCTATTCAAATACAAAATCCTTTTCCTGGAAAACGGCCATGCAAGCCGCTACCGCTTCAGGTTGAAAATGGACTCCACTCTTCTTTGAGACCTCTTCCATGGCCGTCGCGGTACCCAATGCAGGCCGATAGGGCCGGTGATAGGCAATCGCCTCCACCACGTCGGCCACCGAAAGAATCTTCGCTTCCAGCAAGATTTTGTCGCTTGACGCCCCGATGGGGTAGCCGGTGCCATCCAGCTTTTCGTGATGCTGGAATACAATCTGAGCTATCGGCCAGGGAAATTCTACAGTCTTCAGGATGTCGTAGCCAACCTGAGGATGAGTTGATATTACCGCAAACTCAATCTCGCTGATGCGGCCGGGCTTGCTGAGGATCTCGGCGGGGACGCAGACTTTTCCGATGTCGTGCAGAATTCCTGCCACTCGGATTCCTTCAATCTGGTTTTCGGGAAGTCCCATCTCGCTCGCTATGGCACAGGCAAGCTGGCTCACATGCTTTTGGTGTCCCGCAGTATAAGGGTCACGTATCTCGACCAGCGATGACAGGGCGAAGACGGTTTCCTCCTGGGTCCGGCGAAGGGACTCGTAGCTCTCGCGGAGTTGTTTGGTCTGCTCCAATACACGGCTCTCCAGTTGACGGCTATATTCCTCCATTTGTTTATGCGAAAGCTCTTGCTGTTCGTGCAGTCGTTTGGTTGCCAGGGAGGCATTGATCCGGGCGTGGAGCAACACCGGTTCAAAGGGCTTGGGTAGATGATCCGTCGCCCCCATCTCGATGCAGCGCGCGACACTGTCCATCTCTTCCACCGAAGAGACAATGATGACCGGTATGTGACGCAAATCAGGATCGGCTTTGATGCGCTCCAATACCTAGTAGCCATCCACACCGGGCATTATCAAGTCGAGGAGCACCACATCGAACGGTTGGGCATGCAGCATTGCCATTGCCTGCATTCCGTCCTCCGCTGTCTCGACCTCGTAGCCTGCCTCCTTGAGGTTAGTGGAGAGCAGCATCCGATTGAGCATTTCGTCATCCACGACAAGGATTGTTCCGTGATCACTCGGGGTCATTTCACACCTCTTCTGGCCAGCAGTTCCTGAACAATCATACGCAGCTCTTTAGGCTCAAAAGGCTTTGTGAGGTAAGCATCCACGTCATTCAGCTTCGACATTACTGTTTTGTCCAAGAACCCTGTCCGTGCCGTCAGGACGACAACAGGAGTGTTGGCATGAGTGAGTGAACGATACTCCCGGATGAAAGTCCATCCGTCCATGCCCGGCATGGTGAGGTCTACAAGCAGGATGTCCGGCTTGACACGCGACAGCATGGACAGGGCTTCTGCCCCATCGTATGCTTCGGCGACGACATATCCATGTCGGGCTAAGGTGTTTTTCACCAAGACGTGTAGGTCTGTGTCGTCATCCACCAATAGGACAGTCTGTGGCATGAGACTTACCTCCTCCAACTGCTATGTCAGTTCGTTCACGTGGGATAGTGAACGAAAAGTCGCTGCCCTCACCAAGCTTGGTCTCCACCCGGATACTTCCGCCGTGCGCTTCAACAGCCAATTTACAGAACGTGAGCCCCAGGCCGGTCGACAATTTTCGCCCTGCCGTGCGACTCTCGACCTGGCCGAACTTCTCGAATATTCGGTCTATGTATTCGCTCGGAATGCCCTCGCCGGTGTCGGAGACAGAGAACAACACTGCTGACGCCTCAGGGTCGAGACGGTCGCGTGGGGCGATCCGAGCGGACATCTTCACCGTGCCCCCGGGCCGTGTGAATTTGATGGCATTGCCGGCGAGGTTCACGAGCGCGCGCACCAGCTTGTCCTCATCTCCCGGGAAAGTGGGAAGCTCAGTAGCGAGGTCAGTCAGAAGAGTGACATTTCGTTTCTGGGCCAGGTGAGCTACCTGCCCGACCGCGCTTCCGAGAATCTCACCTGGGGGCAACTCCTTGTATTCGAGATGCAAGGAGCCGTCCTCCATTTTGCTGATGTCCAGCAAATCGGTGATCATCCCCAAAAGAGTCTTCCCACCTCGAATGGAGATGCTGAGTGTTTCCTGTTGGTTTTCGGCCATCTCACCCATGTCCTGCATCGTCAGCAAACCACTGAGCAGCGATGTCAGAGGAGTGCGCAGGTCATGCACAATCATGTTCGTCAGGTCGTCCCGTAGCTTCTCCAATTCCTGCAGCTTCCGGTAGTGCTCCTGCAACTGGGCAAACAGAAGTGCTTCCCGGTCGTGTGCCTTCTTCTTCTCAACAGACGCGCCGATCCTTGCATTGAGGAAAACCGGGTCGAACGGTTTCGGCACATGATCCATCGCGCCCATATTGATGCAGCGGACGACGCTCTCCATTTCGTCCAGGGCGGACACGACTATCACAGGGATGTGCCGGAGGGCATCGTCCTCCTTCATCCGCTCCAAGACCTGAAAACCGTCCATCACCGGCATGACCAAATCCAATAACACTGCATCGAAGCTCTGGCCCTGCAGCAATGTCAACGCCTGCTTTCCGTCCCCAGCAGTCTGGACCGAATAGCCCACTTCGCTCAAGCATGTAGAGAGCAATGTTTGATTCTGTCGCTCGTCGTCAACGACGAGGATTGTTCCTTTGCTCTCCGCCATCTCTTACCTCAATACAACATGTGATGCAATCTGTCGGACTACCGTCTGGACCGAAATTCAACCACGACAGGTCAGGGCCTTGCCCGCTCAAATCTCCCCACGAGCCGCTTCCAGAGGCTTCTTCGCCTCTTCGTATCTCGCTTCCATTTGTCTGAGCAACTCGTCGGAACCCTCGATGATTCCCTGGGCTGCGACGTGCTCAAGTTCTCGTGCTGCGGACGAGAGGGCCCTCAGGCCGAAACTGGCGGCATTGGACTTGAGCGTGTGCGCCGCTCTTCGTAGTTCGCTGGTATTGCCATCCTGCAATGCCTGCCGGGCCAAAGCCAACAGCCGTTCGGCATCTTAGTGGAAACTGTCCATGAGCGCAGGCAGCAGGGCGTCTGTTTGCTTGCCAAGTGTCGCGCGCAGCCGCTTGATCGCGGCGGGGTCGAACACAGGAGCATCCGTGGTGGGCGTGGGATCTTGAGGTGGTTCTGCTACGACTGCGGGTTCGGCGGGAGGAATCTGTTCACTGACTCTGGTCTCCTTTTCCAGAGTGTCTTCATGAACTGCTTCTCCTGCACCAACGCCTGACACCTGACACGTGACACCTGACACCTCTCTCGTTTGAGCTTTGCCAAGCGCCGCGATCAACTCACCGACCCGGATCGGTTTGGTGATGTAATCGTCCATTCCGGCCTGCAGGCACATCTCCCGATCTCCCTGCATCGCGTTCGCGGTCATGGCGATGATGCGAGGCTGCAAAACGGCATCTATATCTTCGCGAATTCGATGCGTCGCCTCCAGACCGTCCATCTCCGGCATCTGTACATCCATCAGCACCACATCGTATGGCTGCCGGGCCACGGACTGCAACGCTTCCTGACCGTTTCCCGCGACATCCGCCCGATACCCCAGCCGCTCCAACATGATGTGGGCCAACTTCTGGTTGATGGCGTTGTCTTCTGTCAGCAGGATGCGCAACGGGTGGCGTTGACCCAGGGTGGGGTCAAAAGCGCTATCTTCATCTACCTTCCGCACTGTGACACCCGCGGTCGTGGCTGACGGCACAAGGGTCTCCAGGAAGGAATCATACAACTGCGAGGATCTCGCCGGTTTGA
>MNXM01000248.1:4914-11330 GCA_001872605.1 Armatimonadetes bacterium CG2_30_59_28 | reverse complement strand
CGTTGTGGCGGAGGGGTATGTGATGGCTAGCGATGACTCTATCGAGCAAAAGTCAAGCGGGCCCTCCACGAGGAGGCCCACGTTGTCAGATGTGGCGCGGCAGGCGCCGCATGACTGCGCCATCGCCACCCTCCCCGTCGGGTTTGCCGACGGATTCGGGGTGGAAATTGCAGCGCGCGCCCCGTCTATCAACGGCAGCCTGAAACGCATGGCGCGAGAGGTTGCGCAAGTGTTCGGCGTGAAACGACCCAGCCGGTGGTTTCGGCTGGGCAATCATAACCTCCCAACTGTTGGCAGGATCGGGATGCAGCAGTGCTCGGTTCTGCTGCCTCAAGGGCTTGCCGTGGAAGCGGGCGCTGTCGTAACCGTTCCAACAAGACGACTTGCAGTCAGCTCGCGGGTGCCGCGAGTCTTCATACCGGCACAGAGGGAGAAGCGGTGACGAATCCTCAAGAAACTCACGCAAAGGCGCAAGGACGCAAAGACGGCAGACCCGGAGGGTGAAAAGAAGATTTGTGATAGTCAGCCCTGTAGCCCCTGCTACAGGGCTGACGGTGGGGACCTCCCCTTACCCGACATCCCCTGCTGTCGGTTAGGCTGAGCGAGTGGGGGCAAACCCTTTCTCAATCACGTCGTCTGTCTGGTTGCCTCGGCGACTTCGCAGCGTTGTGTCAGACCTGGCTGGTCGTGGGACGAGAAACCTGGATCGGGATGCTGAAAAAAACTGAAAATATTTTTCTGATTTCGTTGACAAACTATTGATTTTCTCGGTATAATCACGCCACTTGAGAATAAAGGCAACAAAGTCTGCACCTTGACAATACAGTTCCACCGATCAGCGGCCTTGCGGCGTGTCGTGTTGAGAAGAACTAATCCATGACTCTACTGAAAAAAGGCTTCTCCGCGCAGAACACGCGGAATACGCGGAAACTTCAGTGTAAGTTCTGCGTTCCAGATTGGTCTTTTCGTTCTGCGATTTCTGCGGGAGATTTGGTTTTTTCAGTGGACTCATCCATATCCTTTTATCCATTGCGACCCCTGCAAACGGCTGCCGATCAAATATGGCTGACCAAGTGGCTGACCATTTGAGTACTCTCTTCGTGAAGTCTCCTTGTATCGCTTTCCTTCACTGCAGCAAGGGGAGATTTTCGCGATGAGTTTTCAGGCGAGAAGAAGGGGGGTGAGTTTGCCCACACTCATGGGCAATGTGGCAGTAGGACTTGCATAAGACGGAATCTATGAGTTCTTCCCCTACCCGGAAGAACAAAACACTCGATGGAGGATTACAATGCGCAAACGTGGATTTACATTGATCGAGTTGCTGGTCGTCATTGCGATCATCGCAATCCTGGCCGCGATTCTCTTCCCAGTCTTCGCGAAGGCCCGTGAGAAGGCACGCACCGCAAGCTGCCAATCCAACCTCAAGCAAATCGGGCTTGCCTTCGCCATGTACAAGAATGACTATGACGAGACAGCGCCGTTGTGCGATGTGGGCGGTACCGGCGGCTGGGTTAGCCAGTTGCAGCCTTACACCAAGAACAGCCAGATCTTCGTGTGCCCGAGCAAAACCAGCAACATGAGCTCTGGCTACGGAATGAACCTGCAGTTGAATGGCGTCAAGGATGCGGCCGTAGGCAACGTGTCGGAAGTCATCCACGCTACCGACGTCGACAACAATACTCTAACTGCCGCCATCAACGTCGTCGACCCTGCCACCGACGGACGTTGTACAACAGGAGACACCCGTCACAGCGACGGCGTGAATTCTCTGTTTTACGACGGTCACGTCAAGTGGCTGCGGACAACAGACAAGCAGTTCAACTGCTCGGTGGCCGCTCCGTAAGGAACGCCAACAGGCAGTGAACTCAGAACGAAGCAAAGCGCCCCGACGGAATTCGTCGGGGCGCTTTTTTGCGCCTGTCTTCACTAAACACCCTCGGGTGCAATGAATAATCAGTGGACAGGCATATGAACAGTCAGCGGTGTTGTTCAGCGGCGGAAAGGGATTTCTCGCCCTACGAGACGCGTGCCCGATGGTGGGGCGGCAAATCCGTTTGCACCCGTGCCGGCTGCGCCAGGGGGCGGAAAAGGATTTCTCGCCCTACGGCCGCCGTGGCTTCGCGCAGAATTTGATTCGTCAGGCAACGGCCCAGCCGGGGCAGTCACCTGAAACACGGATGCCGTGGATTGTGCGGATGAATGTCGCCCGCTGCGGGCGCATTGATCGTCAAGGAGCCTCCGCGATTTTTCGCAAATTGCTTGTGCCCTTCCCTCCGAAGAATGTGGATTGGAATCCCCCCGGATTCATTCCGGGGGTTCGTTAGGATCACGCTACGTAGCTTGAGCCGAACAATCCCCCTCCGACGTGACGTCGGAGGGGGATTCGGAGTCAAGTGCACAAACAAGCATCTGCAAAATCAGCGTTCATCTGCGTCCTACCCGTTCTCCGGCTGAGCAGTTACCATCACGGCGCATTTTCCATCCAGCGGGGACTGGATCGCTGAATATCCCCACGACCACTGATTATCTAACGCACCCTTGCGTGCTTGCGTGCTCTTCGGCTTGACTTCGCGACAATCCTATGGGATTATTCAGAACTGCCGGTTTTGGGGGTACGTGTGTCGGTGCGATCTGCCGCTCTGCTGTCCATGAGTAACCGTTCAGATAGGATGGTCTCCCGCCTCCATCCACGCAGGTTTGGACAGAACGGTCACACGCTGAAAGGGTGTGCTCTGTTCGCCGGGGATATGTATCCCCGGCGCAATCTTTCCCCGGACATGTGTCCCGCATACCACACCGCAGACTCCTCCGGCGTTTCGGGACTCATGTCCCAAGAAAGGTTGGGTGGGGATACATATCCCCACCCAACCGAACGGTTACGTCCATGATGCAAACAATTCTCATCCGCTGTCTGCTTATCGCTGCAGGATTGGTGGTGGGACTGTTCATGGCCGAATCGGCCGTTCGTCTGTTCCACCTGGCTCCTGAGGCTGCTCCCCTCGCCATGGGCCGGTTTCAACTCTCCGCCAATCCCAAAATCGCCTACGAGCGAGTGCCAAACCTGCGCTATGAAGGGGCATCGCTGCACTTCTATGATTTCCGCGGTTCAGGCAATTCCCTGGGCTACCGCAGTCCCGATTACGGTATCAGGAAGCCACCGGGCATCCACAGAATTGTGGTGTTGGGAGACAGCATCGCCGAAGGGATGCATGTGGATGACGACGATGCCATTTTCCCCCGACGGGTGGAGAAGGAACTGCGGTCTGCCGGATACAATGTTCAGGTTCTCAACTTCGCGGTGTCGGGTTACAATACACAGCAGGAGGTGGAGACTCTCCGAGAGAAGGCGCTGCGGTTTGAACCGGACGTCGTTCTGCTGGCCTACTGCATCAATGACCGAGAAGATGTCTCCCCGGAAATCTTGATCCCTTTGCTCGACCACCTGAAGTCCAGGGAAAGCCTCTGCCCACCATCGAGGGCGCTCAATTCATGGCTGATCGCTTCGGCGCTCTACCGGTTTGTCACTTTCCGAATACTGCAGACGAGGAGTCAGCAGGACGCGTGGCTTCGCTACGACCATTACTCAACGGGCGATACCGTCGAGCGGTCGCTGACTGAGCTTGCTCAACTTGCCGATGAACACAGATTCCGTGTGATGGTTGCCGTATTCCCAATTTTCGATGCACGCGACCCGAGATTTCTGCATTACGAATTCCACTCCGAGCACCAGCGTGTCAGCGCGATCTCCAAGCAACTTGGTTTTTTCGTTCTCGACCTCCTGGCGGTTTTCCGCGACTGCGCAGCCGAACCGGGTCGGTCGGAAGAACTCTACGCCGATCCGCTGCACCCGAGCGGTGTCGGACACCAGTGTGCGGCGCGAGCGATCTGCCGATACATCGTTGACCGGCGAGTCCTTGCGCCGCCCTCCGGCAACTAACTCCGCGCACACTGCACCGCATGACATGGGAGAGAAACTGGATACTCGGAGCACGCGAAGCGACCGACCATGGCGCGCCGGTCTCTTTGTTGTCGCTGTCATTGTGCTCTTTCACTCACCGGCGCTGTTCACAGCACGCGCTTACTACCAGGGCGACATCGCCTCCCAACTGGCGCCCTACCGCCTGTTTGCCCAGAAGAGCCTTTTGCAGGGGGAAGCGCCATTTTGGTGTCCCAATATCTTCTGTGGATACCCGCTCCTCGCAGAAGGGCAGATGGGATTCTTCTACCCACTCAACCTCGTGTTCTACATTGGAACGCCTCCCTATGTTGCCTTCAAGTACGCAGTATTCCTGCACTTCCTGATTGCGGCAGCGGGAATGTTCGTGTGCGCGAGAAGGTTCGGACGCAGTGTGAGTGCTGCGGTCCTTGCGTCCATCGTTTTCGCCCTTTCGGGTTTCTTCGTGCTGCGACTCGGACAGATTGCGTTGCTGAACGCGGCCGTGTGGCTGCCCTTCCTGGTTTATGCGATGGACCGAGCCATTGCGGAGCGCCGCATCCGGTGGTCGGTGGGGGCCGGAGCGCTCCTCGCCCTCATGGTCACGGCGGGAAACAGTCAGATGGCATTGATCTCCATGGTCGGGGTTCTCTGTCTTGTAGCGGGAAGAATCGTCACCGGCAAAGCCTGCGTCAGAACGGTGGCCGGTGTCCTGCCCTGCGTCTGTATCATAGCCATCGGTCTGGCCGCCATACAGATATTCCCCACGGCATCTCTGCTGCCCCATACCTCCCGGGGAGCCGAACGCGGGTATGAATTGGTGACATCGTGGGACCTCACCAACCGGCATCTCGTCAATCTGTTGCTCCCCAACTTTCACGGCAACCCGGTAAACGGAACGTGGAACGGTGACTGGGACTACCTGGAGATGGTGGGTTTCCTCGGAGTTCTTCCCCTTGTACTCACGCTTACCGCGGCGCTGGGGCGGCGCCGGCGGCAGGATGTCTTCTGGTTATTGCTGGCGGCAATAGGCGTCTTCATGGCTCTGGCGGAAGTCAACCCTCTCTACCGATGGTTGTGCCACGTTCCCCCTTTCGGTTGGTTCCGCGCGCCCAATCGCTATCTCCTCCTCTTCACCTTTGCGGTGGCTCACGGGAGCGCTTGCGGGATGGACGCCATCATCTCGTCGACGACGCGTCGGAATTGCTCGCGGCTCCTCCTCCTCTCCGCTTTCGGTGTTGGCTCCTTGTGTGCTTTGTTAGAGGCCCAATCCCAAGCCACGGAATCAACCGCTGACCTCATCGCCGCGTTGGCGTCCTGCGGCAGCGCCGTCATCCTAACGACTTGTCTGGTTCGCGGGAAGCTCAGTCCGCGGTTCGCGTCCCTGGGGTTTGTCCTTCTGGCCGCGGCGGAACTTTTTCGGTTTGGATGGGGCTATAATCAGGTCACTTCGTATGACTTCTACACTCAACCCTCCCCCCTCGCCCGATGGCTGACCCATGACAAAGAGCGATTCAGGTCCTCCACGGGCCTCATTGTCAACCGTGAAAGAGCGGCCCGATGGCGGCTGGATGATAAAGCTCACTTCCAGAAATCGGCGATGATTTGCGACTATGCTATCCAGGAGAACCAGCAGGTGATCGGGGGAGACACCCCGATGAGTCCGCTACGCCAGGGGTTACTACAGAATGAGATCGTGGCGCGACTCTACGACCCCCGTGGGTTGTCGGCGGCGTCGTTGCTTGGGATGCTCAACTGTAAGTATGTGGCCTCGAACGCTCCAATCAAAGACCCGAAACTCCAATATGTTGATACTGTGGATGGAATGCGAGTCTACCTGAATCCCCAGAATGTTCCTCGGGCGCATCTCGTAACGCAAGTGCTTGTCGCCCCGGATGACCAAACGGAATCAATCGTGCTCTCTCCTTCCTTCGACCCCCGTCACCAGGTTGTTGTGGAGCAGACCCCCTCCCTTCCGGTTGCACCGGCAAGCGAAGCCGGAAAGTGTTCGATCGTCTCCTACAAGGCAAGGCGAGTGGAGATTGCCGTGGATGCCGTGTCCAACGCGATGCTGGTCCTGAGTGACGCATACTATCCTAACTGGGAGTGCACCATCGACGGTCAACCTCAACCCATCTTTCGCGCAAACTATGTCCTGCGCGCCGTGGCTGTTCCGGGAGGAAAGCACCAAGTGGTGTTCAGCTACGATGATCCATTCGAGTATGTCCTGGGACGCGCAATCGCCCTATCCACACTGGTGTTGCTGCTGGCAATCCCGCTTCTATCCCGCCTGCGCACGCAACGGTAGTCTTAGAACGTATTGAAAACGGTTCACACTCCGCGTCCCCGGTCATGCATCCCGCGGTTGTTTGTCTTGCCCCTTCAGGACGGAATCTTCTGTTGGTCGCACTTGTTCCTGGGGCGTTGCCCCAGGCTATCGTGTTACAGTCCTTCGGACTGGACGGACGGAATCTTCTGTTGG
>MNXM01000248.1:0-4901 GCA_001872605.1 Armatimonadetes bacterium CG2_30_59_28 | reverse complement strand
TCGCACTTGTTCCTGGGGCGTTGCCCCAGGCTATGGTGTTACAGTCCTTCGGACTGGACGGGCAGAGTCTCTTGTTGGTTGCACTTGTTCTTGGGGCGTTGCCCCAGGCTATGGTGTTACAGTCCTTCGGACTGGACGGACGGAATCTCTTGTTGGTCGCACTTGTTCCTGGGGCGTTGCCCCAGGCAACGCTTCAAGCGGAAGATGGGAACTAACCACCGATTTTCTCGTTAATAGCGTCCTCCATACGTTTGGCTTGCGAGATATCAGGTCGGAAGAACCGCACAAAGCGCGTAAGTTGTCTTGCTTCCTTGAGGTTGCCTCGCAATACCAAACACTGCGCGAGTCCCAGACGGGAAGCCACCGACCATCGCCTGAATTCCAGCGCGGTTCCAAACGCATATTCGGCTCCCGACAATTCCCCGGCTGACAGAAGCAGGAAGCCAATGTTTGTCCAGAGGGAGGCGGTTTGAATGCGATTGCCGGCCGCTCTCTCCACCTCCGCCAGAAAGCGGTGCATGTCCGTCGGACGCACGGGGCGGTCTGGCGCGGTCGGACTTGCATAGCGATATTCATTTCCTGCGATAAGCTCCTGGAACTTCGGCTGGCGTTTCAGATAAACCACCGCCTGCCCGTCCCAGTATACCAAAGCCCATTGGGGATCATCTCGCAAGCGGGCAACGAAGGGAATACCGCACGAGGACAAGGTAAACAGCGCATAGTCAAAGTCCCAGCGCCGCATAAGCGCCTCAATCTCCTCGCCGGACTCTACCCCCAGGTATGCCGAGGCAAACCGCTCTTCCCCATAGTCGTTCATCGCATCAATCAGCAGCTTGCGGAATGGAAAGAGCTTCCACATGAGATAGGGAGAGTCGGGAAGAACATTAGCGATGCGTCCATCGATATGATTGTCCTGCACAAACCGGACGGCCCCCACCGGGACGGTTTCCTGGTCCAGACCTATGCCGATGGTGCGGTCTGACGCAATGAGATAGTAGACACACTGCGCAAGCACACACACGCCAACCACTACAGAACCCACGCATCTTCCTTTCGCTATGCAGAAGCGGGCGTTCGGGCTCCTGTACGCCACATCGAGGTTTGACATTGGCGGGAGTGATGCCGCAATGGCAGCGAGGCATATCTGGGCTGTTGTGAGAAGATTCCGATAGCCCAACCAGGCCAACGCCGTTGCCAGAGCAAGAAGCAACCAGAAACTCAGAGGGATGTTCCGCCTGCGGACGACTGTGAGAAAAAGCGCCACCCCGCCGAAACATACCAGAACAGCAAGGGTGGCAGCATCGACGGACTGAAGAAGGTGCGAGAGCGGTTGCCATTCCCCGATATATTGAGCGTACACCGACGGAGACTGTATCACGGCAGTGAGGTAGCGAATTCCGTACGGATTAACCAATACCGTTGCGGCGGAAACCCCAGTCACCCCGATGAGGTGTGCCAACGACCGGTCAGGGCGTGCGGTGGTGACGCCGCGGCTTCGCCTCCACGCATCTTCGGCCGCCTCGCCGAGAGTGTAGACCACGAGAACCACATAGCCCACCATGGCCCCACCGTGCAGATTCACCCACACCGTCATAAGCAACGGAACCTGCCACAAGGAGCGCCGTTGTCCGATCCGAAAGGTCACTATCCAGTAAAGAAGAAGGGAGAGATTGAAGGCGGAGAAAAGTTCTGGTCTCGGTTGGTATCTGAATCTTGCCACGGCAATCGCGAGAGAGAAGAGAGCCAATCCCATCCATAGAGAACCCCCCCGCACAAGCCACAATCTCCAGAGGACAGCAAACGTGCCGACGATCGCGATGAACTGGAACGCCGCGATGGCACTGATTCCTCCGAGCCTAGTCAATCCATAGAATGCCAGCGCAGACAGCCAGGTCAGGTTACACCAACGGTACGGCTCGGCGTCGTAGATAAACAGGCTCTCCTGCGGCACGGTCTTGTGTTGCCAGATCCATTCCCCTGTCTTGGCGTGTGCCCAGAAGTCGCTGTTGCCGATGGGATTGAAGACAAGGATGGCAATCTCAAGCAGTAGTAGCGCGACAGCGACATACTCCCCAAAGCCGCTTGCGCGAGGCGGTGAATTTTTCCGCACCACTTCTGTGTTCACTGCGGTCTCCCCAACAACTTCTTAAACTCCGGCAACTCCCGAAATCGGTCGAAATTCTCATCGGTGAGAATCAGGTTCTTCAACCCAGGCTGAATCCGAATGGCCTGCTCCAAGAGTGTGACGATGTCCCCGACCGCCACACGCGCATCACGGGACTTCGCCACGGCCAAGGCATACATGGTCGGCGTGGAGTCGGGACGCTGCTGCAGCATGATCTGCAACTGCCTTTCCGCCTCGCGAAACCGCTGTGCCGACAGGAGAGCAAGCGCCAATCGCTGCCGCTGATCCCAGTCGCTCGGTAGGTTTTTCACAAGCTGCTGAAGACAGCGAATCATCTCATCCCGTTCGCCCAGGGATTCGAGGACGTCGGCGAGGTTCCTCAGCGCGAAGGAGTTGCCTTTGTCCAGACACGCGCCCCGGCGAAAGGCGTGCGCGCTTTTTCGCAGATTGCGATTTTCCCGATGCGCGCTCCCCAACAGGTTCCATGCTTCGACTGTACGCGGTCTCAGCATCAACACCCACCGGGCATGGCGCGCGGCCCGCTCAGGCTTTCTTGAGCGCAGTGCGCAGATGCCGAGACCGAGGTGCGCGCGCACATCGAAGGCATCTCGCCGTTGAGCTTCGCTGAAGCACCGTTCTGCAGAAACGTTCTCGCCCACCTGGAGGAACATGTTCCCGGCGACGACGTAGAGCGGGGGGGACTTGACGGGGTTCCGAAGAGATCGGCGGACTTCGTTCAGATAGGCATCCACTGCATCGGCCGGAACATTCTCCCCCAGGGCGGATGGATTGGTTAGGCGATACTCATGGCGCTCGATCACATCGCGAAACCGTTGGACGCGATGGAGAAACAGCATCGAGCGCCCATCCCAGTAGACCAAAGCCCAAGCAGGACTCCGGGACAAATAAATGGCAAAGGGACTGCTGATTTCCTGTTCCAGAAAAATTGCGTAATCGAGGTTCCACCGGCGGATATTCACTTGTGGCGATGGCACCCCACGCAATACTTGATGCGCTGCGGCAAGGATGGAGGCATCGTAGGCGTTCAATATGTCAATGAACAGCTTTTGCGCGGGGCACAGTTTCCACGTGAGATAGCAGCTATCTCCCAGTGTGTTGAACATCCTTCCGGTGATATGATTGGCATCCATGAAGCGCACCAGACCCAACGGAACACTACTTGGGTCTACGCCGATCCCGTTTCTCTGGCTCGTTGAGACATTCTGATAGAAGAGCGTGGCGCCCACACACGCGGCCACGACGACTCCTGCCACATTCCACCTTCTCATACTGACGCTCCTCCTGATAGAAGCCCGGGTAACGAACAGGTTCATCATGGTGACCGCCAGAAGAATCTGCGTCGCCGTCCAGAGGTGACGCAACGCTTGCCACGCTAAGAAGGTAGCGAAGACTGTCAACAGGAACGGTGTCAGGTGAAACGGAGTTGCCCGAAGTCGGAGGCTTCTCTTGGTTCTGCCCGAAGAGTCGAGGGAGGGTTTCATCTCCACGAAGGACGCGAGAGCCAGGGCCGTGAAGAGAGACATCGCGGACAAAGTGAACGTGTTCAACTGTGGGAGGAAATCGACCAGCGGACCCCATTCCAGCAGATACCCACGCAGCATCGCAATTCTCCCCGGCGCGACCGAGCTGTAGTAGTGGAATCCGTAGGGATTGATGACTGTGGCAAGCATGGATACCGCGAAAACCAGCGTCATGTGCTTGAGTTGTCTCGTGGCAACATCGTGCGGACCGATACCTTTCTTCCCCCGACGCCATTCTTGCCAGGTGGAGATCGCCTCTGCCACCCAAAAGACTGCGAACACAGCCAACCCGTTCAGCACGCCACCATGGAAATTGGTCCACACGACAACCAACGGAGGAACGCTCCACAGATGCTTGCGCTGTCCGGCGCAGTAGGTGACCAGGAAGGAGAGCAGAAACGACATGCCGACCGCGCTGAAAAGCTCCGGTCGGGGCTGGAAGCGGAATTGGCAAGTGGCAACGGCAAGCGAAAATGCGGCGAGCGCCATACCAGAGGCGTTTCTTTCGCGCACCCATAGCTTCCACAGAATCAGGAAGCTGAGTGCAACGCACAGATACTCGAAGCACTGCACTGCCGGGATATCGCCCATCCGGTAGATGAAGTAGAGGAAAGCAGCCGATAGCCATGAATGATTCACCCATGGGTAATGCGGCGTGGTGAACACGAACAGGTTCTCTCGCGGTATGGCCCGGTGCTGCCACATCCACTCCCCAACCTTGGCGTGCGCCCAGAAGTCATTGTTCTGGAGTTTGACGAGAACAGGCAAAGCGAGCAGCATGAGGAGCAGAAGGAGGTGCCAACGTTCGAGGGAAAGGTTTCTCTGATCAGCGTCGCGCAAATCCCTGCTGCCGGGGACACTCTGGCCACCAACCAACGGGCGCGCTTCTTGCCTCTCGGCAAAGCGAGCCATCCATGTCATGATTTGCCGCGTCATTGCCATCAGTCGTCATCCCCGCTTCGTCGGGGCGCTTTTCTCGTGTCTCCGGGAACTATACTCGTTAAGGTTGAGGACCTAACAACACGGCGATTCGTGGCGTAGGGCATTGTGCCCGTCTGACACGCACAAGGCGTTATGTTAAGTAGGTCGTCAAAAATACTGTCCCTGCTGAAACGAAGACGGACATACCCGATTGATTCGGTAATCCCCCCGAACTTGTTTCGGGGGATGGTTAGGACCACGCTAACCGGAGGAGTGGAAAGCCCCTCTTGTCCGGCAGTTGTAGCGCGAACCTA
>MNXM01000220.1 GCA_001872605.1 Armatimonadetes bacterium CG2_30_59_28 | reverse complement strand
GCCATCGCTGTCAGACCCGTCTCATGCTTCTCCGATTCGTACTCGTATGGCAAAAGACCCTGTAATGCCATTCCTGCACCTCGTTAGTGAGTTTACTCACTCAACCTACCTCACTCCTCCTCAGCATTCACAAGGCGCCGCAACTTCCTCTCCTCCTCCGGAGGGTGGATCAAGGTTCGTGCTCAATTTATGGTCGCGAAGCACTGAAATCAATGGGCTGATGGGGAATCCCTCCATGCAGAAGTCCATCATTAGAGGGGCGGAGTGCATACAGAAGGCGAAAATATTTTTTAAGGTGTGCGAGAGATGCGGGGTCAGTGTTGAGGAACAGTAAACCTTCGGGACTAAACCTTCAATATGTTGGTCTACAGTGCTATAAGTAAATCATCAAATAGATTGTCCCCTCAAAAACCGCAATGCCTGCAAAAATTTGCCTTCATTTCCGTGTTCTCCGTGATCTCTGTGGTGAGAAAAGGGGGACAGAATTCATGACGATCGACTTATTGCCTTGTGATGTCAACTGAGGTACACCCCACAAAGGAGATCCATGAGACAATCACTATACTCGTTACGGGTGAAAACACCCCCTCACCCTCGAACCCTTTGGGTTCGCGCCCTCTCCCCATCGGGCTGACGCTTACCCACACTTGACACCGTGAGTTAAGGGCTGGCACGGGCGGGGTGCATGGTCTGGTAGAGTTGCCACCCTTCGACCAGGGCCGCCAGACGTTCCAGTCCGCGCCTCATCGTGGTCGTTCCGGGCTCGCCGTCGCGCTTGCGCCCGAGGAATCCTCCCAGGGAAGCGATCCAGCGGACGGCTTCCTGTGCAGCGGCGGCGGTTTGTCCGGTGGCAGTTGCTTCTTTTCCCAGGCGTAAATCACCTTCCATTCCTCTTCCGCCAAATACACGTCGCACGGGATAGCGGGCGTTTCGCGTCCTTGCTTGGTGAGCAGGTAAATCCGCCACGCCACCACGAGATCAATCGCCAAGCACGCCTCCAGACGATCCGCTCGAACCCGCGGGTTCGCCGACTCCAGCCGCCGGTCCTCAATCCGGCATCCGCTCTTGACCGTCCGATGATACACGCGGACTCACAGAGTCCGACTCGATCCCCCAGCGCCGGGCGTATCAGACGATCCGCTCGCACGCCTCCTCGAAGGTGCGCGTGGCCACGGTCGTGAGCAGTCGCCATCGGACTCTGTGAGTTCGCGCAGACCGGATCTTTCACTTCCGGGGGAGCGTCCGTCTCCCCTTCCAAAGCCGGGACTCCTCGCTGAAACGGCTGGAAACCGGAAGAACCTCCATCTCCCCCAGATCTCCTAAAGCGCAATTCGCCTTCGCCAACTCCGGCAACGGTAACTCGTCCCACGCCAAAGACCCCTGGAACCCATACGTCGCCTCCACCGGCGGCAACGAGATCGTTCCCCGCGCCTCCAACTGTAACAGCGCCTTGCGGCAACTCATGTCCCGAAGCTTCCCGTTGGGCGCACGCCAGTCCAGCCACTCACACACCCGACGCGACAACTCGCGACGCGATATCCCCGGCTCCAAATCCACCGTCGTACGTATCCGTCCCAACACTTCTGTGCTAAAATCCTGACCACTTACTTCCATCGACTCACAGTATAACCATTACCTACCACGGTGTTAAGTGTGTCCGGGAGTCAGCCGCAGCGGGGAGAGGGCGCGAACCCAAAGGGTTCGAGGGTGAGGGGGTGTTTCCACCCGTAACGAGTATAACACTCAGCTTGCGTCGTCGAACATAATTTCTCGGACTGTTTGCCCGGAGGGGATCATCGGGAAGACATCTGCTTCCGGTTCGGTTCGGAAATCAAGGATGGTCGGCACGTTTTGCTCGGCGAGTGCCTCCTCAAGAGCTGGGACGACGTCTTTCTCTGTCTCGACCACGCGTCCTTTGGCTCCGTAAGCCTCCGCGATTTTTACAAACTCCGGATTATCACTTAGGTCCACTGCGGAGTATCTTCGATCAAAGAAAAGTCCCTGCCATTGCCGGACCATTCCCAGGAATCCATTGTTGAGAATCGCCACGACCACCGCAAGTTTGTTGTTGACTCCGGTATTCAACTCCTGAATATTCATCTGGAAACTGCCATCTCCGGAAACGCAGACCACCGATTTCTCCGGCCAGGCAACCTTGGCCCCCATGGCTGCCGGGAACCCGAATCCCATGGCTCCCAAGCCACCGGAGGTCAGGAAATGTCGCGGGTACTTGCAGGCGATGTATTGCGCCGCCCACATCTGGTGCTGCCCAACGTCCGTGGTAACGATCGCCTCGCCCTTCGTGACCTCATTAATTCGTTGCAGGATGAAATCGGGCCCGATTCGGCGATCGGTCTTCTTTCGTTTCAGTGGGTGCCTCGTCTTCCACTCATCGATCTGTTGCAACCACTCTCCAGGGTTCTTGGGCTTGACCGTCGCAAGCAACTGTTTGATAGCTGCCTTGGCGTCAGCGGCAATTTTGACGTGGGTTTGCACAACCTTGCCAAGCTCCGCAGGGTCAACGTCGATATGGATGATACAGGCAAGCTTGGCAAACTCACTGATCTTCCCCGTCACACGGTCATCAAACCGAGTTCCGACGGCAAGGAGCAGGTCGGCGCCGTTCAGAGCGAAGTTGGCGTAGGCGGAACCGTGCATCCCCGGCATTCCCAGCGCCAGCGGGTGCGCCTCGGGGAAGATGCCTTTCGCCATCAACGAGCAAACGACAGGACTGTGCAGTCTTTCGGCCAGTTGCAACAATTCGTCCCGGCATTCGGAAGCGACAGCGCCTCCTCCGATGTAGAGAACCGGTCGTTCCGCGTCCGCGATGTGACGCGCCGCCTCATCGATCCGTTGCGCGTCGGCCTCCAGGGGGGGTTGATACCCTCGCAACGACATCCTCGGCGGGTATTCATAGTCGATTTCGTCGATCTGCGCGTCTTTGGGGATATCAATGACTACCGGCCCCGGGCGACCGGTGTGGGCAATGTGAAACGCCTCGCGAATTGTGAGCGGCACGTCTTCTGCCGCCCCGATCAGGTAGCTGTGCTTGACGATAGGCATCGTGATGCCACGAACATCAGCTTCCTGGAAAGCGTCCGTGCCCAAAGAGTGAGTTGGGACCTGTCCGGTGATGCAAATGAGCGGGATCGAGTCCATATAGGCATCGGCGATTCCGGTGATGAGGTTTGTTGCGCCAGGTCCGGACGTGGCCATCGCAACCCCTACCTTTCCGGTTGACCGGGCATAGCCTTCTGCCATGAACGCGGCGCCCTGCTCATTGCGGACAAGGTAGTGCTTGATAGTGGGGTGCTGATAGAGAGCATCATAAATCGGCATGTTTGCCCCACCGGGCAGGCCGAAAATCGCCGATACGCCCTCGTTCACGAGGCTCTCCACCAGTGCCTGAGCACCGGACATTTGCTTCCCCATTACAATTCTCCTTCTGGTGCTCTCTTCGTGTTGCCGTGCATCAGTGGCAAGCGCACCCTCCTCCACAGCAGTGCCCTCCACCCGATGGCATCGGGGGAGCAACTATCGGCTTCCCGGAAGAGGTCTTGCCAAAACACGCGGACATCACTTTCGTTATGCTGTCACTACCACACGCAGGACATCCCTCTTCAGCGGTTCTGCCGACCTGACACAGGACCTCAAATTCCTCATCACACCTGTCGCACACGAATTCGTAAAAAGGCATCTTCTCCCCCTGGACTCATGCATCGATTTGGACCAGTTCAGGTTGAGAGCTTTCCGGGACAAAGCTCCCCCTGTGGTATCCCGCCAAGTCCACCGTAACGAATTTGTACCCTAACCTCCGAAGGTAGTTAACAATCTGTTGTCGGACATCGCTATCCAAGAGTTTCTCAATCTCTTCTTCAGCCGTCTCGATGCGAGCGATGGTTTCATGATGGCGCACCCGGACCTGTCGTAAACCAAGAGACCTCAGAAAGTCCTCCGCCTTGTCAATCTGCTCGAGAGACTCCGAGGTGACGGGAATACCGTGGGGGATGCGTGAAGCCAGGCAGGCCGCCTCCGGTTTCTCCCACGTCGGCAATCCCATGCGCCGGGAGAGCGCTCGAATGTCCTGCTTGGTGAGTCTGGCCTCGAGCAAGGGGCTGCGCACTTGCCTCTCCTCCGCCGCCACTCTTCCGGGCCGGTAGTCTCCCGTGTCGTCCAGGTTGGTGCCGTCGGCAATCCATTGGAACCCGTTCTGTTGAGCAAACTCACACAGCTTGGCGTACAGCTCGGATTTGCAGAAGTAACAGCGGTCCGGGGAGTTGCTGGTGTAGTTGACGTCCGCCATCTCCTCGGTCTCAAGAACGTGCGTACGGACGCCCCACAAGGAAGCGAGGTCCACGGCTTGCTGGAAGTCTGTCTGAGGAAGACTTGGAGATCTGCCGATGGCGCCAATCGCTTTCTCCCCCAGCGTCTCATGGGCGACTTTCAGGAGAAAGGTGCTGTCCACCCCGCCGGAATAAGCCACCACTACGCTCGCCATCTCGAGCAATATGGCCCGGAGGTTGGCTTCTCTCGTTTCAATGTCGGGACAGGAAGCAATGTCTACGCCTGGGGTTGCGTCGTCTTCTCGACCGATGCGTGTCCGGAGGTGTTCGATAGTGGTCTCACTCAAGGTTTCGTTATCGTCCGATGCTTCTGAAAAAGTGACTGCCCCCGTTGGGACACCCTACGGAATCAACTCCGTGGATTCGTGCCGTTCCACCGCGATAAGATAAATTTCGCACGTGAGGCAGCGCTCAAAATCGTCCCGCTTGCAACATGGCTTGCCTTCGATCTCCCAGCAGTTCCGGCCGGTCTCAAGGCATCCGCAGACCAGGTACTGACTGGCAGGGCACAGACGCGCCTCCTGGCACAGGTTCGTGCCGATGCCACGCAGATCGGGCAGATTCTCAATCTGGATGTCAGTATTGCTCATAAGGCATCTCCCGCGGGGCTTACCGGAATCGGCAGTCGGGTTTATTCGTCGACAGGCCCCTGACCTCGCTGCGTTGGCCGCTCAACCATACATCCTGGACGATGGCAAGGACAAACGATATTCTAAACACAAAAGGTGTTTCGGTCAAGCTGCGCTTCGAGCGATAACCGCGCTCTTGCCGGGCGCCAACCATTTACGGGACGAAATGCAGACTCCTCAGGCGAGGAGTTTCAGAATGCGCCCGGATCCAGGATAGGGCTTTGCCCTGTCAATCTCCGTAGGTTTGAGCTCCCGCTCGGACAGCGACTTGTGGAGTGCGGTGGCAGCGACACCGCTTTGGATCGACGATGCACAGCAATTACCCAAGGCGGTGTCGCCGCTCCGCTCTGCCACCGCACTCCAAATCACG
>MNXM01000326.1 GCA_001872605.1 Armatimonadetes bacterium CG2_30_59_28 | reverse complement strand
GACCCGTCTCATGCTTCTCCGATTCGTCCTCGTAAGGCAAAAGACCCTGTAATGCCATTCCTGCACCTCGTTGGTGAGTTTACTCACTCAACGTACCTCACTCCTCCTCAGCATTCACAAGGCGCCGCAACTTCCTCTCCCCCTCCGGAGGGTGGATCAAGGGTTTTCCGCAGATTTTTTGTAGAAGCGAGAGACTTTGCGGAGGAAGTTGGGTTCAGTCCCATTCATCTTTTTCTATCAACTGGGCTTCTGCCACACCACGCTGACCTGCGCGCGGACTTGCAGCTTCTCGAGGCGTTGCGAAAGAAGTGCAATCAGGAATACGGGGTGTTTCTGAATTCATGCAAGATCACCCGTATTTTGGGATGCACCCTTGCGAAGGGAATCGAACAGGCCAGGAATCAGATCAAACATCTATGGGCAAGAGGAGGAAATGCGAAGTCGCCAGCGAAAGACAACGACAGCGATGCTCAGCTTTGTCATTTGACCACCAAATCAAAACAAGTATGCGCAAAAGGATGTGAGGAACAATGATGAAACTCTTTGCTTGGTTGGCTTTGCTTTCTGCCGGAATTGCCGGTGGCGCCGCGAGTGCCGACACCGAAGCTCGGTCGCCGTCGGTGCTGATCTGGAATTGCGAAACGTGGCCGGCGCGGTTCGTCGATTACGCGTACCTGCGGGAGCTTCACGATCACGGGCTCAACATCGAGGCGACGGAGGGCACTCCGGTCACCTGGGACAGGCTGAAGCAGTTTGACTGCGTTGTGCTCTACACGCTTCCCGCTGACAAGGAGCAGGATATTAAGGGCGCGTCGATGCCCGGTCCGCCGTATCGCCCCGAGTTTCTATCCCTGTTACGACGGTACATGCAGGCAGGTGGTGGGGTGTTGCTGGATGTGAGTATCGACGGCCGCCGGGAGGCAATCGAGAACCTGCTTGTCGAATACCTCGGTCCGTGGGGTGCGAAGCTGCCGCACGAACGCGTCATCGACCCGGGAACCGAGGCGTTGCATCCGCGGCTGCAGAATCGGTCCTTCATCTATGCGGACGTGTTGCCGTCCCCGGTGAGCGAGGGGGTGAAAGGCGTCTGGTTCCCCTCTGGCATGGGCGGTTACAACTGGGAGCAGTTTGGAGGGTGTATTGAAGTCGATAAGGACTGGACCGAGGTGTTGCGCGGTTCGCCTACTTCCACGACGGAGCCGCTGAAATCAATCATGGCATTGGGGCCGGGAGAGCGGTTCAGCAAACCGCCGTACACTCGACCGGGAGGAGCGAAAAGCCCTACGCTGTTCGCGGTGCGAGCGTTTCCGGGCGGCGCGCGGGTGGCGCTGATGAATGCCTGGAACATCTTCCACCTCGGCGGCGGCACGACGTGGGTTCACAACCGCGCGATGTTGGACAAAGGGCTGAACGGCAAGCCGAGCGACTTCGGGCGGCTGTTGGAGAACACGTTTCGCTGGTTGTCGGCCCCCAGCCTGAAGTCGGGCGAGCTCGGCGGTTACCAGCAGGATCCCGAGAAGCTGCTCTATTTCACGCAGCGCAAGAAGGCGAGGGAAGACCTCGCCGGGTTGGACGTCTTTCAGAATCCCACTGCGCCCGGACGCGTGTATCGCGGCGTGATCGGGGCGCGGACAGCGAATTCCGGCGGCACGGGAAGTGTGGCCGATTATGCCGCTGCCGCCCAGCGCGCGAGTCTCGACTTTATCGTGTTCCTCGAAGATTTCGCCAATTTGACTGAGGCGAGCTATCGCAAGTTCGAGGCGGACTGCAAAGCTCAGTCCAACGACAAGTTGTTGCTGATTCCAGGCTTTCGCATCGACACCAACATCGGCACCCACTACTTTGCGTACGGACCGGACATCCCGTGGCTTGAAAATGCTCAGCTCGCGGGGCCGGATCGGACATTGCTCCGCTTGCAGCAGTTCGATGACAAAGGGCAGATAACGACGGACGATCAGGCAGTTCACAACTGGCAGTTCGCCACGATGGACTATTCCAGCCGCAACCTCGGCTACTACGACTGCCGCGCCAACCAGGGCGGAACCCCCATCTACAATCTGCGCATGTTTGGCGTGCTGGGTGTGATGACCTACCGCAACGGCAAACAGGTTGATGACATCTCGCCGGAGTATATTGACTACTGCATGGATACGATCCCTCCGCGCGCTTGTGTCGTGGACCTCGTCAACTCGCCGGCAGAGCTGGGACGCGCCGTGAAGGACGGGCATTACCTGACGCACGTGGCTGCCGAGAGCCTGTCGAAGCTGCCGGAAGCGATGTGCTACTGGCACCAGTACGGGCGGCACAACATGTATCCATCGCAGGGACCGGAGATTCGCGCTTGGGCGGGTACGCAGCGCGTCATCACGTATGCGGGGGAACCGTTTGTGCCAAGCCGCTACCGGTTTCGCCCCGAATGCTGGGTTACTTCCAACGTGGGCTTGAAGGAGATCCGTATCTGGAGCGACACGACCGTTCCGGCGAGCGGGTCGCCGTCGTCGAATTGTCAGCCGGTGCTCTACCGACGCTTCCTTTTGAACGGGGCGAAGGAATTTCATCAGACTTTTGACTGGACGTTCGAGCGGCATCGCGAGATGATCCTCGAAGTCACCGACCTTAAGGGACGCCGCGCGGTCAGCGCGGCGCGGTCGCTTTGGTGTGATGCAAATGCCAACTGGTGGTGCAACGATCGGCAGAACGGGATGATCGGGACCGCGCCCAATCAGATACCCGGCGTGTGGCATGGCCCGGCGATGTTGCCGGAACCGATGATCCCGTGGTTTGAGTGCGGCCCTACCTGGGACGGCGGGCCCACCGCTTACATTGGTCTCAAGTGCAGCACGCATCCCGCGCTGCAATCGTCGGTGACGACGGACGAAGGCTGGTGGATCGGAGTTGGCGGACGGTTGATGGAGGGCAACTGCACCCCGACGATGTTCAGCGACGATGTGACCAACCTCCGCATCACCTGCGACCGAGTCTATGCGCCGGGGCAGGTCGCCAACGCCTATCACAGCATCGGCCCGGTGTTCCCCTCGAAAGGGATGGAATGGGAAATGCGCCGCGCGGGCTTCGTCGAACGCCTTGCCGGAGTCGGGTCGGCGCAACCCATGTGGCCTGCGCGTGCGGGAGGCACGGTTACCTGCTACGATACCACGATTAAGTTCAAGCAGGACCAGACCGTGAGGAGGTTGCTGATTCATGATCTTGGCACGCGGGGTTTTGCCGCCGGCAACCAACCCCGATGGATCGTGCAGGACGGTTCCGGGGCGCCTGTTGTGGGCGATCCCGTGAATGGGCACGACATCGGCATGTCTAAAGTCGCGCCCGGTAAATCGAGCTTTGAACTGCCGCCCGGCGGCTATGTCGCAGTAGTCGGCACTGGCGACAGCAACACCGGCGCCGTGTTCAATGTCGGGAAGGAGCCTCTTCTGCTCGTCCCTTCTCCATGGGGTTGGTTCCTGCAAGCAAACATGCAGGACCAACCTGTCGCTGCCGCAAGCCAAACCACAGCGCACACGATGGTTGTGTTGGATGCTCTCGATCAGAAGGACCGCACGCTGAACCGGCTGGAGAAGCTGCGGGAATACTATGGGCTCACCGGGAAGAACGGCTGCGGTGCGACCGTTAAACGCGGCAAGGTGGTGTCGCAGTTCGGCACGCTCGACCTTGCGCCCGAAGACGGGGTCGTTGACCTCGAAGTCCCCAATCCGAAGTGGAACCTCGACCTGCCCCTCGGAGTGCGCTTCCTCGGTTTCAACCCCAACTGGACCGTGGGCGAAGTGCAGCTTGCGGGATACCTGCCGACCTTCTACAAGCGGCCTCCGGTGGTCTACCGCAACCTCGGTCTGGATGACGAGAAGGTCGCGTTCCTGTCCCTCTATCCGGATCAGGCGCCGCGCACGCACGTTGTCGTTGGTCATCCGCTGCAATGTGGCGTGCGGGAACTTATCATCGAGCTGACCATGCTGTCGGACTCGCTACGAGTCCGCGACGACACTCCGCCCAAGTATCACATCGCGGTGAATAACCCAACCGACAAGCCCATCAAAGCGGTTCTCAGAAAGACGATGGACCTGCCCGGCTTTAATTTCCCCGACACGCCTGTGCAGGTGCCTCCGGGAGGGTACGTTGTCTTGCGCGAGAGTTGAGGTGGGAATAGGAGGCAAGGAACCGTAGCGCTATGCCTGATGTCTCAATCCTGCTTCCGGTCCGCAATGAAGCCGCGTATCTTCATCGCTGCTTGCGGTCCCTGGTGCGGCAGAGCTTCAGCGATTTTGAGATTGTCCTGGTGGATGACGGGTCAACGGATGCAACGCTCGAAATTTGTGAGGGGGTTGCCGCCAGCGAGCCGCGATTGCGGGTGATTCCGCGGCCCGGGCGGGGTTTGATTCCCGCACTCAATGAAACCGCGTCTCGCGCGCGAGGTGAGCTGCTGGCGCGGATGGACGCGGACGATTTGGCGCATCGGGACCGGCTGCAGAAGCAGGTCGCCTTTTTTGCAGAGCATCCCGACACCGGTGTTGTGGGCTGTTTGGTGAAAACGTTCCCGCGCCGATGGACCCTGGAGGGGATGCTGCGATACGAAGAGTGGCTGAATTCGCTGGTGACACCAGAGCAGATTGCGCGGGACTTGTTTGTCGAATCTCCCTTCGCCCATCCTTCGGTCATGATGCGGCGGGAAGCCTTTGAGTCAGTTGGCGGCTATCAGGACAACGGCTGGGCGGAGGACTATGATTTGTGGATGCGCATGGCGCTCGCCGGCGGCCGCTTCGGCAAAGTTCCTGAAGTCCTGCACTTCTGGCGCGACCGACCGGATCGATTGAGCCGCGCGAAAACTCGGTACTCCATCCAGAACTTTCGTCGCCTCAAGATGCACTACCTGAAGCAAAGCTTCCTAAAGGACAGACACCGTGTTCAGGTGTGGGGCGCCGGTCGCAGTGGGAAGGTTTTCTCCCGCGTGATTCTTGCGTCGGGAATGCAGATCTCGCGCTTCATCGACATCGACCCGAAGAAGATCGGTGGCCGTCTAAAGGACGCGCCGGTCTGCGATCCCTCCGCACTTGACACGGGTCAGCAAGACCCGCTGCTCGTTGTCGTGGGCGTCAAAGGAGCGCGGGAGCTGATCCGCGCCCGCCTCGACCGCCGCGGCTGGGTGGAGCACCGGGACTATGTGTGTATCGCGTAATCGCGCTCTCGGAAGGAAATACGGTCAATTGAGTTGGGTGTAACCCGCTGGCCTCGCGTCGTTATCTGTCATTAAGGGCTGATTTGGGTTAGCTTTCGGTCTTTTTCGGAGCGATTTTTGCTGAAAAGGTTGCGAGAGTGCCTCCTTTGGTGTAAGACATTGAGTGATGACAGCAATGTCTCAACAAAGCACCAGAGGAGGCAGGCGTAATGATAGCACAAGAGAAGGCACTATTGGCAGCACGGGAAGAATACAGGAAGATGGAAGAGTATGTGATGCAGACCGGTTC
>MNXM01000127.1 GCA_001872605.1 Armatimonadetes bacterium CG2_30_59_28 | reverse complement strand
GTTGTAGCGCGAACCTAACCTTCCCCCGGAACAAGTCCGGGGGGATTGCCATTACCGAATCAAACTGTCAAATAGCATAACCCCCCACTACCTTTTCGGGAACTATGGGACAGTATTTTTGACCACCTACTTACATTTGACCGGGTGAGATACCCTCGGTCGCGAGTACCCTCTCGAACTCGGTTCGCGTCGCGACATAGTTCCCTTCAGCGTTGTGCTCGACCCCGATACCAATCCGCGCATCAACCTTCTCTTCCGTGGTCTCTGCTAACTGCATGGCCTTCTCGAAATCCCTCCTCGCGTCCGCGTGGTTGCCGGCACGCTGTTGCGCTTACCCAGACTGGTACGCATCCTTGTACTCCGCGGAACTTGCGGACACCAGAAAGACAGCCTGCAATGCACATGCCGCGAGCAGGCTCGATGAAACGGTCACGTGTTCTCCCTCTCGTTCCCCCGGAGTTTCAACCAGGGCTTCCCACTGCCCCACATGGTATCGTCGAAGGGGAGCAAGTGTCAAAAGGTGGGAATCCTGACTGCACGGTGCGCCGCGGTTGCCGCACGGGTTCCGGTTCTGTTGCCCACCGGACAAGCCCCGCAATGTCGAGGGTGTTCAGCTACTTCAGCACTGATGGCGTATCCGCCAGCCTCAGATCATCCACATATACCGTAACCTTCTCATCCGTGAACCCGCCGCTTTTCTGCATGATGATCGCGAGATAACACAACCGTGGCTCGCGCCACCCTGACAGTAGTTCCGACAGATTAAGGGAAGCATAGTACCAGCCATCACCGAGCTTGACTGGCTCGTTATTGCCGCCCTGCCCCAAGAGGGTCTGTGTCATTTCAGATTCTTTCCCCTTCGGGATTCCGGAGACCACGGCCGCAATCCTCACCTGCAACCGGGTCGGATCTCTTTCCTGAACCTTGAAACGGCCGGACAGGTAAAGAGCTTTTTCCACCTTGAGGTCCAAGTTTGGGCCGCGCCAGCCGGCAAACGCGAAATCCCTGGTTTTTTTCTTGAAGGCAACGGCGATCTTCAGCGACTTCCTCCCGGAAACCGCCGCCTCTTCAGACGTCCCGCAGTACTCCTGCTTCAGGAAACCGTTGGACTCGGCCTTCTCGAGCCCATCCACACGCGGTGAACCGGCCTGCCAGAAGGAGAAATCGTTCGTTTCCTCAAAGCCGTTCTCGTAGACAACTTGTGTTTTCAACGGGGCAAGAACCAGCCTGCCGAACTCGGAGTATTCAGGGAAACACTCGCTGACGCCGGACCAGGTGCTGAATTCCCTTGCCGGATAGTCCTCCCGCCCGAGATTGAAACCGAGCCCGCCCGGACCCAGTTTCCTCTCCTCCTCAGTCAGGGGCAGGCAGATTTCCAAACACCACCGATCTCCTGCGATCCGCGTCGCGCTCCGCCATGCCCGATTCGTAGCGAGTTGGCTTTGGGTCCGGTGGGTCAAGGCATCCCACTGGCTGTTCGCGGCATTGACGGTGAGATGCCAGAACTTCGGGCTTCCCGGCGCCCCCATGAATACCTCCAGGCAGTCATCGCTGTATATTCCGGTGTCATCCCGGTCTCTGACTTTCTGCATGATCTCCTTGTCCACGCAGGTGGCCGCCAGATACAGCCGTTCCCCATCATGGATGGCCCTCACCGTGGTGTCCTGCAACGCCGGCTTCTTGCTTCGGATGGGGGTGAAGCCGTCGAGCACCGCCACCTTTTCCCAGGCCGCATCATCGAGCATGCCATCAATCACCGGCGCTGCCGTTCCCTGCGGGATATGAGGAATCGCGGCCTGTCGCTTTACGGGGATAAACAGCGACGGCTCCTTGCCCCCGGAGTATGTCTTGGCCTCGTAGTAGGGGATCGTTGAAAGCAGGCTGTGGGATTCCTGGAACCGGGCATATTCTTCAGGGCTTCTGTGGAAGACCGACTGGTCAAGGTTATTGACGAGGTCCACTTCCGCCAGAACACGGTTCAGGAGGATCATGTTATCCCCGAACATCTCGATGCGTTCCCGCTGTACGGCGGTCTCGGCGTCGGCCAGCGCGTCCTTGTACAGGGCCTCGATGTCCCAATAGTGGTTCGTCCAGACCTGGGTCACCGCGTCCATGGGCATCTCGTAGACTCGCCGGAAATTGTCGTCAGCCGGCAGGCTGCGCATGAAGTCCGACATGACCGTGTCGAGGAAGCGGAAGAGCTTTCCCATCTTTGCAGCGGCAGGGCCATAGGCGCAGGCGAGCCAGTCCTCAAAGATCGCTTCGCCGTCGGCGTCCGCATCCCACATCAGCTTCGCCGCGAGATAATTGAGGGGCGCGCCGTATCCCCACGCCTTGCATCCCTCCAGAGAACTGATGTACTTGACCCCGCTCTTCTTCAGGGCTGGGAACCTCCGCCTGTAAATCGGCAGGCCCGGCCCCATCGGCGCTCCCAGATAGTTGATCAGGAAATTCTCGCAACTATAGATTAGGAGAGAGGATTCTTGCTGATCCTGCCCCAGGCCGCGCACAGCCGATCATATTCCGCCGCGCAATCCGGCCGGTAAAGAGCCATGCCGTAGAGGTGAAGCACGGCCATGCTCAAGATGACCTGGGGTTCCATGGTCATCGGCTTTTCCGGCGGGAAGAGGTAGTCCGCGTAAACATAGCCGACCACATATCTGTCCGGATGCTTCCGGGCCACAATCCGCGCGACGTCGTTGTAGAACTTGAGAATCAGGGGGGAAACCGTGCAGTTCATGTTGGCGCGGTTGCCCCATTCGCGGCTGGGCCCCTCTTCCACGTATCTCAGACACTCAGGGCACTTGCAGTACCATCCCTTCCCGTCCGGCGGACAGATGGAGACATATCGTCGCTCAGGATGCTCGTCCATGTAAGCGACCACGGAGTCGGCGAATGCCTGTATCAGCCCTGGCTGCGACGTGCAGTAGATCGGACGCCAGGGATTGCCGGCTTCATCACAGTAATAGCTTCCCCTGGACGGCTGTTTCAGGTTGGCAGGTACGGTCATGCGACTCTTGCCATCATAGGCCATGTACTCAGGGTGCGCACGCAGCACATCGATGGAAGGAAAGCTCTGCCACGCGTGCATGGCAGGCACACGGTAGGACCCGAACTGGAACGGGTTAAGGCCGATACGGTTGTGCATGTACCATCGCTGGATGTCCGGGGTGACTTCCGTGTTCCCTGTGACCTTGCTGTCTCGGTAAAGGTGTTTCAGACCCCGCGTGAGGAAATCGGGACCGTCACTCAACGACAGCGGCGGAATGGAGAGCGGTTCATGCCTGGGAATGTGTTCGCCGATCTCGTCCGGCATGAGCCAGCGCGCGCCGACAAACCGCTCAAGAAAATCCATGACACCCCACAGAGTCCCGCAGCTCTCGCCGCCGCCTTTGGTCTTCTCGCCATCACGTGTATCCCTGCCGACGATATAGATGCTGGCTCCTCGCGTCGCCATCCGGAACCCCTCATCGGGGAGTCCGTCCAGCGAGAGCCCGGCTTCGCGTGCGGGATGCCCATCGCCAAGGCGGATCATCTTCGCCGCCGGGTCGTTCTGGATAGGAATCTCCACGCCCGTGGAGACTTTGATCACGCGCTGCAACTCCTCGGCGGCAGCTTTGACCGAGCGAGGGGCCGCCGCGTCATGGCAGATCACGTAGGACGTGGCGCCCCTCTCCGCCACCGCGATGGGAGGCGCGTGCGACGCAGGCTGATTCTGGCCTGCGACCGGCAGACCCGACAGGTAGCAGGCAACGAGAATCGCACAGAGTACTGTGATCTTTCCATCCCCCATGAACAGGGAGTTCATCCCTCGAATCATCATATTGCGCTCTCCACTTCTGCTGCTTTCGCGTCAGCGTTATTTCAAGGGGGCACACTGGCGACCGGGAGTCAGCCCGAACTCGCTAACCAGTAAGGTGCTGCTGAAGGAATTGCAGGACCTGCTCTTCTTCCAGAAGGACAGGTGGAGCGTCGTCCTGCTGAATCATCGTGTGACCGCGACCGGGCGCGACGTGGAATATGGGCGAAAGTCCTTCTGCGCGCATACGGTCAACAAACTGCCCGGCACCCTCGAAGGGCACGATGGTGTCCGCGTCCCCGTGCGCGATCCACACGGGGGGCATGTCGCGATGCACGAAGTGGGTTGGTGACGCGGCGCGGTACGCGTCGGGCAGTTCATCCGGTGTGCCACCCATGAACCGTTCGGCGGGATCGGTGCCGCGCGACTGATCGTGTTCATACTGTAGCCGAAGATCGACGGGTGGGCAGTAGGCAACGGTTGCCGCAATGGGGATCATCTGATCCCGGTGCTCTAACAACCCTCGGGTGCTGAGCAGTAGCGCAAGGTGCCCGCCGGCGGAGCCGCCGAGAAGGGCGCAGCGTTGGCTCTGCAGTCCATAGTCGCGGCTGTGGTCTCGCAACCAGCCCATCAGGTGCAGCAGGTCGTCATACGCCGCCGGGAAGTGCTCCTCAGACGAGACGCGGTAGCTGCACGTGACGACGGCGAAGCCGCGCGCAATCAACGGCTCAATCGTCCAGTCGTAGGCGTGGCGGTCACCGCCATGCCATCCCCCACCGTGGATGGCCAGCACGAACGGCGCGTCTCCGTCACTTCTGGGGGGGAAGATGTCAATGACACCACGGTCGCCGATCGCGGGATTGGTCTGGACGGACTGGGGATTTGGTGTATCTGCAGAAGACATGTTTGATCGCAACCTTTCTACCTTCCGGATTTCGCTGCGACTCAGTCGTCTGAAGTGCCTGACGCCTGGAGGCATCGTTTTCTCCGCGGCATCAGTCTCCTTGTGCATCGGCAATGCTGTCGTTTGTTTGAGTCGCGAACTCCCGTGAAGCGTATTCTTGCAATCCTGGGACTGTCAAGAGAGTCGGAACTCGGTGGTGCAAGTAAGATTTGTGATCGTCAGCCCTGTAGCCCCTGCTACAGGGGAGACGGTGGGGGCCTCCCCTTACCCAGACAGCCCCTGCTGTCGGTAGGCTGAGCGAGCGGGGGGGGGCTCGCAGGGAACAGGTGGAACCGTCACATGACCCCTGTAGCAGGGGCTACAGGGCTGACGATCACGGCGGATTCACAGAGTCCGCATCATGCGCCATCACAAATCTGACTTACACCCGGAACTCGGTGGTGCCCGCGTCTCAACGCTCCTTGACGCTCGCGCAGCGGGGAAGTAATATGGTCCCGCTGTAATCTCTTAACACGCCGCAGGCGCAGTGTTCACGTTTGGACATGCGCACAAGACATAGGCGGTGTCCACGCAAACGGTAAGAAGGAGAACCACCATGGCCAGATCTCCAGTGTATCTTTTCGTAAATTCTTCGACATTAGACACCGGATCGCTTCAGCGTCCGGTAGCTCACACAACTGACTACCGAGCGCCAAGAAAGGACATCTTTTCTCCCCTTTCAACCCGTGTTCGGCACGAACACGGGTTGAAAGGGGAGAAAA
>MNXM01000222.1 GCA_001872605.1 Armatimonadetes bacterium CG2_30_59_28 | reverse complement strand
ATCTTATCTCCCACCACCTCAGCCATCTGCCAAGTATTCTTGCGATCCACCCGGGACAGCAGTCCCCGCAGATATTGCTTCGACTGTTCCCGGGATTCGCTCCGTACAAAAAGGTGCGTAAACCGGGCGTGAAACGACTCAAACTCTTCTGCCCACGTCTCCAATTCCTGCTGCGTCATGTGCTGCCTCCTGTGCTACAATGCTGGCGTCAATTATAACCGGACAAGAGACGTAAAACAAATACGGTTGTAGTATTAGGGGGTTTCGTCAGCAAAGAGCTTCTCGCGATTGGAGACGTGAGCGTGGTGACGCGGGATGGTTGGAGGAGCCTTACGACGATGCCCACGGAGATCATTGAGATTGGATAGCTCGCAACCGCGAGGGAGGGAGTGCGACCATGAATGTCACAGATGTGCAAATGCTAAACAGGGCTTCACCAACGGCTGTCGTTTTGTCTTGCTTGTGGCTTAGCTGGGCTGGCGGCCAATCTGCCGCGGCGCAGGCCCCGATCAACCTGCTGGTCAACCCGGGCTTTGAAGACCCGGCGGGGTGGTTGCAGGGATGGAGCGTGGAGCGGGTTGACCCGCAGGGGCCGCTGTACCACTATCACCTGCGGGCTACCGGTGGCGGGCATGGCGATGCCCGGCCGCATGAGGGCGCGCACGCCTTGGAAATCTACTCAGCCAATACCCGCCTGCGGCAAACGGTGCGCCTGGAGCCGGGCGACTACCTTCTGACCGTCTGGACGCGTAACAACGGCGGTTCGGGAGACCCGCGTCTCGTCATGTCTCTGGGAACTGAGCAGCGTCGGGTGGCGGTGCTGTCGGACCGCTACCGGCTGTATTATGCAAGCTTCGCGGTGAAGATCGCCGGGGAGTTGCCGCTCAGTCTCATCTCCACGAGCCTGGGCATCGTGGTAGACGACCTGTCCCTGCGTCGGCTGAATACTGATGAGCCGTTGCCGAGTGAGTACCTCTACCTCGACCTGCACCCCGCCGGGGGCGAACGATCACAGAACGTGCAGTACTACCTCAAGGGCATGAAGCAGTGGCTCAACTTCACGGTCACCGCCGTGGACCCAAAACGGATCGGCGCACCGGAGATTGCGATCACCGTGCCAGCCGCGGTGAAGCTCACGGGCCTGAATACCTACGTGCTGAACCTCTTGCGCCCCTCCTCGCTGCCCAAGGCGGAAGTCACCGTGGAGGGGCGCAAGGACGCGGCTGGCGGGGCCTTGACCACTTACCGCTTTCCCTGCCCCCGGTTCGTGAACGGGCCTGAGAACCCCGTCAGCTTCGGCGGCTGCTTCGTCGAGGTCCCTGCACGGACGAAGTCTTGGGTGAAGCTGAGCCTCGCCGACCGCGGCGCGCCGGTCACAGAGGAGACGATCACCCTCGTGCCGCTTGACCCGCCGGCTCGGCAGCGGACACCGCGTCTGCTCAAGACCCTTTCCTACTGCGTGCAGGACTGGAAGGCGGACCTGGACGGCCGGCTGGCGACGACACCGAAGTTGTTCAATCTCATGGGGTTGAATGTCTGGAGCGAGTACCGGAACCCCGTCCAGAACGTCTTGGCGACACCCACCGCTGATGAGCAGGTAATGGCGCAGGCGGCCGGCGAGTATGGGGTGAGAGAATTCTGGCCTAACTACTCGCAGTTGCTGGACGGCGCCGACCCCTCCGGCGCCGCCTGGAGTGTCGCCCCGCGCGACGCTGACGACCCGGACATGAATACCGTCCGCGGGCATGGCAGCGTGAACAAGGCAGAGTTCAACATGCGCTATGCCGCGGGTAAGGGGCGCTACTGGGTGGCGTCGGCTCTCAAGGGCCTCCAGCGCACCATCACCCGGCCGCAGGAGCTGGGGCTGCCTTACCGCAACACCGGCTTTATCACCGACGCGCTGGAAGGCCTGTATCTCAGCTACGATCCGACGACACTCGCGGACTTCGCCATGCAGCGCGGACTGGACCGGACGCAGGTAACGGCGGCTACGGTCAATGGTCCCCAGCGCAAAGAATGGATCGCCTACAACAACGCCCTCTACGCCAAGGTCGCGGCCAACCTGGCGGAGGCTCTCCGCGAGGTGTGCCCCGAGGCAAAGCTCACCCTCACTGCCGGTCCCTTCGGACCTGCGGGCACCGACGACTTGCCCCTGCCCGAACGCATGGCCTGGGGCCGAGCATACAACTTCAACATGCCGCAGTGGTACTCGCTACGCTACTTCGGTTCGCTCTATAGCGACCTCATCTCCCAGGGCGTGACAGCGAAGGTCTATGGGAAAGACAACGGATACCCCGATGTCATCCCCCTGCTGTGCAACTCCATGGGCGTGCAAACCGAGAGCCTGACCTGCCTGCGCTTCAAGGTATTCGACCTCCTCTCCACATCTCCGGTGGTCAAGGGCATCGGCTACTACATCGGCACCAACGCCTTCGCCGACGCGCAGTGGATGGTGGGCGTCTCGCGCATTCACACGTTGCTTGCCGATGTCGAGGACTACTATGTCAACGGGCGACGCGCTGACTCGCTGGTCAAGTGCGAGAAGATCCCTGAGGGGGTCAAGCCGATTGAGGGCCGGGACGAAGAGGGACGGCAGACGATGCTCGTCCCGAAGGTGGACACGGCCTGCCGTGTGCACCTCCTGAAACGGCAGGGCCAGCGCGCACTGATCACGTTGGTCTCTCACTGCAACCAGGGCGTCGGCGAGAAGCTGCGACTGGCCGTGGACCTGAAGGCGCTGGGCGCCACGAGCAGGACTTTCATATACGACCACCTCGCCGGCCGCAAGCTACCCCTGACGCCGACGGTGAGTGTGGATACCCATGCCACCGGCAGCCTGGCCGTGCTGGAAGTTACGGAGACTCTCCCGTAACTCGTGCGCAGGTGTACAGAAAGGATTCTGACCCAAATGGGATTCCCGAACGCGATGGAGGAACAACTGGCCCCGTGGGCCGACAAGGTCGTCGATAGCGCGTTGCAGGTGCTGGAGAAAAAGGGGTTAGTCGTGCCACAGGAACCGGTGAAAAACCAGCTTGCGGCACGGCCGGGAATCACCGTTCACGGCCAGAGGACTCACTTCAGCGCGGATCTCGCTCGTGGCTTTCTCAGCCGTTACTGCAAGTGCCACCCCTTTGCTCCTCCTGCCGGGTTTTCGCTGAGCACGATCGCTCATGCCCACCACCTCGTCGACCTCGAAGGCAACCTGCGTCCAATCACCCTTGCTGAGATCGAGCAAGGCGCGCGTCTGGTTGACGCTCTCGCAGACTGGAGAATCTCTGGCTCGGCTCCGGGAATTCCGCAGGATATCCCGCCACCGCTTCAGGGCCTCGCCCAACTGATCGCCGGGGCGAAGAACTGCCGTTCCTATCCCACGTGTGCTCCGCGATCCGATCTGAAAGCCGAGCCCTATGTCGCCGAGTGTTACCGTGTGCTGGGCTTGTCCAGTTCTCCGGGTGTCCATCTCGTGTCCCCGCTCCGCTTTGAAGGTCAGGAAGTCGAGTTGGCGTTGCACCGCTGTGAGCTTGAACCTGAGGTCGCAGTCGGTGTGGGAACCATGCCGGTCCTTGGCGTCTCCAGTCCTGCCTCCGTGCTGGGTGGTTTCGTGGTGGCCATGGCGGAGGTGCTCGGAGGAGGCATGATTTTCGAGACGATCGGCGCTCCCGTCGAGAAGCTCGGACTTTGGGTCAATGCGTATCCTTTCGACATGCGACATGGGACCTTCGTCTACGGCAGCCCCGCCAATGTGATCTGCACCCTCATGGAACGAGAGTTGAACCGGAGGCTCGGAATTGAAATCACCGCCAAGAGCTTCAATGTCACCGCTCAGCATCCCGGCCCGCAGGCCTGCGCGCAGAAAGGGCTCTTCACCGGACTGATGGCAGCGCATGGAAAACGGTTGTTCTCCGGTGGAGGCTCGTTGTCGGTGGACGAAGTCTTCAGCCCGGTCCAGCTCATCTATGACCGAGAGATCTTCAGTTACATTGAACGAGTGTCCTTGATGTATGAGGAGTCTCTCGAAGAGAGCTTGCTGTTGGCCGAAGAGATTCTCGCGGACGACTCCCGCAGCTTTCTCGAAGCCGACAGCACGGCTCGTCACTTCCGAAAGCTCCAATGGGATTCGGAGGTGTTCCCGGCGCGCATGTTGGCACAGTGGGAAGCTTCAGGGCGTCCGATGGAAGCTGAAGCCGCGACGGCTGAGGTCCGCCGGTTACTCAACGAACACTCCTATCAGTTGGAGGAAGACAAAGCCCGCGCTCTCGAGGAAATCTATGCGAGTGCCAGGCGGGCGCTTGTCGAATAATCCTTGAAGGGAGACACGAACGGAAACCACGATGAATACTGAAACCACCACGAAACCTTACCCTCTCGCACCGGACCTCTGGACCTTCCGAGGGGAAGCCGCCTACTCGGGGAAGTTGGATCACAGAAAATTGCTCCAAATCCGCCATCCGTCGGTGGAGAGCACGGAGGGAGGGTTCGGTGAATGGCGCGCGCGCGTCTCTCTGCCCTCCGACTTTGAGAAAAGCGAGAGGGTGTACCTCTCGTTCTACACGTCAGACGATTATTCCGGCGAACGGTTGGACGAAGCCGGATGGCTGAGCAGATGGACCTGGGGCCGCACGTACAACTTCAACATGCCGCAGTGGTATTCCCTGCGCTACTTCGGCTCACTCTACAGCGACTTCATTTCCCAGGGCGTGGCGGCGAAGGTCTATGGGCGAGAGCACGGCTACCCGGACGTTATCCCGTTACTGTGCAATTCCATGGGTGTGCAGACCGAGGACCTGAGACGAAGACCATGATCGCCAAATACCTGGAGAAAGGGGTTCGGTTTACCGATGTGCCAGACGTCCGGGACTACTGGCAATACAAGGCGGAGATGACGCGCAACGAGCCGCAGTTCTACAAGGAATGGGTCGAGAAATACGGCGCTTGATTCTGGGGAAACGAAGTATGATCGAACGGTTCCCCGACTCGTCGGGGCGATACTTCGGACTGGGGGAGTATCATGTATACTTCAACGGTTCGGTCTGATGAGAGCAATTCGCAGCATATTCTTTGTTAGCTCAGTTATTCTATATGACCCCGTTGCACCGTCTTTAATTATCTGAAGAATACTTTTGTCGTTCGGATCAACTCTCCACTGTCCAGGCTTGAAATGGTGACCATCATCTGGAGCCAAATAGTGCCATTCACAATCACCATTCTTGTAGAAGATATATTGCATTCTGAATCGGCTTGCCGGAAATTCTTTGAAATCTTTCGGACGGTATATTTGATCCGTATCAGTTTGCAGTTCTTCTTCGCGCGAATGGACCCAGTGCTGAAACAAGTATTCCGTGTTAATGCGGGTCAACGTTTGGGTAGAGCCTGATGCCATAGTATTTACGGAACCAGATTTTGGAGAGCAGCTATAGGAAAACAGTGCCAGGAAGACGAGCATTGCAAATAAGTAAAATGCTTATTGACTTAGCTGCCAAGAGCTTCCCGCCGACGAGGGGATCGCTCGATGAGTTCCTTGTAAGTGACCGTCGGAACAGTTACGCAGGCCTGGACCAAACGGTCGAAGAGTTCCTTTTCCCAGAAGCGACGGTTGAAACGATAGCAAATCTCAGCAAGGTAGCTTTCAAGATGCTTATCCGCAACCCCTCGATGGGTTCCTCCAATAACATCCTTGGCGTTGGCAATCAGCCGATGTACCCAAGGCAAGAGTCTGCCCGCGTCCTTAGGCTCGCGGAGAACCACTCGGCAATGTTCGAGGCCT
>MNXM01000024.1 GCA_001872605.1 Armatimonadetes bacterium CG2_30_59_28 | reverse complement strand
CCGTCCGCGGGTGACACTCGAACACCTCCGCCACCTCCGACCTCGACCAACCCCGGGCTGTGAGCGCGACCATCCATCCCCGCGTCACCCGCCGGCCCATCGGCGAAAAAAGGAGTTGACGGATCTGAGAAACATTTGGTAGACTCGTTGCTGTAGTTTCCATTGCTGCGATCCTGGCTTCGGTATTGGGTGTGATTATCGAGTACTTTACCGCATTGAAGCCGGGACAGCAATTCTGGAGGGCTACTTACTCGCCAAAGAAACAAGGAGCTGATGACATGGATTCTGACAACGTTCGCGTAACGGTCTGGAACGAGTTCCGCCACGAGAAGGTGAACGCCACGGCGAAGAGCTTGTATCCCGACGGGATGCACGAGACGATCGCCGCGCATTTGCGCACCCAACCGGGGTTTACCGTGCGAACCGCAACACTCGATGAACCGGAACACGGCTTGCCCCCGGAGGTGCTGGACGCGACCGATGTGCTGGTCTGGTGGGGGCACGCCGCACACCACGAGGTGGAGGACGTGGTGGTGGATCGCATCCAGCAACGCATCCTCGATGGCATGGGATTGATTGTGCTCCACTCCGGGCACAACTCGAAGATCTTCCGCCGCATGATGGGAACAACCTGTCTGCTGCGATGGCGGGAAGCGGCCGAGAAGGAGCGACTGTGGGTGGTAACTCCGTCGCACCCGATTGCCCGGGGGATCGGGCCTTACTTCGAGTTGGAGAACACGGAAATGTACGGCGAGCACTTCGACATCCCCGACCCGGACGAACTGGTGTTCATCAGTTGGTTCGAGGGAGGCGAGGTGTTCCGAAGCGGTTGCTGCTTCCATCGGGGGTTGGGGCGGATCTTCTACTTCCGCCCGGGCCACGAGGTCTACCCCATCTACCACAATGCCGACGTGCTGAAGGTAATCACCAACGGGGTTCGTTGGGCTACCTTTCAGGGCAACGACTCGGTGAAGAAATACCGTGGAGCAATGACCGACCCGCTGGAAACCCTCTCGCCCACGGACTATCAAGCGGAGGCGATTCAGCATCCGGGACGGTGAGGGAGCATTCTCTGCTGCCGTCGGAACAGCAACACGCGTCGGGTCTGTGCTATACTCGTTGAGGCTGAAAATGCACCCATTCTCATGCGTACTTCGTGGGGGCTATCTCCGATACACCCACAACGGGACAGTGCCATGGCATGTGGGCATATCGGAGATGGGCCCTACGACAGCTACGAGGGGTGGGTTCTCAACCCGAACGAGTATACAATGACTCACTGAAAAATTAGCAGTTAAAGCAGGGATGTATGGCGATGCCCCTCGTTCACGTTGATGCAGAAGTTCCCATCGATGAGTTGTTGCGAGCCGTCAGGCAGTTGTACCTCGCCGAACTGGAGAATTTCGTATCGCAGGTAATTTCTCTGAGGGCGGAGCGAGTCGCTCCGTCCCTTCCCCCAAGGGAATCCTCTTTGCATAGGGAGATCAACCGAGGGATCCCTTTCAACTTGGGAAGCCGCTATGATGAGCTGATCGCGAAGCGGGATGACGAATTCCTTTCGCCAGAAGAGCACGAAGAGCTACTCCTGCTCACGAAGGAAGTCGAACACATCCAGGCTCAACGGATCGAGTATCTGGCCGAGCTGGCACAACTCCGCACGACCTCTCTGCGCGAGTTGATGCAAGAACTCTCGATTGGGGACGCTCCGTATGCCGTCGGGTGAGATAGCTGCTCGGTTGAGGGACATCGTCCACAAGCGAGCTCGGGGATTCTGCGAATACTGCCGCAGCCAGGAGCGGTTCTCCGTTCAGGCCTATTCTGTTCAGCATATCATCCCCCCGGAGACAAGGCGGGGGTTCCGCGCTCGATAATCTGGCGCTCTCCTGCCAAGGATGCAACAATCACAAGTATGTGAAAACGTTGTCGCCAGATCCTATCAATGGAGAAAGGACGCCTCTATTTCACCCTCGGCAGATGACATGGGAGGATCATCTCACGTGGAACGAAGACTTTACCTTGATACTCGGACTGACGCCATCCGGACGCGCAACCGTGGAAGCGTTGCAGTTGAATCGTGAAGGACTCGTGAACATGCGTCGCGTCCTGCATTCAATGGGTGCGCACCCACCGCCGCGGCCGAAAGGGTGACCTTCTTCCGTTTGCACGGATGGGAACTCGGGAAATCCAGAGACGAATGGTGTCCACCCAGAGAAACATTCAGGCGCTCTGATACACAGAAGACAAACGCAACGATGCGCGGGGAGAACCCAATGGACCAATATCGCGTCATACCCGGACGCAAGCTCCGTCTCGCTGAACACGACCCAGACGAGACGACCGCGTTCGACGGTGGCAAAAACGAGGGCAGGAACCGACTGAAACAACTAAACAGCAAGTTGGAGGAACTACAGGAACGGCTATACGCGGAGCACCAACACAAGGTACTGATCGTGCTGCAAGCGATGGACACCGCGGGCAAGGACGGGACCATTCGGCATGTGCTGGAAGGCGTCAATCCGCAGGGCGCGCGTGTGGTGTGCTTCAAGGTCCCATCGGCGGAAGAGATGGATCATGACTACCTGTGGCGCGTCCACTCGCAGGTCCCTCGCAAAGGCGAGATTGTCATCTTCAACCGCAGTCACTACGAAGAAGTGCTCATCGTCCGCGTTCATGGCCGCAGCGCAAAGGGAGCCTGGTCGAGGCGCTACGCGCAGATCAACGCTTTTGAGAAGATGCTCGCGGAGGAAGGGACGACCATCCTTAAGTTCTTCCTGAACATCAGCTTGGAGGAGCAGAAGAAGCGATTGCTCGCACGCCTGAAGGAACCTGCCAAGCAATGGAAGTACAATCCCGGCGACGTGGATGAGCGCAAGTTCTGGCCGGAATATATGCAGGCCTACGAAGACGCCATCAGCGAAACCAACACCGACTGGGCGCCGTGGTACATTGTGCCTGCAAATCACAAATGGTATCGCAACATCGTGGTGGGGAGTGTCATCGTCGAGACCCTGAAGAGGCTGAGCATTCAAACTCCCGAAGTCGATTACAACATCGGTAAAGAAACTGAGCGAGTTAAATCCCTTTAGCGGAGCGACGTGATTCCTTCATCCAATCCCAGTTCCCCGATATCCCAGTTACCCAATTACCAGGTTCCCGTCTGCCCGGTCATCTTGCAGGAACTGAAATTCCAGCATAAGAACGACACTTTGCCGGGACTCCCCCGATATGAAATCGTGGGCATCGAACCTTATGCTGGAATTTCAGTCCAAGAAGAGCTTACTGGCGTAAACTGCCGCAATGCGGTAGAATTCTCGTCGTTTGTGAATCCGTTCGTGAGAGGGGATCTGCCTCAATGCTTGCCTGCGTGGACAGCGCCGCGTTGATGGGAATCGACGCCTATATCGTGAACGTCGAAGTGGATGTCTCGTCCAGCTTCCCCTCCTTCACCATAGTGGGGCTTCCCGATGCGGCGGTGCAAGAGAGCAAGGAACGTGTCATCGCGGCCACGCGCAACTCCGCGCTGGAGTTTCCGCGGCGTCGAATCGTCATCAACCTCGCCCCCGCCGATACGAAGAAGGAAGGACCATCGTTCGATCTGCCCATAGCTCTCGGCATCCTCATCGCCTCTGAGACTATCTCCCAGCCCATGCTCAAGCGGTTTGTCGCGATTGGGGAGCTCTCTCTCGATGGGAGTGTCAAACCGGTGAACGGCGTTCTGCCCATTGCGCTGGACGCCAAAGCCAACGGGAAAGAAGCCATCATCGTCCCCAAGGAAAACGCGCGCGAGGCGGCGGTCGTGAGAGGTATTCACGTTTTCCCGGTCGATTGCCTCACGCAGACCATTGAGTTGTTGAAGGAATGCGGCCCCGAACCGTTTCAGGGATCGCCGCTGGACGAGGCGCTGGAGAACCCGGAGTATCGCATCGACTTCAGCGACGTGAAAGCGCAGGAAGCGGCCAAGCGAGCCCTTGAGGTGGCGGCGGCCGGCGGACATAACATCATCATGATCGGCCCGCCCGGCAGCGGCAAATCGATGCTGGCGCGGCGGCTGCCGACGATCCTTCCCCCGCTCAATCTCGACGAAGCGCTGGAGACAACGAAGATCGTCAGCGTGGCCGGACAGATGCCGGCGAACACCGCGTTGATTACGTCACGCCCGTTCCGTTCCCCGCATCACACCGTCTCCAACGCAGGACTCATCGGCGGCGGCACGATCCCCCGTCCCGGCGAAGTGAGCCTGTCTCATAATGGGGTGCTGTTCCTCGACGAGTTGCCGGAGTTCAGCCGGGACGTGCTCGAGGTGATGCGGCAACCACTGGAAGATGGCGTTGTCACCATCAGCCGCGCGGCCATGTCGCTGACTTTTCCCGCGCGGTTCATGCTGGTAGCGGCGATGAACCCCTGTCCCTGCGGGTTTGCCACCGACCCGACCCGGAACTGCAACTGCATGCCGCAGCAGGTGCGCCGGTATCTGATGAAGATATCCGGACCGTTGCTCGATCGGATCGATATCCACATCGAGGTGCCTCATCTGCGGCAGGACCAGTTGATGTCCGAGCAAACCGGCGAAGCCTCGCTCCCCATCCGCGACCGCGTGCGCCGCGCCCGAGAGGTGCAGCAGCGGCGCTTTGAGGGATTACCCATCTACTGCAACGCGCATATGCAGTCGAAGCAGTTGAAGACCTTCTGCCCCATCGACGAGCCCGTCAAGGACTTGCTAAAGGGAGCCATCCACCAACTTAACCTTTCCGCCCGCGCTTACGACCGCATCCTCAAACTCTCCCGCACCATTGCCGACCTGGCGGGATTAGAGCAAATTCTCCCCAATCACGTCGCCGAAGCCGTGCAGTATCGCAGTTTGGATAGGAAGCTGTGGGGGTAGAGTTTCCCGTCGTGACATGAGTGTTCCTTGAATAGATGTCAGCTCGTGCTCGAACTCGGTACCCATCTCGACGACGATAGCGAGGTTCATGGAATATGCAGTTGTCTGTTTGCAGAACAGCGATATGGGAGACCCCGTCGGAATAAGCTCGCCGGAGATTCATGGATTCTTTCTAATCCCATCTTCCGCTTGAAGCGTTTTCTCACCGCCGAAGGAGCAAGGGCGACCAACAGAATATTTCGCCCGTCCAGTCCGAAGGACTGCAACACCATAGCCTGGGGTAACGCCCCAGGAACAAAGGCGACAAACAAAATATTCCGCGAACTCGCAGAGTTCGCACCTGAAGGGGCAAGACAAACAACCGCGGGATCGTGCGCATGACCGGGGACGCGGGGTGTGAACCGTGATGTTGTTTTGCCCTTTCAGGGCGTAAGGCGAAATGGACGTTTCTTTTACCAGGGGCGCTGCCCCTGGCTACATTGCGATGCCCCTTCGGGGCGTGAAGAAGCGGAACACGTGACCCGGTCTGGAGAGTTAGTCGCATCTTCCGCTTGAAGCGTTGCCTGGGGCAACGCCCCAGGAACTCACCGCCGAAGCTAACGTTGGCGGCACTTCAAGCCCAGGCAGAATCCTTAGAGCGGAAGATGGGTCTAATCGAAATCCTTCCCGCAATTGACAACCCCCCCCTCCTGATATAATACGTGCCGTTACGGATTCATTTTGGCCGTTTAGCTCGTTTGTGC
>MNXM01000176.1 GCA_001872605.1 Armatimonadetes bacterium CG2_30_59_28 | reverse complement strand
ACTGGGGCTTGCGAGCAACGTACAAATTCAGGACCAGACCGGAGCCGCAAATTTCAACTAAGAATGGGATTGACTCTGTTTTCACCCGTAACGAGTATAACGTCTTATCGGTGTACCCCCCTTCCCCAGCGCGATTGTCTGCTGCCCTGAACAATTTCAGTAGCAAGTGGCATTGCGGTTGCGCTCGCGCTCATAAGGGCCGCAAAATGCAACCGGATTCTCAGACGCAAACGTCGGGAATCGGTGCGTGATGTGGGTGTAAGGCGCGAAGGAACGCCAATACCAACCGAATCTTTGCCTTGGGGGTATTGAACAGACCTGCAAGAACGCACGGATCTCCGGGAAATCAATGATCCGTGACGGCTTGACGATCGGGAAATCGCACGATGACGATACAGATTGCGACACCATCTACGCAACGGCTGCCCCCCTCCTTGATGGACCTCGGGTACGCCTACCACTCGTAACGAATGCTGGGCGAGTTCATCTGATGGTGAAGACCGCTCCTGACGACATCCAAGTGAGGTATCGCGACGCCGACTCAAGCAGTCATGTCACTACATTTCGAGGATCCCCCGCCTATGAATCATCATGGATGCGGATATCTTCGGAAAGCAGGGTTAGGATAACAGAACGCAAACCTGATGTAAAAAAAGCGTCAGATTTTTCTGGAATTGTGTATCATAAGGTTCTCACAAATCTGACTGATACCCGCCGGCGGGTTTGCGCCATGCCTGTCTGTGACGGTCTCCCCCGCACGGTGTCAACGGCAACATCACGGCGACAGCAGCGACGCGATCTCTTCGGCGGACAGGCACTTCCGGTATACTCGGACGTCGTCCATCAACCCGGCGAATCGGCTGCCGCCGTCGCTGTCCGCCCCGAGGCGCAGAGGGAGACCGGTGACGGTGAGAGGCTTGGCGGGCACGTTGGCTTCGGACACGAGTTTGCCGTTCATGTAGACTCGCAGTGTACCGGCACCCATGGTGACTGCCACGTGCGACCACTCGTTGACAGGGAGAGTCTCCTTCACCTGGTGCGTGGCAATTCGAGTGATGACACGCAGGTTGTTCTCGGGGTGGGTGTCGAGGAGATAGCCGTCCGCGCCTCCCGCCGGCCCTTTGTCAATTAGACGCATCGAGTCTTTTCGCTTGGGGCACACCCACAGGGCGAGGGTCATCCCCTCTGTCAGGTCCAGCGAGTCCGCATCGGCAATGTCCACAAATCCGGCGCCGGTGAACTCGAGGGCCTTGCCCACTTTGCCCTCGACTTGCTTCATGGGCGCGGTCAGCAATCCGTGGTTGCGATGCCCGGACGTGTCCACCGCCCAGACGCCTTTGAGCGCATCAAATGTCCAGTGCCCGACGAGGTCGGGATTGGCGATAGCCTGCGGCGGCTGGGTTGCTCCACGGGAGAAGACGATGCGCCCGAAGTCGTTGGGGAGATGGAAGGTCCGCTCCGACAGTGGCGCCCATGTGGACAACTCGCCGTGGGGTTTCTCATTGCGCCCGATATTGAATCCCCATGCGTCGTTCGCCTGGGGAGATTCGGGCATAATGGAGTTGAACGGGATCGCCACCTCCGCAGTCCAGCGGTTGCTCCGTCGCGTCGCCGCGGCCTGCCAGTTGGGGTTGATCCGGGAATCGTCGTTCGCGGCGGTGGCCCCGCGCGCGTCGAAGATGGCGCCCAGAGCGTTGACGGCGAAGTGCCAGTAGGGTCCGGGAGTCGGTTGCAGGAATATCTCGACGGAATCATCCCGAAAAATATCCGCGTCTCGATTCTCGGCGGCCGCGATGTACTCCGCCGAGACCCGATCCATCTTCGACTCCCAGCACGTGATTCCCAGGTAGAGCGCCTCGCCATCATATCCGATCCGGACTTCCATTTGTTCGGCGGCGCCGGACTCTTCGCCCAGAAGGAAGAACGGCCCGATTGGCGTCGCGCCCTGCCACGCGAGGTCGCTCAGGTCGGCGTCGATCTCCGGAGCGGAGTCGAAGAACACAGGATACACTTCCGGGTTCCGCGGTCGCTGTGGCTTGGCGACTGGTATGGGCGGCGGCGGCGCATCAGGTTCTATCGGAGGATTCCACACAACAGAGGCGAGTTCCTGTCTGCCGATCCATCGCGGACTGGCGGGGGTGAGACGTTTCGGTCTCTCGTTGCGTTCTGCCGAAACACGACGGACGGCGGAAGATGCTTCCGCCGGAGCGACCGTGTAAACCTCTCCAATCTTCGTGGGGAAATTCAGCAACCTGTCCGTCGCCTTCAGGACTTGTCTGCCTGACGCGGAGACAACGGCCGCGCCGATGTACGGGTTCATCATCGCCATCGGCTCGCCCCGCTGGCTGAGAACCTGCAGCAGCTTGACGCGCCCCTTCTCCGCGTGTGCGGTTACCTCAAAGCCGCCCATTGCCAACAGCTTGAAATCGGCTGACCACGCCTTCGGCAGAGCGAGACAGACACGGATCACACCGTTCCAGCTTTGCAGGAGCATCTCGCCCACACCGGTGGACATCGTCCCGCTACCCTCGAGGTACGGATGCTTGCCGGATTTGCGCCCATAGTAGTCCTGCAGTCCGCAGGGATAGTTCTGGTAGTAATTCGCGTGCAGGGGAAGAAGCCATTCCAGACCGCTCTGTTTTGCGGACTCCCCGTCAGGCAACGCGTCCGCCAGTCCGAGACGGGCCGCGGCGATGCTGTCCGTGGTCCATCCGTAGCCGTTCACGTTCTTGCGGTGGTAGAAGGTTTTCAGACCCAACTCGTAGTCCGGGCTTCCCGCGAGGATGTTCGGGAAGACGCCGATGGGGAAAAGGTCGGGGTTCTCGGCGTTGCGCCATTCCATTTGCTCATTTGGTCTCAGCTCGTAGGGCATGATGGCGCCTGTGTCCGGACTCACCGGATACGGCGCCAGATGATCCAGACGTTCTTGACATGCGGCCCTCAGCTCGGAGTCGAGATGCAGCTTCTGGCTCACGTCGATGAAGATAGGAAACACGTACCGAATGGCAGCCAGATCCGTCGTCGGATTCTTCACCTTCCAGAACGACTCGTGCGCGTTGGAGGGGTCCATGCTGTAGAAGCCGCGCGAGTCCTTCTCAAGGTAGCCGACGAGAAACGTCACCACCTCCTTCATCAATGGATAGACACGATCCCGCAGAAACGTCTCATCTCCCGTGTAGAGGTAGTTCCACCAGAACTGCATGACAATCTCAGCGGAGGACGAGAGGATCAGGTTGGTGTGCGCGACGGTCCTGGGTGTCGGGACGCGTGGGTGCGGCCCGCGCTCCGTCGCCCACTTCCCCATCACGCCGTCGAACGGAATCTTCTCCTGATACTGCGCGCCGTCCAACTCCCAGACGTCGTTCGTCCACTGCTTTACCGTTGGCAACATGCTCCAGTACATGTCGAAGTAGGGCCTCAACAGTTCCAGATGGTTGGCGGCGTACAGCGGCCAGTAGGTCTCCTGTGTGTTCCAATGCCAATAGGCGGGCCCCCATTCCCGCTCGTCGTAGTTGTCCGTCCAGAGACCGCCATTGAACTTGGGGGGGACTTCCCCGCGCGAACCGGCGCCCATCGCGTAGACGTGCATGTACCAGAGATTGGCGACGTAATCGGCAACTCCGTCCTCGGAGTCCAGCTTGATGAACGACTTCTTCCAGAACGCGGCCCACCACTCATCGTGGCGTTGCCTGACCTTCTCAACACCTCGCGCCCAAAGCGCAGTGAGTTTCTCTTTCGCCGACGCGGTTACGTCCACGTCCTTCTCACGCGTTGCCGCGAAAGCAAGCCACACGGTGAACTTGCGGCTGGTAGTTGTCAGCTTGCTACCCACGGCCGCCGCGCCGTCCTTCTCCGTCTCCAAATCGACGGCGACAGCAAAGCGATAGTCCGGTTCTCCTGCGTGCTTCAAAATATCCGTGACGAGGATCAGGTTGTCCTCCGTCGAGACCGACGCCGACTTCCTCCACGTTTCCACTTCGGCAGAGCGTTCCTTCACGTCCTCCCGTGTGTCCTCAACCTGGACGACCAGCGCGTCCGTATCCGCGGGCATGAAGGAGGTCATGCGGACCTTGCCCGAGTCGCTGACAACCTCCGTCGTGAGTGTCGCGGTGTGGAGAGACAACTGCTGTCGGTAGGATGCCATTCCCACCATCGTGCCTGGCAGTGTTCCCAGCCTTAGCCGGCAAATGGCGCCGCCGTACACCCCCGAGAGCGGTGTGTTGAGCTGGAATATCAGCTCTTCCGGTTGCCACACCATCGCGCCTAACGCGCCATTCCCCAACGGTAATCCTTCCCACCCCTGCCGCGCAGGTGAAAGGTAAACCACATCATTGTGCGACACGATGCTGGGAACATCGGCATCAAACACCCGCGCCGCCTTCGCCGCGCCGGAAGCCGCGAGAAAGCAAAGGACTGCTGCAACCCATCGAGTCGCTGACCCCCATGGTAGAGACATTTCCATTCCTCCCTCTCAACCGAATGGGATCATACGAGAAAGTGTCCCGGACCGCAAGCGCCGAGCATACGTGGGGTGTAAGTCAGATTTGTGATAATCAGTCCTATCCACCCCAGCCGGAACCATAGACGCCTGTAGCCTGAAACCCGACAGTGATTGTGTAACGCAGCTCGCGGTTTGTCGGTCCTGAGTGGGTTCATGCAACAACCCCTACCCCCATCCGGTCTTCGACCACCTTCCCCCGTTATCGAACCGAAACGGTTCGCACAGGGGAAGGCAATAACTACTTCTTTCGGTGTTCTATTACTATCGATATGTTCACCCAACTTACGTCAACGGCCCTTCCCCTGTGATAACGGGGGAAGGTGGTCGAAGACCGGATGGGGGTTGTTACTGTCCCCTTTCACTCGCGTAGGTTTCCCCAACCTCTCGTTCATGCCTGCCCGGCCCCAGGGGACTGATTACCACCACGCATCACAAATCTGACTTGCACCCGCATACGGCACGTCGCCGTGTGGCGCAGCGGAACTCGCTGGCTCTAATGAAAGGGCGAGGGGAAGAAAAAGAAGAGAGCGCGCGCCGCTGCCAGGGATGAGGCATGAAGGGGCGAAGAGGAAATACTTCTCCCGGGCTTGGCGCTCCCCAGCTTCTGCGCTGGGGTACTCTACTTGACCGGGAAGTACCCGACCTGGCTGACGATTTTCCGACCTTCGCTGGACAGACACCAGTCCACATACTTCTTCACTGCGCCCGTGGACGCGCCGCGGGTGTACATGAAGAGAAACCGGCTGATGAGGTACTTGCCCAACTTGACGTTGGCGGCGGTCGGCTGATAGGCGGGAGATTTCGTGGGTGCATCCCGAAATTACGGAGATTGCCGTAGGATAAAGCTCCAGCTTTGTCAGATGCACATTGGAATTGCGGGAAAGAGGTCTGCCACTGACAAAGCTGGAGCTTTATCCTACGGCAATCTCCGTAATTTCGGGATGCACCCACGAAATCTCCCGCCTATCAGCCGACCGCCGCCAACGTCAAGTTGGGCAAGTACCTCATCAGCCGGTTTCTCTTCATGTACACCCGCGGCGCGTCCACGGGCGCAGTGAAGAAGTATGTGGACTGGTGTCTGTCCAGCGAAGGTCGGAAAATCGTCAGCCAGGTCGGGTACTTCCCGGTCAAGTAGAGTACCCCAGCGCAGAAGCTGGGGAGCGCCAAGCCCGGGAGAAGTATTTCCTCTTCGCCCCTTCATGCCTCATCCCTGGCAGCGGCGCGCGCTCTCTTCTTTTTCTTCCCCTCGCCCTTTCATTAGAGCCAGCGAGTTCCGCTGCGCCACACGGCGACGTGCCGTATGCGGGTGCAAGTCAGATTTGTGATGCGTGGTGGTAATCAGTCCCCTGGGGCCGGGCAGGCATGAACGAAAGGTTGGGGAAACCTACGCGAGTGAAAGGGGACAGTAACAACCCCCATCCGGTCTTCGACCACCTTCC
>MNXM01000178.1 GCA_001872605.1 Armatimonadetes bacterium CG2_30_59_28 | reverse complement strand
ACCACTGGGACGATCGCTCCAGTCTACTCGGTCAAGACGTTTCCCCGCAGCGCGATCTACCCACAATTGAACCGTGGACAATGCAACCCCATACTGCCGGGCCACAGATCGCTTCGAGTCGCCTCTCCGAACGGCCGCTACCATCTCGCGACGCCTCTGTTCATTCGACGTTTTTTAGCCAATTTACTACCCTCCGGACAAGTTTCTGGGTATCATATCCTGACCGGCAATTACTTGCACTTGTCCGCTCAGGCATAACCTGATGACAGGATTCACGGAGTGCACAGGATGCACAGGATGAGGGCGAACTCTGCGAGTTCGCGCAGACCGGTCGGTCACTGGCCTTTCGGCAGTTCGGTGGGGCCTTCCACGCACGACGGTTCGAAGGAGTCAGCTTGGCGAACTGTGCAAGGTTACACGCAACCGCTATCACGTTCCTTCGTCGCTTCCTCCTGTCAATCCTGTACATCCTGTCCGAGTGCGTGAGGCGAACTCTGCGAGTTCGCGCCCAGTCCAGATTGGTCACCAGCCCGAAGAGCTTGTAGGTCTGCCGCTTCAGGGTCAGGGTCGGAAACGGCAGCTCCCGCTGTTCCTCCAGACCGGACAAGGTCGGCTGACTCATATACTCGTTAAGGTTAAGGATCCACGTTTTCTGCCGTAGGATAATGCTTCAGCTTCGGCATCAGTATTGAGTGGCACCGGAGTTTTTACGTCAGGTGAATCTATCCCTTCGGGAGTCGCGCCGCAACTTTCCTGATCGCGCCAGCCATGTCACGAATGTCCTCCTCGGACATGCTTTCGCTGATCCCAATAACCACCAGCCGGGAAAGCTCCTCCTCAGTTTGCGGACACATTCCCTTGGAGTATTCCGGGACGCGTCCGCCGTGACAACCATCGAGGGGATGGTGCGAATTGCCAAAGGTGGTTCGGCTGGCAAGGGCCTCCATGCAGAGAAAAATGGGTTCGCCGATGTATCCCGGATTCGCGGGGATGCCTTCTGCAGACAGGGACTCGGCAAAGCAACGAGCGGGCCAATCGAGGATGCGGAGCGGGTAAGCCCAGTAGGAGTGTTTGCCACCTTCCGTCACGGGAGCTGGCTCGATGCCCGGAACTCCCTGAAGTGAGCAAGTGAGCAATGAGCCAAGCCTGTTGCGTGCGCTGACAACTTCCATGACCTTTTCCGTTTGCGCGATGCCCACCGCGCCCTGCAACTCGGTCATCCGGTAGTTGGGGGCGAGGAAGGCATAGGAGCGCGCACCCCAGCCGGGCTTCCGGGTCCAGCCTTTGTCACGAAAGAGCATCATCCGCTCCGAGAGATCGCTCCGGCTGGTGATGGTAACACCGCCGTCGCCGGTAGTCATGTGTTTGCTTTGCTGAAGGCTGAAGCAGCCGAAGTCGCCGATAGTGCCGAGGAGTCTTCCTTTGTATTCAGTCATGTGCGCCTGGCTGCAGTCCTCAATCAACGCAACCTTGTGACGCTGAGCGATGTCCACCATTGCGTCCATATCGCAGGGATTGCCGAAGAGGTGAACGACGAGAATGGCCTTCGTCCGATTGGTCGTCTTGCTCTCAACGTTTTTCGGGGCCATATTGTAGCTGTTGTCGATGTCCGCAAAGACGGGGATGGCGTTCTGGTAGAGGATGGGAACGATCGTGCCTCCATCGGTGATGGGCGCGGTGATAATCTCGTCTCCGGGTTCCGGGTTGACTGCACCGATAGCGATGTGGATCGCCGCGGTGCCGGAGGTTGATGCAACCGCGTGCTTCGCGCCGTAGAGCGAACAGAACCTTTTCTCGAATTCGCTCACCATCTTCCCGCCAAGCCCGAACAGATTCTGCGACCGGATCGCCTGCGTGACGAGCTCGATCTCCGCGTCCCCGAAGGGAGTTCTGGCTGGGAAGGGCATGGTGCGATACGCAGTTCCTCCGTCGACGGCGAGAGTTGGTTCCGCGTCCTGAGTCATGGTGGTGTCCTCATCTTCAGGTTGTTGCCTACGTGCACACCGAGTGTAGCACAATCCGCCAATGGGAGAAAACTCCTCGCAGCGTCACCGGGAAACGCACGCGCACGATTTCTCAAGAGAAGAGGATACAGGGAGAGCGTGTCGAATTGAGACAGTGATATGGCAGGAGCAACCATCGACGAAATCCGGGAACGCAATGACGTTGTCGACGTGGTGGGAGGCTACGTCAACCTGACAAAGGCAGGAGCACGCCTCAGGGGACTGTGTCCCTTCCATCAGGAGAAGACGCCTTCGTTCATGGTCAATCCCGAGAAACAGTTCTGGCATTGCTTCGGGTGTCACGAGGGCGGCGACGTGTTCACTTTCGTGATGAAGATGGAGAAGATGAGTTTCCCGGAGGCGGCAGAACATCTCGCCTCTCGCGCCGGGTTGACTTTCTCACGAAGCCAGCGGACCCCCCAGGAGGAAACGCGTCGGCAGAAAATCCTGCGGGCCAACATTGAGGCCGAGAGGTTTTTTCACAGCATACTCAACGACACACGGGGAAGTCACGGCCTGACAAAGTGGCAGGAACGCGGCGTGGATGAGGGAATCCTTCAGCAGTACCGCCTGGGATACGCGCCTGATTCTTGGGATTCTCTCTGGACCTACCTGCAGCGCCACAAGACCAGTGCGGACATCGCCGAGGCGGCAGGACTCATTCGACGACGCAACGATGGGACGGGGCACTACGACTACTTTCGGAACCGGTTGATCGTTCCCATCCGGGACGTTCAGGGCCGTGTGATCGGTTTCGGCGGTCGGGCGTTGGGTGATGATCCCGCCAAATACATTAATTCGCCGGAGAACGAGGTTTTCAGCAAGAGGGCGGTGCTATTCGGTCTCGATCTAACTTCCCGCGCGATCAGCGAAGCGGACGCAGCCATCGTCGTGGAAGGTTACATGGATCAGATCGCTCTGCACCAGTACGGCTTTGTGAATTCGGTGGCCACGATGGGCACCGCCATTACTCCGGAACACCTGAGCCGCCTGGTTCGCTACACTCGGAACCTGTACATTGCTTACGATGCGGACTCTGCGGGCATGAACGCCATCCTGCGGAGCGCAGGACTGTTCGAGGAACAGGAGATGTCCGTCCGGATCGTGGAGATACCGGACGGACTGGACCCTGACGACCTCGTCCGAAAACGCGGCGCGGAATCAATGCGTCAGGCGGTTGATTCGGCCGTCTCGCTGGTAGACTATCGGATTCGACAGGCAATTCGGCAGTTCTCTGAGAACAAATCGGCCGGGCGACTCAGCGAAGACGAGTATACCGCCCAGATGATCCTCTCGGCGGTCCCCATCATCGCCGAGATCGTGAGTCCCGTACAACGGGAAGCATTGGCCGTCAAGCTGGCGCAGGAATGGTGTTCGCCAGATTTGCAGCGAGTGACTCGCGCTGCGGAAGCAATTCGGCGTGAGGTCGACATGCATCGGCGAAGGCGAACACGGTCGGAGCACGCGGGGAGCACTCCGCACTCGTCGCGGCGTCCGCAACCGACAGCCGCCCAGCGCCCGGCGTCTTCGAGCGAATCTCCGACCATTTCCATGAAGGTGCGGGGGATTGTGCGCGCGGAACGGGACCTTCTGGCAGCAATGTTGCAAAGGGACATCTTGCCGGATCTGCTTGAACCCCTTCGTCCGGAAAAATTCATCGATCCGCAGGACCGGGAGATCGCGGGCTGGCTGACGCGGCAGGTATCCGCGGGCGGCGAGATTTCGGTAGAGCAGTGGCTCGGACAGGACACCGAATCTGCGAAGTCGGACGACCTGCGGAAGCTGGTATCTGAACTGCTGGTTCAGGAAACGAGCTTTCTGAAGAACGAAGGGGCCGTGGACGATCGCGTTCGGAAGATCCTCGATTATTGGAAAAAGAAAGAGACGAGGGAGAAGATCGAGAACTTGGCCAAGCGGATCGATGCCGGGGAAACTGTCGATTCCGAGGAGTGGAACCGGCTTCAATTCCCCTGCACCTGAATCGCGGTACCTCGGAAAAAAATTCCCCCACGCGAGAGGAAAACACCTCTGCGTGTAGAATTATCACAATGACTGGAGCGAAAACCATCCACAAGAACATCCGAGAAAGGGGGTGAACGGCATTGCCCAGACGCAGCACACAGGAAGAAACAGGCAGCACAGAATCCACCAAACGTCGCAGAAAAGCGCAACAGCATTCAGCACTGACAACGGCGGTTGATGAACCGGAGGCTTTGCACGATGAGCATCTTGACGCCGACGAGCTCTACGACGAGCAGGAACCGCCCGTGGAACTCGATCAGCTTGTCGAGAGCGCGCCTGCCGATGAGAAGGCGCGCATTGAAAAACTGTTAGCGCAGGGCAAGACCAGCGGCACCCTCACCTACGACCAGATCAACGACTCCCTCAGTGACGACATCGATCTGGACGACGTTGGCATTGAGTCGCTATTGGATGCGTTTGAGGGACAGGGGATTAAGGTCGTGGATAAGGTTGAGGACGGCGACGACGGAAATGGACACCGATCCGATGCCGTCGAATCCCTGAATCGTGGTTGGCTCTTCGACTCCGTAAGCAGCGGTGACACCGGGAAGGGTGGTGTGGATTCTGTGTTGAGAAAAGACGATTTGGCGACGATGGAGGGCATTCCCATTGATGATGCCGTACGGATGTATCTCCACGACATCGGGAAGGTGTCCCTCCTTACGTCCTCCCAAGAGGTCTCCCTCGCCAAGCGCATCGAGCAAGGAGACATGGGAGCCAAGAGGCAGTTGACCGAAGCCAATCTGCGGCTGGTTGTGAGCATTGCCAAGAAGTACAGTGCCCGAACCACTATGTCATTCCTCGATCTGATTCAGGAGGGCAACATCGGCCTGATTCGGGCGGTGGAAAAGTTTGACTTCCGCAAGGGCTACAAGTTCAGCACCTATGCCACTTGGTGGATTCGTCAGGCGATCACGCGCGCAATTGCCGATCAGGGACGCACGATCCGCATTCCTGTTCACATGGTGGAAACCATCAATCGCCTGCTGAAGGCATCGCGACAACTGATGCAGCGCTTGGGACGCGAGCCGACTCCGGAGGAACTGGGCGCCGAACTGGATATGACCGTGGATCGCATCAACGAGATCATTCGCATCGCGCCTGAGCCGCTGTCTCTCGAAACGCCGGTGGGCGAGCAGGAGGATTCTCATCTGGGAGAATTCATCGAGGATGCAAAAGCGGACTCGCCGTCGGAAGTAGCCTCAAACACCGTCCTGCGGAAGCAGTTGGAGAGCGTCCTCGCCACTCTCAATGAGCGGGAAAGGGAAGTGCTCAAACTGCGCTTCGGGCTCAACGATGGGTACGCACGCACGCTGGAAGAAGTGGGCCGGGTGTTTCAGGTAACCCGTGAACGCATACGCCAGATTGAAGCGAAGGCGCTGAAAAAGCTGCGTCACCCCAGCCGCAGCAGACGCCTGAAGGACTACGTGAACTAACTATACTCGTTACGGATGAAAATTCACCTTTCCCCCTCACCCTCGAACCCTTTGGGTTCGCGCCCTCTCCCCCGATGGCTGACTCTCAGACACACTTAACACCGTGAGCCACATCCGGTAAAC
>MNXM01000258.1 GCA_001872605.1 Armatimonadetes bacterium CG2_30_59_28 | reverse complement strand
TTGAAGAAGAGGTTGCGCGGCGTCCGGGTTGTAGCGCGAACCTAACATTCCCCCGGAACAAGTCCGGGGGGATTGAAGAAGAGGTTGCGCGGCGTCCGGGTTGTAGCGTGAACCTAACCTTCCCCCGGAACAAGTCCGGGGGGATTGCCATTACCGAATCAAACTATCAAATAGCATAACCCCCCACTACCTTTTCGGGAACTATGGGACAGTATTTTTGACGACCTACTTACTATCCCCAGGACGAATACTCCTATTCCGACTGGGGAGGCTACGAGGAGCCATCGCTCAAGGTGTTTCGGGAGAGACTGCTGAAGAAGTACCAGAACCTGGCAGCAATCAACCAGGCATGGGGGACGGCATTTCCCTCGCTGGAAGCAGTGACGCCACCCCAAAGGCCTGACACCTCGCAGGCATGGGTGGACTTTCAGGAACATCGCGTATGGGCGCAGTTGGACTTCGCCGCCTTCGTGACTCAGACGCTCCACGCGTACGACCCCAACCATCTTGTGGTCTGGTCGCTTCCGTTCTGGGGGTCTCCGGTCTGTGCGGCCAACTGGTGGAGTTGGCCGGGGTCCACCGATATTCTCATGCGGCACGGGATCGACTTTGGCGGCGGCGCGCACCGCATGGCGATCCCACGCGACGTAGCCGAGTCCTCCGGCAAATCCGCCAACGCACTCTGCATGCCTCCCGACTACAATCCCGACTATGTGCAAATGATGTTCCAGCTCGCAGCGGGACGATCCGGGTTGTCTCACGTGTGCATCGGGGGAACTCCTGATCACACTTACTACCAGGGGGCTGCAAACTCGACACTCGGCTGGAAACGCAAGGAACCCATCTACACCGCTTCCCGTAATCTCAATCAGTTGGTGCGCACCCTCGGCAGGACATTTTTGCTCTCCAAACAACGCCCTCCGCAGGTGGGCGTTTACCAGAGCGAAAAGACACTGGACCTGAATGGCATTGAAAATCGCAAAATCAACGGGATCTTTCTGTTGCTGGAGGACCTCAACGTGGACTACCGCGTCTTTTCGGAATCGGGGATCCACCGAATCAGCGAGTTCCCTGTCGTCATCATCGGCCCATTTGCCCGGTGCTTCTCGGAACCTGAAGCGCAGGGGTTTCGCAACTACGTCGAAAAGGGCGGACACCTGATTTTTGTCCGTGGGGCGGCCGAGGCAGACGGAAGAAACGTCACCGTTGGTTCTCCCGGATTTGGACTGGAGGAACTGGTTGGCAGTAAACAGGCAGCAGACATGGGCGGTGTGAAGTTGCTGAAAGGCTCCAGTGGCGAAGACTTCCCCGTCATGCTTGCCGTTTCTACAAGGGAAGTTCAGCCGGATGTGGAAATCGTCGCACAAACAACGGATGGCAAACCGGTCGTGACTGAACGCAACGCGGGAAAGGGCCGCGTGCTCTACGTGGGCGCCGACCTGGGCTCGATCTATCAGTCGTCATGGACGCAGGATTTTGCGGGAATCGACCGGACCGATTCGCAGGTGATCGATGACAACGCCTTCGGTTCCTGGTTCCGTCCCGACACTGCCGGCAGGCAAGCGGTTGCTTTGCAAGGCCACCGAACTTGGGCGCAGCTTGTTTCCCGGTTCCTTCGGGATGCTGGAGCTTATTCCAGCGTCACCATGCAAGGGGTGACCGATGCCATCGGCGCGGTCCGCGCCAAGTCCTTCCGACAGGGGAATGACTACTGGGTCGGTTTCGCCAACCGCGTCGTGCAGAAAGGAATGGATCACAAATCTTCTCCTCCCGACCAATACCACATTCTCATCAGCAACCTACGTTGCACCGTTCGAGTCGACGCGGATGTAAAGCCGACCGCCGCCTACATATTGCCAATGAACCGTTTGAGCGGGGAGCAGCAAACGGCCATGCCGGAGCCGCTGGCGCTGACCGCTGGAGCGAACGCGGTTAGCCTGACGTTGCCGCGTCTTGAGGGCATTGCTGCCGTGTTGTTGACGAACGAATATGAGCCACTCGTCGGTATCTCTGCGGACCACTATCACGTTCTTCCAGGCGAAGTTGTGCGGCTCAAAGGCAGGATCATCAACACCACGCGAAGACCGTTCGACGCGACATTGAGCGCGGACGCTGCCGCGCCGCTGGCGGTTGTGGAGAAACCGTTCAAGGTGTCGCTGAGACCGGGCGCCGCGCAGGAGGTTTCCTTCTCCGCAGCGGTGCCGCCTGATGCCGCTCCCGGCCATCTGCTCGTCCAGATCGTGGCGGAGCGACCCGGCGCTCAACCTCGCGTGTCTCCCTCCTTGGAGCTTGAAGTGCAGTCCGCCGTCGAGATCGACGTTCTCAACGCCGACCGTACCATCATGCCGGCCACGGATCGTGACCATTCGCTGCGGATATCGGGCATCTGCAGAGTTCGTCCCGACGATTTCGACCTGACGGTGGAGGTTAAAACCCCCGAGGAATTTTCAGCGACCCCGAGGCAATTCAAGCTGAAGGCCGACGCCTCCGGGAGCATCGCTGCAGAAGCGGAACTGAAGGATGAGGGCGGCGCCTCTCGAGTGGCTGAGGGGGAAGTCACGATCCAGGGGACGGTGAGAGGATTGCCTTTCCAGAAGAAGCTCCCCATCCGCCTTGCACGCGGCACGGTTGCCTACGAGGAATTCCTTGCAGTGAAGTCACACTCCAGTGGCGTCGAGGGCGGCAAGACGCGGCTCATCGCTCTTGAGAACGAAAAAATCAAGGCCAACTTCATCCCCGGCGCAGGAGTGTTGTACGACCTCGTATTGCGGGAGACGAATAACGACGTTCTCGTGAAGGGTGAGTACCCTTACGGGTTCGTGCTGTATGCGTGGGGGGGGTGGTTGGGCGGAGGTTTCGCGCAAGTCCGACGGGAAGCGCGCCGAGATCGCGCTCGCATCAAAGACTCCCGAAGGAAGGCCCGTTACCATGAAGGCGACGCTTGAGTCGGGCGATGACTTCGTTCGCCTCGAATATGATTTTGGCGATGCCGCATCCGTCAAGCAGAACTACTACCTCATGAGTCGCATCAGCCTCGATGGCTCGAATGACGTCATGATCATCCCCAGGAAGACCGGCGAGCAGTTGCGGCCATGGCGACAAGTGGCGTTCCTGCCCTTGAAGTCCGCCGACCTCTCCGCCAGCTACCTGATGGTTCGCGACAAGGTGACTGAGGAGTTCTTCGGGGTGGGATTCAACGCGCCCGGCTTCAGCGACCTGCAGGTCAGCTCCGGGGGCAGCGGGTTCAATTACATGCTGTTCGATCCATCTCCGGATGTGGCGCCGGGGAAGGCGATCTTCCTGCTTGGTGCGAGCAAAGGCGACCTCGCCGCAGGTCGCGCCTTTGGCGAACGATTGGCGAAGACCGCGGTTCAGTAGGATAGAACTCCAGTTCTGTCGTTGACTGTCAAAGCCGGAGCTCTAACCCACAGAGTTCTCGATTCTGTTACCTCGCGTCGCGCACTTTCTCCACTGTCTCCCACAACGCCGCGCAGAGGTATTCGTTGTCGGCGTCGCTCATACAGGGATGGATCGCGACACAGAACAGGCGTGCAGCGACCTCTTCCGACACTGGCAGAGAACAATCGCCGGTGTGCTGTTTGAGGAAGGGAATGGTCGAGTGCACCGGCGGGTTTGCGACGATGGTGTTGACGCCGAAGTCCTCGCGTAGAATGGACATCAGTCGGTCGCGCTTCTTTCCCGCCCACGCCTGCTGCACGAGCAGCGTGTAGAGATAATATGAGTGCTTGCAGTCCTGCGGTTCGTAGGGCGTGATGAGTTCTTCCAGCCCAGCCAGCATCTCGTCGCGAGCTTTGGCGAGCCTCCGGCGGGATTCGATCATTTCGTCCAGCTTTCGCAGTTGAACCATTCCAACCGCAGCCTGCACTTTCGTCATCTTGTAGTTGCTGCCCCAGCCTTCCGCGCCACCGAATTGGCGCAGTTGCCTCAGCCGCTTGGCGACCTCGGTGTCATCCGTCGCGATGGCGCCTCCTTCGCCGAGGGTGGTCATGTTCTTCTGCGTGTGGAAGCTGAACACGGTCATCCATCCCGCCTTGCCGATCTTCTGTCCCTTGTATCCGCCACCGAGAGCGCGCGCCGCGTCGCCAATCACCTTCAGCGGGCCGTGTTTCGGGTGCGGGTGGCGTTCTGCGATTTCGAGATAATCGTCGATGGGGGAAGACAGCCCATTCATGTGCACCGCGAAAATGGCGCGAGTGCGTGGGGTGACGCGCCTCTCCACGTCTTCGGGGTCCGCCTGGAATGTGCGGGAATCCACCTCGCACGGAATCCAGCGCGCGCCCTGGCCCACGATGGCCATCGGCGCGGCGCGGAAGTTGACCGACTGGCAAATCACCTCATCTCCCGGTTCCAGGTCGAGGCACATCATCGCCATGTCCAGCCCCGTCCCTGCACCGTTGATGGAGACCGCGTCCGCGGTTCCGCAGTACGCGGCAAATGCTGCCTCGAACTCCTCGATTTCCCTGCAAATGAACCCGAAGCCAACCGTCGGGTCCATCGACTCCCTGATCGTCTGCGTGACGACTTCAATCTCTGCTTCACCGTAGGCACTGCCCAACAACGGTTCGCCGGGCCAGTTGATCTCCAACCCGCCTCGATCAAGGATTTGGCGTCTCCGATTTTGTTCCATATTCCAAACCTCCCGTTTGTTGATTGCCTGATGTCGCTGCACCTTCAGCGTGCAAGGCTTCAGCCATTCGTCTCGTACGAGTTGCGCGACCTGGTTGAGTGTGCCGCCGCGTGCTCGTGGTCTACTGGCGCGTGCAACATTAGATGCAAAAAGTGCCTACTGCGTTGTAACCGCACCGTGGAAGCGATTCTTCCTGCCCGTCGTGCGGGGTTTTGTTGTGCGATAAATGATCGACCCTTGAGGTTCCACGCGGACTCATAGAGTCCGATACCAATCGGAGGCTGGCACGCGTGCTCAACCCTTACCTTCTCGAACTCTGCGAGTTCGAGTCACCCAAGCTGCAACCGTGTTAGGTACTCCGTGATCTCATGGTGCGGTATCCTCGCAAAGAGCCGATGTTTGACCCCTCCTGTATAACGCAATCAACGCGGCGTTCTCGGAACGTCCGAGGAACCGTTTTACTTTCAGGTAGTTCTACATGAAACGGAAAAAGAGCTCGATTCCCCAACGGCGATGGTCTAAGTCGCAAACCAGCAAGGCCGGCAGATCCATCCGGTTCGTCAAGATAGCGATACACCGCGAACTCTGTGAGTTCGAAGCGGTACGATCGGTGTTGCCATAGTGCTATCTCGAAAAGCGTGGACTCAAAGAGTCCGCCTGCGATGCTGCTACGGAAACTGCTGTAGTGTTCGAAAAGCCCCGATATCGTTTTTTTTTCACTCCTGATTGCAGGGGGGCAATGGGGCTGACTGCCAGCACATCTCACAAATCTGACTTGCGCCCTGCCCGTAAAGATCCGAAGGGACTATGTCCACACCGAAGCCACGCGTCCTGAAAAAAGAGCCACCGATTGTCCTGGGATTGTATCATAAGCTCACCCCCTTTCCACCCCGTAGCGGCGCGAGATGTCATCCCTCGTGCCTAACTCCGGCGGAATCTTCTTCAGGCGCACTCCCGTGAGCACCGCCAACTCCGCTACGTGCAGAATCCCGTATTTGTCTCCCACGAAGATAATCACCTTGTCCTGGTTCTCCTGTTTCATCCTCCGTCGCCACTGGCGGACGCCTTCCTCAAAAGCCGCCTGTGACTCCATCTCGTCTTGGAGGGTCTCCGCCTGCTCGTGCAGCCGATACGCCGTCGTC
>MNXM01000261.1 GCA_001872605.1 Armatimonadetes bacterium CG2_30_59_28 | reverse complement strand
GTGGTCCTAACCATCCCCCGAAACAAGTTCGGGGGGATTCTGTCTGTCGCCTCCCGCCGTTAGCGTGGTCCTAACCGTCCCCCGAAACAAGTTCGGGGGGATTACCGAATCAATCGGGTATGTCCGGCTTCGTTTCAGCAGGGACAGTATTTTTGACGACCTACTTAGTTTGGCAAATTTCGGTGGACACCAAATGTAGGAGGCATTTCCCACACCTGGTGTCCACCGAGTTGAAGAGATTTCCCAAGTCCGCGCGAGCTTTGGAGGTCGTGCTGAAGGTGCAGTCCGCGCGCGATGACAGCAGCCCGTGAGTTACTGCCAGGAGAAACCCACATGCCCGGAACCCGTACGCGCCCGAATATCCTGCTGGTCGTGACCGACCAGCATCGTTTCGATTGCCTGGGCGCCAACGACAATGCCATCATACAAACGCCCGCGCTGGATTCGCTTACGCGCGAGGGGATGCGCTTCGACCGAGCCTACAGCTGCATCGGCTTGTGCAGTCCCGCAAGGGCATCTCTGTTGACCGGGCTTTATCCCCACAATCACGGGGTCTTCACCAACATCCATGACATTCATGGTGTCACTCAATGGGAATCGCTCCCAAATCCCTTGGAGACGCTGCCGGGACGGTTGTCGCGCGCAGGATACCAGACCGCCCATACCGGCAAGTGGCACCTCGGCCCACACAGCCCGTTGGATCATGGATACCATCGGATCGGGACATGGGATGGCGATGGCGCCCAGGACCGCTATCGCCAAGATCTCATCTCGCGACTTGACACTTCAGGGTGGGAAACCCGGAATGCCGTGGCGCGGCGTCTGCCAAACGGACGTGAATTTCCCTTTTGTTCTCATGAACCCGGGCCACCAGAGTTGAGTCCCTCCGCCTTCATTGCGGAGACGGCTATCGACCTGCTGAATGAGTTTGCGAGAGATGACGACCATCCGTTCTTCATCACGGCGAACTTCTACGGGCCGCACCTCCCATTCAGAACGCATGAACCTTTCTCTTCCATGTATCACCCCGCAGAGATTCCTGAGTGGCCTGCATTTCGCGACACGCTCGACGGCAAGCCGTTTCAGCACAGGCGGATGCGGGAATACTGGGGCACCGAGGGATTGCCGTGGTCGTGGTGGCAGCCGGTAGTGGCGGCCTGCTATGGCTTCATCTCGATGATCGACGCCCAGATCGGTCGCGTCCTGACGCGGCTCGACAAACTGGGACTGGCCGAAAACACCCTTGTCTGCTACACGACCGATCACGGTGATACGTGCGGCGACCGAGGGATGTTCGACAAGGGCTACACCATGTATGAGGAGCTATATCACATCCCGCTGCTTGTTCGGTGGCCCGGTGTTGTGGAGGCAGGCTCGAATTGCGCTGAGTTCGTCAACAGCATCGACCTCGCTCCCACGTGGATGGAGGTCGCTAACGCTGGGTGCTTCGAGAGATGTGACGGCCGGTCACTGCTCCCGTTGCTGCGCGGACAGCAACCCTCAGACTGGCCACAGGAAGTGGTGTGCGAATTCCACGGTATGCAGTGGTCTCTCACGAGTCAGCGAATGCTCAGAGACCGGCGACACAAGTATGTGTGGAACGGAACAGACCGAGAAGAGCTTTACGACCTCGACAGAGACCCTGCCGAACTGGAGAACATCGCCGACGATCAGGCGTCTCAACACGTCAAGCGGGGCCTGCGAGATCGCCTCTTCAATAAAATGTGGGAGACCGGCGACCACTTTGCCACTTGGATTTCTCGTCGGCCTGACAATCCGAGGTATACTCGTTACGGATGAAAATCCACCTTTCCCCCTCACCCTCGAACCCTTTGGGTTCGAGGGTGAGGGGGTGTTTTCACCCGTAACGAGTATAGGTTACCGCCGGTCGACGACATGGGCTGTCATATTCTGCCATGAATCAAATCACAGAACATCGAAGTCGGGGGTTCACACTGATCGAGGCCCTCGCGGCTTCCCTGGTGGCAGTACTGCTGCTGTCGGGAGTCTACGGAGCATTTCGCGTGGCTCAAAGATCGGTCGCCGAATCGCAACAATCCTCTGACTTGAACCAGATCGCTCGAGCCATCATCCAGGACATGGCGCGGGAGCTGAACAACTGCTACCCCATGGCCAACCCCAACGCAAACACCGAGACCTCGCGGATATGGTTCACCTTCATCGACGGAGAGGACCAGGCGAGCCGCTTACCGACTGACGCCATTGAGTTCGTAACGCTCACGGGACCGCGCAGTCTTCAGTCACCGCCATCTCAGCCGGTAGCTGACCTGGTGACTGTCCGGTACATATTGAACCTCAGCGCGAGTTCTTCACCCCCATCTTCAGTGGGCGACGACACAACGGGGCTTGTCAAGTTTGTCGACCTCTACCCGGGACTGAGGAGCGACTCGTACGAAGCAGAACCGGTGCAGACTATCGGCGAGGTGCGCAGCCTGAACCTACGATTCCGGGACAGCGCTTCGGACGAGTGGCTCGATGAATGGAACCGTGAGACAGAACTGCCATCCGCCGTTGAGGTGACGATTGGGTTGCTGCGCCCCAGGGGCGATGCAAAGAGTGAGGAGAACGACGACCTCGTCTTCTTCACCTCCGCCGTAGACCTGCCGCTGTGCCGGACGCCCATGCAGTCCGTCGCCGAGGAGATGCAAACGCCTGCGAGCGGGCAGGAGGAGAGCCGCGCACAATCCGCAGAATGAGTATTGGAGAGTTGGCGAAAACACCCAGATGAGTCACCGGCAAACCATGACTACAGAGCAGGGACTTCGCCCGCGTTACGGCGCGAGCGCCAGGTCCGCGCGTTCTTTTCCGCAGCGCGGGGTGGTTCTTGTCGTCGTCCTCTGGGTATTGGCCATCTTGGTGATATTGACCTGGGGACTCGCCGCGACGGTGCAAACGGAGGCGCGGCTGGTGTCGCACCTTTCGGAATCGGCGCGGTACCTGGAGTCGGCCCGGGCGGGGGTGGTTGTGGCATTCAGGGAGTTGCAGGACACCGACCTTGCAGTGGTAAGCCCCTTCACGATCCCGACTCACCTGAGCAGTGAGGACAAAGGGATTGTTCTGAGGGGGGGAGAGTTCAAGGTCAACATCGAAGACGAATCTGGTAAACTCAACCTCAATTACACAACGGAGGAGACACTCGCCAAATTGACAGAAGACCCCGACCTAGCAGCCGCCATCATCGACTGGAGAGACCAGGATGACACCCCGGCGTCCGGCGGCGCGGAGAATCTGTATTACCTCGGGCTGCCCGACCCATACCTCGCACGCAACAACTTCTTTCGCACGGTGGATGAAATACTACTCGTCAGGGGAATGACGAGCGAGCGGTACTATCAGTCCATCCTGGGCAAGCCGCCACTTGCGAATCTGCTGACTGTCTACTCTGTTGATGAGAACGTCGACCGCGGCGGACAGGCCCGCCTCAATCTGAATGACGCGAGCGAGTCGGACTTGGAGGAGCGCCTGGGAGATGTGCTAAACCAGCAGGAGATTACCGCGATCGCGTCGTATCGCGCGGAATCATCCCAAAGACGCGGGGACGAGTCGGGGACCGCTGTACCGGGGGCGCCGACACCCAGACAGATTCCGGGCGGCGCGGAGGAAGAGACAAGCCCCTCGAGTGCCGGCTCCACGGGCGGGGGAGAGAACCGGAAACGGTTCGGGACCGTGGGTAACCTGCTGAGTGTGCCAGGTCTGTCACGAGAAAAGGTCAGGAAGATAGCGGATCGGGTGACCACCTCCGACGAGCAATTAGTTCCAGGTCGTGTTAATATAAACACCGCTGATGAAGCCGTGCTCGCAAGCCTGCCGGGGATGGATGCCGCGATCTCCCGCAACTTCACCGCTTACCGGGAGGGGGAAGACGGCCCCTTTGACGACGTTGGCGAGGTCCTTGAGCTTGATTCGATCACGCCGGAAGTCTATCGGCAGATAGCTGACCTGATCACCGTCGGTTCGACGGCGTTCAGGATCACTTCTTCCGGGCTAAGGGAAGAGTCCGCGACCCGGGAAACGGTGGAGTGTGTTGTGACAATGGTCCGCTCCAATCTTCGCAGACAGTCATCCGAAGGAGACGCGGCTCAGGGGTCCTCGCGCCCACAGATCATTCGCTACTATCGCCACAGACAATGACATTCGCGGACCACCTATGATGGCTAAGCGTCCTACTGCAGCAGGAATTGAGATGACCAGCGACCAGATTCGTGTCGCCGTGGTTCAGCACACCTCGGCGGGAGACGAAGTGCTCGCAACGCGTTGCTATGACCTCGAGGGCGCTACCTATCTCGAACGGGCCGAAGAAATCAGCTACTTTCTGTCGCGCCACTCCCGCCCTGGCGTTCTTCGATTCTCCCTGGCACTCCCTGCGGCCCTTGTCCGGGTCGTGGAGCTGCCGTTCTCCAACGACGCGACACTGGAGCAGTTGGTCTCCTTCGAGATCGAGCGACACGTCCCGTTTGCCGCCGCCGACATCCAGAGCGATTACTGTAGATTTTCCACCATCGAGGAAGGGATGGCGCGTCTCCTCACGGTCTCGGTCCCTTCCGGCATCATCAGGCAGGTGCAGCAGCTCCGAGACGAGGTTTGCTCACGGGCGCACCTTGCGAAATCGGCAACCTGCACGCTGACCTGCCTTGCCGAGGCGGAGTCCGTTCTGAACGGTAGCGACGGAGATGAAGCCATCGCCGTGGTGGATGCGAGGTCCACCCAGACAGAAGTGACAATGACAGACGGATGCAGAAGTTTTGTGAAGCGCACGCTGAATGGTTTGAGCGGCGACCTCCTGCGGAAGGAGGTTCGGAGGTCCCTTGGCGGCTATGCTTCCCGGAACGAGGGAAGGCGCATCGATCGTTGTGTCCTGGTCGGAGACCGGGCGGAGGAACTGTCCGAAACGCTGCATGGAGAAGGCGGCATCCATCTGCGCGCACTGGATACGCGCTCCATCTTCACGTGCGCGGATCCGGAAGTGCGGGCCACCGGTTCATTCTTCGGGGCGGCCGCCGCGGCGACGCAGGACCCGTCCGGACGATTCCCGATCAACCTCCTGAAACAGCGCGATGCGCGCAGGAAGCTCCGTCGCCGCAGCTCAAGCCGAACCATCGTGGGGCTTGCACTCACCGCGCTGGCTGCTGGAACGTGTTTCATGTATGGCCGCAACGCGATAGAAGAGAAACGGGATGGACTGCGGAAGCTCGACGCTCACATGCGCGTGCTGAGGGATCAGGTCGCTGCAACAGACCCCGTTAGTGACACGAAAACCCCCTCAACGCAAACTCCGAGTTCGGCCCTCCCAGGTTTGCGGCGGACTGCCGAGTCCGCCGCAAACGACGCCCGGCGCAGCAGTTTTATCTACTTGGAGCTTCTGCGGACGCTCAGCATTCGGCTTCCCGCAGGAATGTGGTTGACGGAACTGTCGGGGAAACAGAAATCCGGGAGCAAGGACCCCCGTACGCAGATAGTTCTGAAGGGATCAGCGGAGACAAGTGACCTCATTGGTCAGGCGGTCGAGGCGCTGGAAGGCTCCAACATTTTCTCGGAGGTGGAGTTGGTGTACACCCAGAGCGCCCGGTTCGGCAACCGCGACGTCTTTGAGTTTCAGGTGCATGGCTCGCTGAAGTAGTTAGCGGATCGCAACGATGGTGAAAAGACAAAAAACGCTGATTATAACGTGCCTCGTCAGTGTCATCATGGCGGTGGTCTACATGTCCGTGGTGAACCCCATGTGGTCGGAATGGAACGAGGTGTCGCGCAAGACGGCTCGCCGGCAGAGGGAAGTGAGTCGGCTTCAGCGGAAAGTCGACCAACAGCGCGGCGCGCCTCAGTCGCTTGGGGCGCAGGAGACCGCCTCTCGGTGGCGCATGACGGACGCGCAGCATACGGCGTTTCTCACAGACAGAATGGCATCCCTGTGCAAACAAGCCGGAATGAAGCTGGAGTCACTGCAACCAGCCTCCGTTGTCAAAGAGGAAACCCATCGCACCCATCCGGTGCGAGTCAATGTCAGGGGAGATATTCAGCGAGTCGTTGATCTCCTTGTTCTCATCAACGCGCTGGATGGAGCCGTGGAGGTGCGCGAATTGTCCCTCCATCGTGAAGGGAAGGGCCGGGAAATCGGCCTGGAAATGGTTGTTGCCACCTTCGGTCAGAAGTAGAGTCTCTCACTGAAGCATCACCCTACTGGTGTTGATGTTGTGGGATACTGTGCGTACCGGATTCTGTGAGATATGAGATTTGCTATTTGAGATTGCGGCTTTGCCGCCTTGGGAGCAGGAACAGTGGAAATCGGAAAGAAGCAGGCCGCCGTGATTATCGTGGTTTTTGCTGTCGTGATCGCGGTCGTGTCGACCATACTTGTGCGGAGACAACTATCCCCTGCGCAGGGGACGTCGTTGGGAACTCAGGCATCCACGTCGGGAGACACTGTGTCACCTCCGGTGGAAACCGACACGCAACGACACTATGACGCATACCGGGTGATCGGTACCCGCAACATTTTCAATCCCCCTTTTTCCGAGAAGGACGCCGCGAATCCATCCGGGAAACTCCTGCCGCCGGCCCCCGCCGCCATCACCCCTCCCATGCCAGGAGTTCCGCGGCTGCCGAATCCGGGACACAGGATACCCATGGGGATGGGACCTCCCTCGCTGCGAACTCTGAATGCGTCCCCCATCGCCGCCACGGGAATCGTGCGGATGGATGGAAAGCCCTATGTTCTGCTGGAGCACCTCGCAGACAAGGAGTCTGCCACCGTCGGCATCGGGGACGCGGCCTTTGGGTACACGCTCGTCTCGATCGTCGGAGAGAACGTCACACTGCGAGGTCCCCAGGGCAATGTCTCGTTGGAGCTGGGGCAGAACAAGAAGGCAGGCTCGCCAAGCAACCTGGAAGAAAAGAAGCCGGACGTAACGCCATCGCCGGACGGAGCGCCGTCGGATCAGAAACCAACACCTCAACCCGAGGTTACCATTGATACATCATCCTCACCGGGTGCGTCCTTCCGGACGCGCCGGTTCGAGATGCGTAATTCGCAAGGAGGGCGCAACCGATGAACCGAGGAAACGGATGGCTCATCGTTATCTGTTTAGCCGCCGCACAGCATCTCGCCATCGGGACTGTCAGTGCGCCGCGCTGCTGGGCACAGGAGGGAGGGAGAGGGACGGATGCATCCCCCTCCCGGGGACGTCGACACCGTCCGCCGTCTTCCCCCCCTGCCACACAAGAGGAGGCGCGGTCTGCCATCGGTCCGGCCAGAACCATTGCCATGAATTTCGAGAAGGCCGACATCGTGGCCGTGCTCAAGCTGTTGGGGGACGCGGCGGGGGTTACCATCGCCATCGCTCCTCAGCTCGAGGGCACTGTTACCATCACTTCCACCTCGGATATCCCGGTTCCGGAGGCTTTCGACATCATCAACAGTATCCTGCGAGTGCGCGGGTACACCATGATCGGTGGGTTGCAGGACCGCGTCATTCAAGTCGTTCCGTTGAAGGACGCGATCACCTATGGGTCGAAGGTGGCCATCGGCCAGGAGCCGGGAGCGGAGACCGGCGACGCGGTCGTGACCCAGATCATCCCGATGCGCAACGCTGACGCGACCAAGCTGAAGGAAGACCTTGCTCCCATGCTGTCCAAGGAGGACGCGGCGCTCATGGCCAATGCTGCCAGTAACACTCTGGTTGTTACGGATACCCAGACCAACGTGCGCAGAATTCTGGAGGTTGTTCGGGAACTGGATAAGGACGTGCGCGATGTCCTCACGATGGACGTCATCTACCTCCAGTACGGCAACGCCCCCAGCATCGCGGAGACCCTCAAAGAGATGCTGGAGGAGGACGCAGCGAAAAAGGCTCAGGGCCGACAACAACAACCGCAGCCGCAACCAGGTCAGAAGGTGGAAACCGGCAAGGGCTTTGTCGAGATGCGAGGCGAGGTGAAGATCTCGGCGGACGCGAGAACCAACGCCATCATCGTCTCGGCCACCAAAGAGAGGATCGATCTGATTAAAGGTCTCATAACGAAGCTGGACATGAACGTTTCGCCCGATGTCAAAGTGAAGGTGTTCCCCCTGGAGAATGCCGACGCAACGTCCCTCGCCGCGGAACTGAACCAAATCTTCGAGCAACCCCAGGGGACCGCGCAGATTCAGACGACCGTGCGCATGCCCTGGAGCAGGCGAACCAGTGGAGCGGAAACCCCCACCGGTAAGCCTGGACTCGCCGGGCTGAAGGAGAACTGGATTATCCCAGACGTTCGCACGAACTCTCTCATCGTGACGGCGCGGCAGGAGAACCTTGAGTCCATTGGCTTGCTGATCGATCACCTCGACCGCGCACGCTCCATCAGTGAGGTGACCCGTGTCTACCGTCTCGTCCACGCCAAGGCGTCCGACATCGCCAACACCCTGACCGGACTGTTCCAGGGCGGCTCGACGCAGGGCGGGTTCTGGTCGTTCCTTTTCCGTATGCAGACCGCGCGGGAAGGGCCGCTGGCCACCCTGCGAGAAGTGACGGTCGTGGCCGAACCGAAGAGCAACTCGATTATCGTCACCGGGCCGCCACAGGTTTTCGACACCGTCACCAAGATGATCGAGTCGCTTGACACGCAACAATCTCAAGTGTTCATCGAAGTCCTCATTGTGGATGTTACCCTCGACGACAAAACTCAGATGGGCATCGAGTGGTCCATCGCCACCGGAAGTGATTTGGGGGATACGGTTTCCACGGACTTCGGCTTGGCCGCACGAACGACCGGCCTGCAATACAGCATCGTAGGATCGAGTGTCACGTCCCTGCTGCAGAGCCTGATTGAGAAGAGGCGCATCAAAGTCGTCTCCACGCCGCATATCACCACTCTGGACAACGTTGAGGCTTCCATCGAGATTGGTCAACTGTTCCCCATCGTGAAAGGCTTCTCAGTTCCGAGCACCGGCGAGGCCATTCCGCAGTTCGAGCTGACGCCGATTACATTGAAACTTACCGTCACCCCGCACATCACCACCAGCAAGTTCATCACGATGGAGATCAATCAGAAGATCGATGATCTTGCCGGCACCACCCCACAGGGCGACTTCCAACTGCCGATCATCTCCAAGAGAGAGGCCAAGACATCGGTCACCGTGGAAGATGGCCAGACCATCATCATCGGCGGGATCATGAAGGACACAACCACCAAGACCACACGCAAGGTTCCCATCCTGGGCGACATTCCGCTGATCGGCAACCTCTTCCGAGACGATGAGAAGACCACCTCGCGCAGCGAACTCATGGTCTTCCTCACCCCGCATGTTGTGGACTCTCAGGCAGACGCCAACCGGATTACGGAGGAGAAGAAGGCGCAACTGGAGCAGCGGCAGGAACGGCCCAAAGAAGCAAATCCCTGACCCCCGTCGCTCGGAACGCGTGCGCTTTTGCTTTGTGCCGCGTCAAATGCTAAAATCTCCCGCGCCGTCGCACATCATCCCGTAAGGGTTGTCGTGATCCTGACTGATGGGAGCCTCGCATGTCGCTGCAGCAACACGTCCTCGACCTTCTCAACAACTTCCGCGGCGCGGAGCCGATGAAGGAGTTGTTCTGGTCGCGGCTCAACTACGACCGCGTGAACCAGCCGTTGTCCACGCGCGGGTGGACGGACAACGCCGCGCAGCCGCTCGCGGAAGATCCGGTGCTGTTCGCCTCTGGTGGAGACGACGATGGGTTCCACGTCGTCTACTCGCCGTCTCAAGTCCGACCGGTTGTCCCTCGGCGACGAGCGACAGATCGTCTCCCGCCTGCTGCAGGATCACCTCTACTCCCTCTTCGTCTTCTCGAATGCCGCTCAGGATCGCTGGCACTTCGTCAATGTGAAATACGATGAGAAGGCAGACAAGCGCCGCCTCTTCCGCCGCATCACCATCGGCCCCGAGGAACGCCTCCGCACCGCGTCGGAACGGGTCGCGCTACTCGACCTGGGCGAGACGCCCAATGCCACCGCGCTGGCAATCCAGCAACGGCATGACGAGGCGTTTGATGTCGAAGCGGTCACGAAGCAGTTCTTCCGCGAATACCGCCTGGTCTTCGAAACAGGTGGAAGCAGCGATCGTCGGCGTGCCAGAGGGCGAGGAGCGCCGGATGTTCACCCAGGCGCTGCTGAACCGTTTGCTGTTCTGTTGGTTCCTGCAAAAGCGGGGCTGGCTCAACCGCGACCATCGCTACCTTCCCCGACTTCTGGAAGTTGCTCGTGCCCATGCGAGCAAACCCGGTTCCCGCGCCGCTACTCGCCACAACTTCTACGACGACTACCTCTATCACTTCTTCTTCTGGGCGATGAACACGCCGATGGATCAACGGCTGACCGGCGAGGCGATGGCCGGGTTGCAGGACAAGCTCGGCATGGTTCCGTTCATCAACGGTGGACTCTTCGAGCAACAAAGTGAATACGACTTCCCCGGCAAGGTGAAGATTCCCAATGACGCCTTCTCGACCATCTTCGAGTTGTTCGACCGCTACAACTTCACCGTCACCGAATCCACACCGCTGGATGTCGAAGTCGCCATTGACCCGGAGATGCTGGGCAAAGTGTTCGAGGAACTGGTCACCGGTCGCCACGAGACCGGCTCCTACTACACCCCGCACCCCGTCGTCTCTTTCATGTGCCGCGAAGCCCTGAAGCACCACGTATCGCACGCATCCTGCGTGCCTGCGGACGTCGCCTCCCACTTCGTTGACGACGGCGATCCCTCCGACCTCCCCAACCCCGAGACCGTCCTCGACGCGTTGAAATCGGTCAAGGTCTGCGACCCGGCGTGTGGCAGCGGCGCGTATCTTCTCGGCATGATGCAGGAGCTTCTCCGCTTGCGAGAGGCGCTGTTTGCGGCGAAGGTGAAGGACTACCGCACCCTCTACGAGCGGAAGTTGGACATCATCCAGAACAACCTCTACGGCGTGGACAAAGACCGGTTCGCCGTCAACATCGCCATGCTGCGGCTGTGGCTGAGCCTCGTCGTTGACGACCCCCGTGATCCATTGGACGATCCCGACGTGGATGTGAGCCTGCCCAACCTGTCCTATAAGATCGAGTGCGGCGACTCGCTGACCGCTCCCAATCCGCAGGACTCCATCGCGGGCGGCATGTTCCGCCACCGTGCGCTGCAACTGGCCGAGGAGCTCTCCCACCTCAAAGCCCGCTTCATGCGCTCGACGGGAACCGACAAGAAGGACTTGGGCAACCAGATCAGGGAACACGAAGCCGAACTCGCCTCCGCCCTTACCGACAGCGGCAACCCATCCGCACCCGACGGTTCCCTCGACTGGCGCGTCGCGTTCGCGGAGGTGTTTGTTGATGATGTTCGTAGTAAGCCACGTAGCGTCAGCGGAGTGGCGTCTACCAACGGCACTCCGCTTCACTGCGTGCCTGACTACGAACGTGGTGGTTTCGACATCGTCCTTGCCAACCCGCCCTACGTCCGCCAGGAACTGCTCGGACGGGACTACAAGGAGAACTCTCTCAAGCCCGTCTTCCCCGAAGTCTACACCGGCACGTGTGACCTGTACGTCTACTTCTATGCCCGCGCCCACCAACTGCTGCGGCAGAACGGCGTCGCCTGTTTCATCTCCTCCAACAAGTGGCTGCGAGCGGGGTATGGCGAGAAGCTGCGGCAACACCTGCTGGACAGCCAGGCGTTTCATCTCGTGGTGGACTTCGGCGAGTTGCCCGTCTTCGGCGCCGCTACATTCCTGGCGGTCTTCCTCTGGCAAAAGGAACAGCGTGGCGACACAGCGACCGCGTGGGCGGTCGTCAAAGACCTGGAGGGGTGCTACAACGAAGGCATCCGCGAACACGTGACCCGCATCGCTCAGACACTCCCCGGCTCGCAGTTCGGAACCGGCAAAGCGCGGCTTGCCGTTCCCGCCGCCGCTGACCGGAGGGCTAAAATGGAAGCGAGTGGACCGCGGCTTGGGGAGATAGCAAGAGACAAGGCATACTGTGGCATTGTGACCGGTCTCAACAAGGCATTCGTGGTTGACAGTATTACTCGGAACCGGTTGGTCGAGGAAGACCGCAGCAGTGTAGAAATCATTAAGCCTTTCATCATCGGCGACGACATCCGCCGATGTGAACTTCACTACCGGGAAGCTTTCCTCGTCTTCACGCGGTGGGGCACCGATATTCAGATGTATCCTGCAATTCAGCGGCACCTATCAGCTTTTCGGGTGGACCTCACCCCGAGGAAGTCTCCCCAGGATAGACGCGGGCGCAGGCCAGGCCCCTATGAATGGCACGAGATAAGAGACCCGATTGCGTATTACGAGCTATTCGGCACTCCAAAGATCATGTATCCAGAGATCGCGAAGGAACCGCGTTTTGCGATGGATTTCAGGGACTTGTTCGGTGCTGACACTACTCACTTCATCGCCATTGAGGACTGGTATCTTCTGGGCGTTCCGAACTCGGTTTGTGTGTTCGAATACCTCAAATACTCTTGCTCTGTTCTTGGTGACGAGGACAACGCAGGTCGTCTGAGGCTCAAACCCATCTACATGGAGACCCTCCCCATCCCCGACGCGTCAACTGCCGACCGGGAGTCGGTGGCGAAGCTGGCGCAGGTGGCGCAGCGGTTGCACACCCAGCGGCGGCAGCGGGTGGAGCAATTCCTCCGCGACCTCGGCGCCTCCCCCGCCGAATCCAGCAGCCGCAACCCGCTGGAGCAACCGTGGACGCTGACGCCGGAGGAGTTCACCAAGCGCGCCCACAAGCACGGCACCCCGGACCCCCGCCTCTTCACCACCGCCCGCGACGAAACCGCCGCGCTGACGGACGAGATTGCGAAGGTCGCGCGGGAGATTGATGGGCGGGTCGCGGGGTTGTATGGGTTATAATGTGGACACCGAAATGGATAGTGACGCCCAACGATACTAACTCAACAGGAAGCCGATGACTTGATTCAGTTGAGCAAGCGTTTTGTCGAGGATGCGCCGATTGAATTGAGCAAAGACCTTGGGATGGACTATGTCCGCGAGCTTCTGTCTTTGGACAGGCGCGAGAAGTTCTTCCTCGACATTCGCAGGAGTCGGAGGCAGAGAGCTTATCTGCGCTACCAGACACGCGCGAGGCAGTGTATCGTATTGGCAAGGCTGGAGATTGACGGTCCCCGCCACCAGAATCCGCCCCACGGGGATGACAAAGGCGGACGTTGGATTACAGGCACACATCTCCACATCTATCGGGAAGGCTTTGAGGATAAGATTGCCTATGAGTTACACGAGGTTCCCGGGTTCTCGTTCACGCAGCCTTTGGAGCTGACGGAGACCTTTGCCGAGTTTCTCGACTTCTGTCAGGTTGTCGAAAGACCGGTTGTTCAGTTGACCCTGTGAGAGAGGCGAACGAAATGGCTGAAACGCAATGCCGAGGTTTGATTGATGAATACCTGCACTGGCTGAAAGAAGGGTTTCAGGCGAGAGACTTCGATGGGGGATGCATCATTTCCACACCGTTCCTGGACCGCCACAATGATGCCATAGAGCTTTTTGTCGAGCGACGCAATAACCAGATGTGGCTAACCGATGACGGCTATACACTGTCCGACCTGCGGGCGTCGGGAATGGAATTCTCTACGGACAAACGAAGAGGACTCCTCGAAACCACGCTCAATGGGTTTGGCGTTCGTTTGGAACAGGGCGAACTGTGCGTTGCGGCGTCGCCCCAGGACTTCCCTCAGAAGAAACACCGTCTGATTCAGACGATTCTGGCTGTGAACGACATGTTCGTCATGGCAGAGCCGCACGTCCTGCAGTTGTTCAAAGAAGACGTGGCGGCTTTTCTCAATGACAATGGGATTGCGTACCTCGCGGATTTCAAACTGAGCGGCAAGAGCGGATATGACCACAAGTTCGATTTCGGTCTGCCCAAGACTCGCACCAAACCGGAACGCGTCATGCAGGCCGTCAACCACCTCACGAAAGATCTCTCCACGTCGCTGGCGTTTGCGGTGGGTGACGTGATGGCTTCTCGCCCCGATCCCCTCGGAGCGTTCGCCATCCTGAATGACGAATTGCATCCACCGAACGAGGATCATCTTCAGGCGATGCGGGCCTACGACATTGCCCCGCTCTACTGGACCCAGCGCGAGCGAATCCTTGAGAGCCTGAATGGAGCGGGACACGCGGTGTGACGGGAGAGTGCGGACTCGCAGAGTCCGAATTGTCTGGAGTCAGCAAGCGGAGCAGTTCCTCTGTGGCATGGGCATCCTGCCCATGAATTCCAGCAACCGTGGAAGCTGATGCCCGACGAATTCACCAAGCGCGCCCACAAGCACGGCACCCCCGACCTCCGTCTCTTCACCACCGTCCGCGACGAAACCGCCGCGCTGACGGAGGCGATTACGAAGGTGGAGAGGGAGATTGATGAGAGGGTTGCGGGGTTGCATGGGGTGGACATCCCGGAGAGACAAGGCGTTGATTGATGTAAGGGAAGTTCATCTAACGCGATTTGGTTGATGCAAGCGCATGTGTTACAATTGCCCGGCAACTGAAATCAGTAGCTTCCTGAGGAGATTCTGCGTGGGTGCATTTGCCAGTACAGTTATCTTGGGTCTATTGTCGAACTCTGAGTTCGCCGACTCCAGCCAGCCAATGAGCCGTATCCGTCTGATGAAGCTGCTTTTCCTGCTGAGGCAGGAGAGCCGCGTTCACCAACATGGAGCATTCTACGATTTCCTCCCCTACAAGTATGGGCCGTACTCGTTTGCTGCCGACCGGGACTTGCGGGGGCTCGTCGAGTCGGGGTTTGTCATGGGAGAGAAACCTACGCTTTCCGAGGCGAAGCGCGGGGAGGCGGTGCAGGCGTATTGCCGGCTACCGGCAGGCATCCGCATGGATGTGTCCAACCTCGTTCGCCGCTACTCAGCCCAGAGCGACAGCGTGTTGGTGGACGACGTGTATGCTCGATACCCGGAATACACGGTGCTGAGTGAACGCAACGGACCGCCGCAACCTCGCGAGTTCGCGCAGGCTGCCGTATACACGATGGGTTATGAAGGCGTAAGCGTAGACAGGTTTCTCCATGCTCTCATCCGAGACGGCATTGCCCGACTGCTGGACGTGAGGAACAATCCCATGTCGCGAAGATATGGCTTCGCGAAAAAGACACTCTCCGGTTTGTGTGAGAAGATCGGCGTTGAATACGTGCACCTTCCCCAGTTGGGCATCCCTTCCAGTGAGCGACAATCGCTGTCTGATTACGCGTCGTATCAGGAACTGCTGGATCGGTACGAGAAAGCGATGCTTCCGCTGCAGGCAAGTGCAAGCGCCCATGTCGCGAATCTGACGAAAGAGAAAGCGACTGTCCTTGTATGCTTCGAGGCGGATGTGACGTGCTGTCACCGGGGGCGTCTGGCCTCCCGCGTTGCAGAACTGTCCGGGCTGTCGATTCATCACCTGGAGGCGCGCGGTGGCTGAAAGGCAGAGAGTCCTCATCACGGTGAAGACCTACCCGTTGCCGTCGGAGAAGTACCTCGAGCTTGTCTGCACCGCGGGGATGTTGGAGGATGGCAGCTTCATTCGGCTCTATCCGGTTGACTACCGATATCAACCCTATTGGCGTTGGTACAGCAAGTACCAATGGATCGAAGTGGAAGTCGAGAAGCACGACAAAGACCCTCGGAAGGAAAGCTACCGTCCCAGAGTCGAGACTATTCAAGTGTTGGGGAAACCACTGGACACGGCCAATTGCTGGGCAGCCCGCAAAGCCATCGTCCTCAAGCAGCTACCTGCCTCGATGGAGACGCTCCGAGAGTTACAGGAGAGGGACGGCACCAGCCTCGGGCTCGTGAAACCCCGAGAGGTAACCGACCTCATCATTGAGCCGGATTCCGAAGAATGGAAGCTTAAGTGGAAAGCCGATATCGAACAGCTTCGCCTGTTCGGGCCAGATCGCAAACCTCTGGAGAAAGTGCCTTTTAAGTTCAGGTATTGCTTCACATGTGAAGATGAACGGTGCAAAGGACACACGATGATGATTGAGGATTGGGAGGTTGGGCAGCTCTACTGGAACCAACTGAAGCGTTTGGGTAACGCGGAGAAAGCCGCGGAAAGCGTCCGCAAGAAGTTTCTTGGAGAGCTGTGCAGAGCGGACAAGGACACTCACTTCTTTGTGGGCACCGTCCTAAAATACAGAACATGGATTGTGCTCGGGGTGTTCTGGCCGCCGAAGGAAGGCACTGTCAAAGCCCGCACACCAAGGCCTTCGGCTACACCATCGCTCTTTGACACCTAATGCGGAGGGTGGAGCAGTTCATCGCGACCTCGGCACATCTCCCGTCGAATCCAGCATCCGCAACCTACTGGTGCGACCGTGGAAGCTGACGCCGGACGAATTCACCAAACGCGCCCACAAGCACGGCACCCCCGACCTCCGTCTCTTCATCACCGTCCGCGACGAAACCGCCGCGCTGACGGAGGAGATTACGAAGGTGGAGAGGGAGATTGATGAGCGGGTGGCGGGGTTGTAGGGGATAACTCCGCGTCTGTCGCTGGGTTGACCTTGCGGGCCGAGTGTTGTTACAATAGCGGCAGATTGAAGTACCCAATAAAATCTCAAAGGAGGGAAGCAGAACATGGCTGAGAAAACATCAGGCAGCCTTGGCCCGGCGCGAGAAGATTTCCAGAAGTCCTTTACGCATCAGGGAGTCAAGCCGCAGGGCGACCCGCCCTCGACACGCCCCACACAGTCGCCGACAACAGGGAGCGCTTCACAACACCCAGTCCAACCGGCGACGGGTTCGGGCACCGGAAAGAAGTGATAGCCAATGGACTTCACGCAGGTCTTCCGGGTGCTCGCATACGTGATTCCTGGTTTCATCGGGTACCAATTGTACCGCGGTGCGTATCCGGTAAAGAGAGTTTCTGACACCGTAGTCGTCCTGTGGAGCCTGATCCATACGCTGATTATCCTTGTCGCTTTTGGTTTTCTGAGTTGGCTCTTCAACATTCACCGCCTCAACTTCTTCGCTCGTCCTCCCGAAACTCTCGGCTGGAAATCGGCCGCTCTCCTCATTGTCAGTGGTTTCCTCTACGGCGGCCTTCTGTCGGGACTCCACTGGCTTCGGCAGAGATTCAACTTGTGGACGCCTGACCCTCTTTCCATCTGGGCGAAAGTCAACCTGCAAAAGGAAGGCTATTGGACCTTGGTTCGCCTTAAGGAAGGAGGAATCTGCTCCATGGGTTGGGTTTCCGACTATGCCTTCGATCCCGACTCCGAGGATCAGGACTTCCTTCTTCGGGACGCACGATGCGTGGATGAGAACCTGCAGGTCAAGTACTTTGTCGCGGGTCTGGGGGTCTACCTCAACACACGAGACGTCCAGGCGATTGAATACATTCATGCAGAGGAATAACCCCCTGTGGCTGATGTCCCTCCGCTTGCCGCCATTGGATGCTGAGACCGCCATTCTCGGCACCGCCCCGCCGAATCCAGCAGCCGCAACCCGTTGGAGCAACCGTGGGCGCTGACGCCGGAGGAATTCACCAAGCGCGCCCACAAGCACGGCACCCCCGACCCCCGCCTCTTCACCACCATCCGCGACGAAACCGCCGCGCTGACGGAGGAGATTGCGACGGTTGAGATGGAGATTGACGAACGCGTGGCAGAGATTCGTTGACCAAGGAGCGACATGTGAAGAAACCGAGGCAAGGCGATCACTGGTATTTCGTCGACGAGACCGGCGACCCGGTTTTCTACGACCGACACGGCAACCTCATTGTTGGGCAGGAGGGGGGCTCGCCGATCCTGACCTTGGGGTTCATCGAGACTTCCGATCCGGGGGCGATTCGGCAGGCGTTGGCGGAACTGCACGGGCAGATTCGAGCTGACCGATATCTCCAGTCCATCTCATCTATCGAGAAGACCAACCGTGCGTTTCACGCGAAAGACGACGCTCCCGAAGTACGTTACCTTGTCTACCAGACACTTGCCCGATTGGACTTCAAAGCACAGTTCGTGGTCGCGCGTAAGATCGAGCGCGTGTTCCGCAATTCGTTCCACGCCAACGAGAGCGATTTCTATGACTATCTTGTGAGCCTGCTTTTTGAGAATGTGTTGCACCGCTATACGCATAACGGCATCTATTTATCCCAACGGGGAACACGGTTGCGGCAGTCGTGTCTGGAGGACGCCATTCGCAGGGGAGTTGCAAGATTCGAGGCGAACTGGAACACTACTGTGGAAACGCAGATTCGGGTTCAGCCACAGACGGCCGTTGGCGAGCCCTGCCTGCAAGCGATTGACTACATGAACTGGGCGGTTTACCGTGCGTTTGTGAGACGGGAGATGCGATACTACCGGTTTGTGGAGGACAAAGTCAGCTTGCTGGTAGATCGTTACGACAGCGGGAACTATCCCAGGAACTGGTATCACCGGGGTAACCCGTTTGAAGTTGAAAAAGCCAGCCCCCTGTAGACTAGGCTCGGATTTCGAGCGCACGGCATGGAGCCGGCTTTCATCCACAGGCGACTGGCTTTTCCGGAGGAATCCTACTGTCCAGTCGAGCCGGGGTTCAGATTCCGATGTCAATGTAACAGGTCGAACCGTGCAAGTCAACAGCAACCCCAACTTTTTCTGGGAGGTTGTTCATTCTCCCCCTGGCAGCGGGTGGAGCAGTTCCTTCGTGGCATGGGCATCCTGCCCATGAATTCCAGCAGCCGTCCCGAGGTGTCGGGACTGGAGCAACCGTGGAAGCTGACGCCGGAGTAATTCACCCGCCGCACGCAACGGGGCAGGGGTGCGCGTGGCATTGGCGTCCCGCCAATGACCGTTCACGGACAGGATGTCCATGCTACGTTCGGGCAGGAGATTGCGGACTCACGGAGTCCGCGACGAGCGAGTGGCGGGGTTGTATGGATTGGGGCCGCCGGAAGAACAGCCAATTCGAGGGTTTATCCGGTATTCCTCTTGGCTTGCTTCACTGGAAGTCGTATAATAACCACGCTCGAGTTGTTATTATGAGATAGAGGCAAATCGAATGGCCGCAGTAGAAGGTTACTCAACGGTGCAGGTCTGCGCTCTGTTGGGTCTGACCCCGCGACAGGTGGACTACTGGGATCGCACGGATTTCATCAAACCGAGCGTGGGCCCTGCGCGCGGGACGGGTTCGGCGCGGCGCTATTCTTTCACCGATCTCGTGCAACTGAAGACGGCAGGACAACTGAAAGCCGGCGGCGTTTCCGTGCAGACTACCCGCCAGGCGCTGGAATATCTTCGCGAGCGGTATCCTGACCTGACACACCCATTGGTGCAACTCCGCCTGCTGGCCGTAGATGGGCAGTTCTATGTCGCCCACGCAGCCAAAGAGATAGAGAACTTGAGACGAAGGGGACAGTTCATTCTCGAAGTGTGCACTGGGAAACTCGCAATAGAACTGCACGGACGTGTCACAGAGCTACAGGAGCAACAAACGGAGATTGACCGGTGGATTGATGTCCAGCCGGATATTCAGGGCGGGGCGCCGGTGGTAAAGGGAACTCGCATCCCGGTCAAGACCGTGGCCCGCTATCTGCGCGCGGGTTACACCCCTGAGGAGATTTGTGACGATCTGCCTTCGTTGACGAAAGAGGCTATCGCCGCGGTGCGGGACTACCACGAAGGACGGCGCGGGCGACCGATCACACCGCGTCAACAGGCGAAGGCTGCATGACCCTGCGACGCTTACTCGATGAACAGCTCTCCCCACTCATCGCAACGGAACTGCGGAACGAGGGCTATGACGCCGTGAGTGTCCACGCGCTGAATCTCGCCGGGCAGCCTGACCCGATCGTCTTTGGGATCGCTCCAAAGGAGGGGAGGGTGGTGGTCACTCAGGACTTCGACTTCAACGCCTTGCAGCAACTCTCCCGACTCAGCAGTGAGGGCGTGATCCTCCTCCGGGCGAACCAACCTTCAACAAAGACGCTTCTTGCCCTGTTGCGGCGCTTCCTGCGGGAACATGGCGAAACCAGTATGCGGGGTCGTGTCGCCTCCGTCGGTTCCACGACTCGATTCCACCCGTCGCTATAACCATGGCTCAGGAGTAGAGCACATTCGCCACGCCGCCCGCGACGAAGCCGCCATGCGGGTCGTGTGACCGCGCTGACGGAGGAGAGTGCATCGGTGGAGCGGGAGATTGATGGACGGATGGCGGGGTTGTGGTGGTTTGAGGAGGTCCGTGTCCGCGGACCCGGAAAAAACGAGCACTCCACCTCGATTGAGGTGGAGTGCTCCAACTGAAGATGCTATCTCCAGCAGTGTTCAGACTGGTTGTATTTTACCGACCACTGCACAGGTTGTCAAAGGCTTTTTTCGCGGATTCACTGTTTTTTTGGGATGAGAGAGGAATGAGCATGCGGGACAGGGAAGAACGCGTCGTCGTTTACATAGACGGCTTCAACCTCTACTACGGGATCAGGGAGACACTTGGCAGCAAGTACCTCTGGCTCGACCTCGCCTCGCTGTCACCGCGGTTGCTGAGACCTGATCAGAGGCTTGTGACGATCAAGTATTTCACGGCAAGGATGAGGAAACCTCCTGAGAAGAGAAAGCGCCAGTCCGACTATCTCGAAGCCGTGGGAAGCACGATCCAGGTCGAGATCCTGTACGGGAGGTATCAGAGATCACTTGTCGAATGCAGGATCTGCCGACGGCCGTACGTGACCTACACCGAGAAGATGACCGACGTAAGGATGGCCGTCGAGTTGCTCGGAGATGTATGCACCAACCTCATGAACACTGCATTGATCGTTACTGGCGATGCAGACTTGGTTCCCGCTATCGAGAAGGTGAAGTCGTTGTTCCCTGACAAACGGGTTGAAGTCGCATTCCCCCCCGGGCGTGAACACAATGCCCTCAAGTCCGTTGCCTCTGCGTACATCGTGATCGGGGAAGACCGGTTGCTTTCCAGCCAGTTCCCTGAGCAAGTCCCCAAAGCCGATGGATTTGTTCTCACTCGGCCGACTGCGTGGACATAGAAACGCAGCGCCAAGCTGCGTTCTGATAGGAGAAAGCCAAAAACCATGCCCACCCATGACATCATCGACAACCGCCACGAGAAACTCGTAGACCACATCAACCAGATTCTCGCCTCCACCGAGGCGGCGCGGTTTGCGGTAGGATATTTCTTCCTGTTGGGGTTGGAGTCCATCGCCGGGAAGTTAGTCGGTGTGAAGGAATTGCGGTTGCTGATCGGCAACACGACGAACCGGGAGACGCTGGAGCAACTGGCGGAGGGATACCGGCGGTTGGAACTGGTGGCGGAAGTGGCGGAAGGACACAGGTATCCGAAAGACGCCGCGGCGCAACGGATGGCGGAGGAGACGACGGAGAGGATCCGGTCGGGTGTGCAGTTGATGGATCAGACGGACGAGGGCGAGGCGTTGGTCAACATCCTTGTGCGGATGATCGAGGAGCGGCGGCTGAAGGTGCGGGTCTACACCAAAGGGCGAATGCACGCCAAGGCGTATATCTTCGACTACAACGCGGACGGGCGGTATGAGAAGGGCATCGCGGTGGTCGGCTCGTCGAACCTCACGCTATCGGGAGTGACGCACAACACGGAACTCAACGTAGTGGTGCAGGGCAACGATAACCACGCGGAGTTGGGGCGATGGTTCGATGACCTGTGGGAAGAGTCCGAAGACTTCGATGAATCGCTGATGCAGGAATTGAAGCAGTCGTGGGCAGTCGCGCCGGTGAGACCTTACGACATCTATACTCGTTACGGGTGAAAACACCCCCTCACCCTCGAACCCAAAGGGTTCGAGGGTGAGGGGGAAAGATGGATTTTCATCCGTAACGAGTATATAATGCGGCGGTGATGAAAGTGAAATGCCACTTCGCGGCGGAAGTGAAGCGCCGACAAGCGGAACGAGATCATACTCTCACGTTGAATCAGGGGCAGCGATACGTGCTACGGGAACTGCGCGTCCACTTCGGAAACACAGATGACGAGGAGTTGAAGGCGCAGATCAACCTGTTGGAGAGGGCATTTCGCGGACCGACTACGCAGGCAGTCGGTCGTGAACTAAACCTCTTGCGGCGCAACGTTGTCGCTGGGGAGGCGCTGCAGAAAAGCCTGATTCACCTCTACCACCAGCACAACCTCCGCGACTGGATTGACCGCCGCCGCCTGCAACTGGAAGAGCGTTCCGTGCCGAAGGTCGTGTGTAATGAGGCACTGGCGTGCGCACGGGTGCATCCTGGAATTACGGAAAGGCGGATACATCGACTTTGTCGCCGTAGGATAAAGCTCCAGCTTTGTCATCGGAACCACGCGAGATGAGAATCCGGGGTGCAAGGATGCGATTCATTCCGCACTCCCCCGATGGTGTCGGGGCAGGCTCTATCCGCATTTTCTGGAGAAGTGTGTCATGCCACAGAAGGATTCTTCCAGCGACGCGTCCCGAACGGGAGCGCCACCGTCCTCGCGCCGTGTTCTGCAGACCATCTATCGATCCGTATGGGTCGTCAGCCTGGCTGCCATCGTGACGATGATCTTTGTTTTTCAGAAGAGGGACCTCACACTCACGAAGGTGGATCGATGGTCCACTTTTTCGGACCCCTCGTCCGGCATGTCTCTTGATTATCCGAGCAACTGGGCAGTGCGGAAGTCTGGGATCTCCGGTGTCGGATCGGTGGTGTCCTTCGTCTACAGCAAACAGATCCAGATGAAGGTCGCAATGGACGAAGCCTTGGGTGCTCTCCTGAATGTCGAGAACTCTCCATCCCAGTCGAACCCGAACATCCCCCAGGTTCCGGGGATCCCAGGTCTCTCGAGCAACGATCTCCAAGGCAAGCGCGTTCCTGTGCCGGAGAGGATGCACCAGTACGCGGGCAGGAGGCTTACTCAACTCGGAAGCGACCTCCAAGAGGGGGCCACGACCATGACGCAGATTGATGGCAAGCAAACCGCGCTCAGCGATTTCACGTACCGTTTACGCACCAGCATTGGGAAGGTGAAGTTCTGGGGTCAACGGGCAACCGTCGTTGGCGTCCGGCGGGTGTATGTATGCGAGATCATAGGGCCTGAAAGTCAGAGAGGGATTCTGGAAAGCGTTTTTGGCAGGACGTTGCTGAGCGCGAGGTTCCAGGAGGGCGCGCAATAGACCTTCCTGCCAGAGGGCACGACAGAACTAACGCCTTCGGCGACCTGGTGAGTGGTGAGTGGTGAGTGGTGCATCTTTTGAAACCTTTGGGATTGAGGCTCGGTGGGGCTCTTGCTCGAACCACCCCATCGGATACATGATCCCGGGGCATTGCTGGCAGCGAAAAGTCGCCGGCTGCCCGGGCAGTCCGGGATCGATCAGATCGAAGTGTTCCAGGACTTCCACCGGGATCGTTTCGGTGAAGTCACACGAAGCACAGCGATAGTTGATCGGGGCAGGCTTTTCTCGGGACCGACTTCCAGTGGAACG
>MNXM01000049.1 GCA_001872605.1 Armatimonadetes bacterium CG2_30_59_28 | reverse complement strand
TCACCATTACTCCGCTGCAGGTTCCCCGCGATGGTGCGGAGGATGCGTTTGAGATTCTCTTTGAGGATCATCTGGAAGAAGTACTTGGGCAGGCCCAACTCCCGCAACAGAATTCCCCCCGCAGCGTTGATGCAGCCAGCCGTGAGGAGTCCTTCGTCTGCCAACTCAATGACCGATTCGTAAAGCAGCCCGGGGTCCAGACCTTTTTCCTGGCAGAGCGCAACGATGGAATGAGTTCTTGGGTTCATGTTGACACTTCTCCCATCGGTAATGCATCCTGACCAGCGCACCCACGTCGTGAGCGCCTTTTCTCGCGGTATGGTATTCTTGATGCGTTTATCAAATATATCACAGAATCCGGCCCAATCCAAACCCAATAACGCTGCAGGGCGTGAGTAAGATTTGTGACGCGTGGAGGTAATCAGCGCCCGGGGGTCGGCCAGGCATAAACGAAAGGTTGGGGAAACCCACGCGAGTGAAAGGGGACAGCAACAACCCCCATCCTCGAACCCAAAGGGTTCGCACCTTCCCCCGTTATCGAACCGAAACGGTTCGTACGGGGGAAGGTGGTCGAAGACCGGATGGGGGTTGTTACTGTCCCCTTTCACTCGCGTGGGTTTCCCCAACCTTTCGTTTATGCCTGGCCGACCCCCGGGCGCTGATTACCTCCACGCGTCACAAATCTTACTCACGCCCTGCAGCGTTATTGGGTTTGGATTGGGCCGGATTCTGTGATATATTTGATAAACGCATCAAGAATACCATACCGCGAGAAAAGGCGCTCACGACGTGGGTGCGCTGGTCAGGATGCATTACCGATGGGAGAAGTGTCAACATGAACCCAAGAACTCATTCCATCGTTGCGCTCTGCCAGGAAAAAGGTCTGGACCCCGGGCTGCTTTACGAATCGGTCATTGAGTTGGCAGACGAAGGACTCCTCACGGCTGGCTGCATCAACGCTGCGGGGGGAATTCTGTTGCGGGAGTTGGGCCTGCCCAAGTACTTCTTCCAGATGATCCTCAAAGAGAATCTCAAACGCATCCTCCGCACCATCGCGGGGAACCTGCAGCGGAGTAATGGTGAGTTCGTGTTGCTCAGCGAGGTCTCCGAAGCCCGCTTTGACGTTGAGGGTGGAGTTCAGGCCCGCATTGCGACGCCGGAAAACCGGGATCGCATGGAGGCCATCCTTGCCAGCGTGATGACCGGCAACCGCATCGAATACTATTACGGAAAGGAACGCCAGTACTACACTTATCTCATTCATTCGGAACATTGCAAGAGATTGAGCGAACTCGCAGACGGGGAGTCGCCCTTCGCGTTCGGGCAGATTGCCGCGAATCCCGCGCTTCAACAAAGCACCCGGCAGCGCTACGAGGCGTTTATGAAGAAGTGCAACGGAAGCGTGATCCCTCTCATTTCGGTGACTCGCAACCCTCCGACGAAGGAGACGCGCATCATGTTCAAGGAAGATTTCTACCGGTCGCCTCTGCCCGTAATCCGGCGAATGTTTGCCGATCTCGGCATCACCATCAATCGCGCATACTGGGAAGTCTATCGTGGTTCATCCGATCAAGTCGAGTCCATCTGTTCGCTGTACCTGGACGGGTACCCTCTCAACGCCAAACTGCAAAAGGGCATCGACCATCTACAGTCCCTCTTATCCGTGCAGTCAGTCGGACTCGATGATTTCTATGTGGGTGGTTTCATCACCTTCGACGAGTACATTTTTATCACCGTGGCAAGTTCGTTCGTGCACACCTTCATCCACAAAGACTTGCCCACGGACCGAAATATCATGGAGGGACTGAACCGCAAGGACCACCGAGACGCCCTGGCACAGCGCATCTTCGACTCCAGCCGCTCGGAGTACACGCGCAAGTACATTTTGCAGACTGTCCGTCAGCAGCCCGCCCTTGTAAAAAACCTGTATCGGCTCTTTGACCTCAAGTTCCATCCCCGCAGAAGGCGAGCGCTGCAAGTTCGAGAGCGGCACGGTTCGGGCAAGGGCTTTGAGAGAGACTTGGCCGCCTTCCACCGGCAAGCAGAGATTGCCTTTGTCGATGACAACACAGGGCGCGACATCTTTGTCTTCATGTCTCGCATCGTTACCTGCACACTGAAGACGAACTTCTACAAAATCCGCAGGCGTTCGTGCGCTTTCCGGTTGTCGCCAGAAGTCCTGGACCCGCTGGTCTTCCCGAGCCCGGTGCATGGCGTCTTCTTTGTGGCTGGTTTCTATGCAACCGCCACTCACATGCGGTCAGACGAGATTGCCCGCGGCGGCGTGCGACTGATTAGGGTGACTCCGGGGAATTATGAAGTTGAGCTGGACAATATGCCTCTGCTCAATTACGCCCTCGGTCCCGTCGCCCAGCGGCTGAAACACAAGGACATCGCCGAAAGCGGCGCGAAGGGCGTCGTCGTTCCGGGAGTTGAGTATGCAGGCAACGGCCTCAACGCAGTGCTCGATTTTACCGACGGCATCATGGACCTGGTGCAACCCAGCGAGGAGGTGGTGGACTATCTCGGGAAGCCTGAGATGATCTTCCTGGGACCCGATGAGGGCACTGCGAAATTCATGGACACGATCGCCTGCCGCGCACGGGAAAGAGGATACAAATACTGGCGAACATTGACCACAGGGAAGAGCTTTGGGATACCGCACGACGCGTATGGACTTACCCGCGATGGAAGAGTGTTTGCTCTCCTCGCGCATGAAAACGAAGCGACCGAATTGCAGATTGACGGCGAGACTGCGCTGATCACGGATGATACCGGAAAAATCTACCGGAAAATTGGCAACCGCATCGATGCGAGCGGAATGACGACGATGGGGGTTGCGGGATGTCTTCGGACGGTCCTCCAACGCCTGGGTATGAAGGAACGCGAGACTCGACTGATGATTACTGGTGGCCCGGACGGAGACCTGGGCGCTAACCAGATTCAGTCTTTTCGGGGGAAAATCTGTATTGTCATTGACGGAGGGTCCGTTCTCTTCGACCCGGACGGACTTAACCGATGCGAACTGGTGAAGATCGCTCTTGCCCGACACACGCGGCCACGGCTCAACAGCGTGGCTTACCCGGAAGACAAGCTGGGCGTCAAGGGATTTAAGATTCCGCGAACGTCGGAGAGTTGCACACTGCCCGACGGAACATGGGTGGAAGATGGGAGCTACTTCCACCGCACATTTCTCTCTGATTCAGCGCTTCGGGACCTCATCGCGCAGGCGGGCATCCAGGTCTTTGTCCCCTGCGGCGGGCTCAAGGACACCATCAACGCGAACAATGTGCGCCCTTTTCTCGAGCTTTTCCGGGAACTGCAAGTGATTGTCGAGGGGGCCAACGTCTTCTTTGACGACACAGCCCGCGAGATGATTGCCCGGAAGAGCGGCATCGTGCAGATCCGAGATTCATCGGCCAACAAGGGAGGAGTCACGTCAAGCTCCGTTGCCGAGGTGCTCCCTGCGTTTCTGCTCGCAGAACGCTATGATGAGGTCTTCGTCAATGACCTGAAGTTCAAGTCGGAGTTGGTCCGCTGCGTGTTCGCGCTGATCACAAGGAACGCGGTGGCGGAGACGGAAATGCTGCTGAATCTGCACGCGCGAACCGGAACTCCGTTGTACCAGCTTTCCGTGGACACCAGCGAGCAGCTTCTTGTGCTTCAGAAGTGGCTCTTCCAACGGCTTGACCTGATTCTGCAACACTCGGAAATCGTGTCCTTGGCAGTGAAGTCTTATGTGCCCGGGGTGCTGGTTGAGAAAGTGGGCATTGCTGGCATATTGCGCATCCTCGGCAATCCGGAGATGCAAGCCTACCGCAACGCAGTGCTAACCAAGAGCATCGCTGCAACCGCCCTCTACCAGAACGCTCTCGAGTGGACCGACTTCCTTTCTCGATTGCAGTCAGACCCGATCGAGGTCTTGCATGAAACGCTCATGTGCTCAGGTGACTTATGAAGCGGAATGGCGTCTTCCGCCAGCACGCGCCTGCTATCACCACGGAGCGGCAGTCCACGTCGCAGCCCTTCGCCGGTGATACAGCGGACTCGGAGTCCGAAGTGAACTCAAGAGAACGTGTATTCTCCACTCTCCGACACCATCCGACTGACCGGATCCCTGTCGACTTCTGGGCTTCGGGGTCCATGAAGCGAAAGATGGAAATTCACACTGGCCTTACCCACGCGCAGTTCCTCGACGCATACAACGTGGACTTTCGATACATCGAGGGCCCCGCATACATCGGACCACCTTTGCGAAACCGCTGTGACATCTGGGGGGTCAGTCGAAGGGCTATTGACCTGCAGCTACCGGGCGGCAGAGAAACCTACAGTGAGCTGCAGACCTCCCCTCTCGCCGAAGCCGAGAGGGTTGCTGACGTGGAAGGCTACGCCCATTGGCCTTCCCCCGACTGGTTCGACTACGACGATATCGAGCGGCAGTGCGACGAGGTTCTCCATAAGGGCCGCGTCGTAGTCTTCATGGGAGACCGGCTCAACCGGGCCGCTCAACTGAAACCGGCAATGTACCTGCGAGGGATGGAGAACATCTTCCTTGATATGGCCGTTCGCAAGTCGATGGCGGAAGCCATCTTTGCCCGCATCAGGAGCTTTTACACGGCCTATCTGGAGAGAATCCTGGAGGCAGCGAACGGGAAGGTCGATATTGTCCTCACCGGAGACGATTTTGGGGCGCAGAACGGGCTTCTCCTCTCCGTGAGCATGTGGCGACATTTTCTGAGACCCGGCTTCGCTGACTACATCGAGGTCGTCAAACGCCACGGAGCCCGAGCCATGCACCACACGTGCGGATCGGTGGCGCCCCTGATCCCAGACCTCGTCAGTTGCGGTCTGGATATTCTCCAGTCAATCCAACCTGAAGCCGTCGACATGGAACTCGCAAATCTCATGGACAAGTTCGGTGACCGGTTGAGCTTTCATGGTGGGGTCTCCATTCAGCAGGCGATGCCATTTGGTTCTCCTGAGGACATTCGACGGCAGGTGCGGGAAATCGCAGAAGTGGCAAGAGCCCGGGGTGGGTACGTCTTCTGCACCGCCCACAACATTCAGGCGGACACACCTGTCGCCAACGTCATCGCGTTGCTGGCGGCATACCACGACTACGGTCAATTCGGTCCATCATCTGCGAAGTGAAAAGCGAGCATGCACTCAACATGATGTCCAACCTCCAACGAAGAACAGCACGTATGCGAGCGAGAGCTCCGTACCATCTCATGATGCTTTTCTGCGCCATCCTCGTCGGCGTTTCCGCTTGTAACGCCGACACGGTCGATCTCCTTGCACCGTCCGCAAAGAGACCTGTCTTTGTTTGCCCAGACAATTGGACAGACTCCTATGAAGCACGGGCCTGCCAGATACTCCAGAAGACTCTCGCGGACATGATTCACCTGGAGCCGACGATGGTGCGAGAGTCTCGTACGCAACCGGATCCAGGACATAAGTGTGGATCGGCCGCTGCCGTCGAGCGCTCAACCTGGTCGGCGCGGAGCTGCGTGGTGTCGACAACGATGGATTCCTGGTGCGCGTTGCGGACGGCAGCCTCTTCATCCTCGGCACCGGCACGGGACACGGAACAATGAACGGCGTCGTGGACTTCCTGAAGAAAGACCTCGCGGTCCGCAGAGAGTTCAGTTCTATCGCAAGGGGTTGAGGAGCTCTGAAATCCTGGTGACTCGTCAGTGGAAGAGCGAGCAGACCCAGCGGTCGATTGTCTCCGGCCATTTCCCCTCCGCGTTTGCCGCCCTTGCCCAACTCCAGGACCCCAACCTAAACTACCACAAGTACCACCGTGAGACACTGAGCAGTCTCCCTCTGCAAGCCATGATGGAACCCAACTACAACCTCGACTTGATGAGCGCTGGCGCCACGAACGTCCAGTTCAAATTGCTGCAGCTTCTCGACAAGAAGTTGGGGCGACCGAATACTCTCGTCACAGACGATCCGATGGGGGCGAAGAGTGTGGATGCGTTGCCGGTAGACCTCGTGGGGGACCGGCCCGCAACGCGCGACGACTTGGTCCTCCGTGAGAAGATGCGCGAAATCCTCCGCCGCGTCGCGCTTGTCAAACGCTCCCCAACCCCGCCCTCAATTGACGGCGAGCTGGACGACGCCTGCTGGAGCCATGCCGCGGAGCTTGGCCATTTCTTCCGCCTCTCCACAATTGATCCATCCACATTCCGAACGGAGGCTCGGTTCGCTTACGACAGCAAGCGCCTCTACGTGAGCTTTATTGCCTATCAGGACAAGGGATCGCTCTGGCGCGAATCCGGTGGAACTCGAGATGGTCGAGTGTGGTGCGACGACGCGGTGGAGCTGTTCATCAATCGCGTGGAGGCAAAGGATAAGCACTATGCGCAATTCATCATCAATGCCTGGGGAGACATCTTCGACGTCTACAACGGCGACACGAAGTTCGACGCGAAGCTGGAATGTAGCACGCAGATTCACGACGATCGGTTCGTGATCGAGGCCGCGATCCCCTGGACCGACCTGCCGGGCATGTCGCCAAAGGACCGCGTCCTGCGGATGAACCTGCAGCGGGGGAAGTGGGAGCAGGCAAGTTATGTGGAAGTCTCCAACGGGTTCCCCGGCGCGGAGGGTCCCGGCAATCTGGACGCGCGCGGCCGGATGGTTCTGCTGCCGTAGAAGACGTTACACGGTGCGCGCTCCCTGGGACTCAAACCAGTCTCGCACAAACAGAAATCGCTCGATGGGTGTTGGCAGCCCATCGACGCCAATCCAGAGAAGGAAATGGGCGTTTCGCACGCGCGGGGTGTACATCCTGTTCAGTTCCGCTTGAACATCGTCTCTGACCACGTTCGCGTTCTGGATGACACTGGGCTGAAAGACGCTACCCAGAAGCAGCACATCCTCTCCCAGCACGTCCAGCGCGTGTTCGTAGGGGGTGTCCCCGACGGTCGGAGGCGTGAGTGCATTGATCCCGTCCATCCCGGTCTGCTTGATGAGAGGCAGCAGCGCCTTCAGATGGCCGCACATGTGGAGAACCGCCAATCTACCGTGACGATGCAGAATGTCCACGTAATCACGAATCTGAGGAAGGCTGTAGCGCTCATAGACAGAGGGGCTGACCATCGTGGTGCTGGTATTCTCCACCGGGATTCCCACTTCCACCGGCATGCGTCGCGCAACCATCTCGTATTCCTGCTTCCGGCGGTCGTGCATGAGACTTAGAAGCTCCTCCGTCTCCTCCCGGTGGTCTCTTAGAAGCGTATAGAAACCCTCAACTCCCATGTCCAGTTGCAGTAACTGCTGAACAGGGGATGGGCCGAACGTGTGGCAGAAAACGCCGTCCTGCCCAATCGCCTCGACAACCTGATTCCAGTTCCCACCATCCGGGTCTTCCTGGTACCGGGTGTTCATCCATAACTGCTTGAGGACCCTCAATCCCTCGATGGTTGTAACAGGATGCTTGACGGGATGACCGTGCTTAAACGCGGAAGTCAGTGTTCCCCAGGAAGTGTTGAGTCTCTGATATCGGGTTCCATCGGAGGTCACTTCCACTTCTGTATCCGTATCAGTCCCCACGGCCCGACACGGCGACTTCACCACGAGTTCGGGGGGCATTCCATAGTTGCCGAACTGCAGAATGTCGCAACCGACATGTCGGTAGAAATCAAGCGTAGACATTGCGCGCAGATCCCTCGACATGCACGATCGAGTCTCCGCATCGGCCAGAGTCGTCCACGCGGGACGATCCACGGGTTGACGGTGGATGATCCTTTCAATACGTTCCTTGCCAGTCACTTCCACCGTTCCTTTCCCGCGGTGCTGCCGCCCTCCGGGCAATCATCGGCTCACGGCGCGTTCCTCGAACTCTCTCGGGTTACTGTAGTTTGGCAAATTCCGGTGAATACCAGATGTAGGAGACGCCTCTGCGTCCTGAACCTCAGATCCGCCAAACTACAGTTTCTTGGAGTGGGTGATCAGTGTGGCGAAAACCAAGTTCGGGGTGAAAGTAAGATTTGTGATCGTCAGCCCTGTAGCCCCTGCTACAGGGGAGATGGTGGGGCACTTCCCTTACCCAGACAGCCCCTGCTGTCGGTAAGCTGAGCGAGCGGCGGCTCGCAGGGAACAGGTGGAACCGTCACATTACCCCTGTAGCAGGGGCTACAGCGCTGACGATCACGGCGGACTCACAGAGTCCGAATCATGCGCCATCACAAATCTTACTTACACCCCCAGGTTCATCCCCGTAAAAATACTTAGGCGCGTCGATAGCGGTGGAATTAATACTCAAGTCTCAAGCCAGTCGAAGAAGCCGATTTCCCGGAGTTGCGCCTGAATTCGCTTCTCCACTTCCGGAGTCAGTGGAGGAATGGGGAATCTGGAATGGCCGGTGTCCGTGCCCAGTTGGCGGAGGACGGAACGGAGACAACTCAGGATGATGGACCCCGACTCGAAGAAGATCCTCACGACCTGATTAATACGCGCTTGCACTTCACGCGCCGCGGCGATCTCTCCAGAATGGTACAGCCGGAACACCTCTGCAAACTGACGGGGCATCAGGTTGTAGGTAGACCCAATGCCGCCGCGCGCACCCGCCACCAGCCCCGAAAGGAAGACTTCGTCGTTTCCATTGAAGACGACAAATCGTCCCTCATGCAGTTGGGTGATCAACTGCATCTGATGCAGATTGTAATCGGAGAATTTCATCCCCGCAATGTTCGGGATTGTCGCGAGGGATCGCGTCGCCTCGAAGTCGATAGTCACTCCCGTTCTGCGCGGAATGTTGTAAATGATTAGCGGCAATTCCGTCGCCTCCGCAATCCGGCGGTAATGAAGCTCAACGCCCTGCCATCCCACAGGGAAGTAAACCGGCGGAATGGCCGAAATTGCGTCTGTTCCAGTCTCCGCAGCGTGCCGAGCTAACTCCACCGCGTCATTGGTTCGGACGCAGCCGATGTGAGCGATGACGGTCAGACGACCGCCAACTTCCTTCAGCACGGTTTCAAGCAGTTGCTTCCGCTCATTCAGGTCCAGCAGTAGGCCTTCTCCTGTGGAGCCAGCCACATAGTATCCATCCACCCCACGCTCTGCTGTGCGCTGGACGAGATTGCGGACCACGCGGTGGTTGATGGTCCCGGTCTCAGTAAAGGGAGTGATGAGGGCGGGGAAGACCCCCCTGAGTTTCTCCAGCATTGCTGCGTTCATGCGATCCTCCACGCTGCGGGATGAAATTCCGGCTGTGGTCAGCTCTGTCAGCCGTTTGCTCCAGCGATCAACGATTGGTAATCTGACACGATCTGCCTCACGAAATTCTGCACCGACTCGATGGGTGGAACGCCATCGTTCGCCCGAACAACGCGGTGTCCTACCAGATACGAGGCCAGAACACACTCGGTCTGATCCGGTCGGTCCTTCCAAATCTCGTGCAACTGGGCGAGGTATTTGGCGGTGCCTCGAATATTCTCATCCGGGTCGAACGCGTTCTCCACGCCGAGGTCTTTCGCCGTCGCAGGTGTCAACTGACCCAGCCCCTGCGCTCCGGAAGATGAAACCGCGTCTGGATTGAAGCTCGATTCCCTGGCAATCAGCGCCGCCACCAGCGCAGGATTAATCCCAAACTCTCTACCATACAGAAGCACCCAGTAAGTCATGTCGGTCGTCAGGTCCTGTGAAGCGCGACGGTTGTACCGCTCGACCATGGCTTTGATGCGAACTCCAAGTGGGTCCGAGTTCACGGCAGACGCTCGTTTCTGCGGTCGCGCAGCGCCCTCAGCAGAAATGCCGGCAGACCGGCTGCCATCGACGGGGCACTGTGGACAGTCCCAGGGCTTTTGACCTGCGCGCGCCCGCTCAGCGACATCCATCCCTGGCGGCATTCCGCCGGAAATGTAACTGATAGAGAGGAGTATTGCAATTGCTGCGTTCACCGATGTGCACCCGAATCTGGTCTGCGACTATAACGTCTCCGCTCCGGCGTGGCCTCGTGACCACCGGCCGGGCAACCATGATTATAGCGAGTCGCGAGAAGAATGCCAAACGCGTTGCTTGCTGCAATATAGATTTATTACAATGCTTGACCGCTCAGTTCCGCGACCGGCGCCTCAATCACGAACGTGGTATTGCACCTATTGCACAGAGCTCTGCGGCCCCGGTGGCTCTCGTCCACCTCACCCGTGTTTCCACAGTTTGGGCAGGCGATTCTGATCTTTGACATAGTGAACTCCTGCTGTATACCCGTTGAGGTATAAAAGGCGCCTGTGAGTGGATTTGGATTCCGTCTATCTACTCACGTACTCGGACAGGATGTTTAGGATCGACTCGAACTCGCAGAGTTCACCCAACTCCCGTCGCACCTGCAAAATCAGACCTTCCGTCTTCCCGCTGGTGCGTCCGGGGGGGACCGAAGGATCACCGGGAAGATCGCTCCAGTTCACTCGGTCAAGGCGTTTCCCCGCAGCCCGAGCAACCCACAGTTGAACGGTCGACAACGCGACCCCATACCGCGTCGCGCGACCGACCGTTTCGAAGCGCCTCGGCGTGCTGCGGTTACCATCTCGCGACGCCTTTGCTCCTCAGGCCCTTTTTATTGACTTCTGCATAAATAATGCAAAATAAGGAAGTATCCTGGGAGGAGGGTACTTCCGATGCGGCCTAAAGGTTCATGTAAGGAGTTGGAGAGTCGACGACGTCGTGCGATGGAGTTAGTGGATGAGGGATTGTCATTAAATGCGGTGGCGCGACAACTCGGTTGCCATGCCAGTTCCGTGCAGCGGCGGCAGGAAGCAGTGAGAGCCAAAGGAGAGGAAGGTTTGATAGCGCAATCTCCTCCCGGTCGTCCGCCGAAACTCACGGCGGAGCAGAAGGAGGAACTCGTTGGTGTTTTGCTGCAAGGTTCGTTGGCGCGGGGATACCGCACCGACTTGTGGACGACCCAACGCATTGCAGAAGTCATCGAGAGTGACTTTGGTGTTCGATACCATCGAGACCATGTTGGACGACTCCTGCACAGCTTGAATTGGAGCCACCAAAAGCCGGAACGGCGAGCGCAAGAAAGGAACGAGGAAGAGATTGAACGTTGGAAGCGAGAAGAATGGCCCCGGATAAAAAAAGGGCGCTCGGATGGGCGCCTACCTTGTCTTCATCGACGAATCGGGATTCCTGCTGATACCGAACGTTCGCAAGACCTGGGCGCCCCGAGGGCAAACACCTGTGTATCAGTGTCGTTACCGTCGCGACAAGATCTCGGCGATTTCTGGTATCACCGTGAGTCCGAAGCGACAAAGAATTGGGTTGTACTTTCGTCTTCACACGAAAAATATCCAGCAAGCCGAAGTGTGTGATTTCCTGCGCCATTTGCTTCGTCACCTGCGTGGAGCGGTCATTGTGCTCTGGGACAATGGGTCGTTCCATAAGGGAGAACCGATCCGGGAACTGTGTCGTCGGTTTCCCCGTTTGCACATTGAAGCCTTCCCGCCGTACGCGCCGGAACTGAACCCGGACGAAGGAGTCTGGACGCATCTGAAACGGGAGCTTTCCAATGGAAGACCCGACGACCGGGACGAACTCCTCCAAGAACTTGTTCTCAACTTCTCAATCTCGTCTTCGGGGTTGTATTCAACACGCAGACCTTCCAGCATTCCCGTGATTGTTGCATTATTCATGCAGAAGTCAATAGTCACTCAACTACCCTCCAGTAAAGTTTCTGGATATCATAACCTGACCAACAGTTGCTTGCACTCAAGTGACCGGGAGTTACTTGCACTTGTCCCCTGAATCGTCAGGTGGAGGGAGTTTGAAAAGCCGGTCGAAATCCTCTTCGCTTCGCATCAGTCCGTCTCCCACCAGGACGTTAGAACCATCCGTTGCCTTCTCCATCTTCGTTGCGAAGATCGGAGCGAAGGCGGAGAAGTTGATGTTATCCTTGCCGAAGACGCGGTTGACTTTTTTCCGTTCCTCTGCCAGCGCCGCACCCCGCTGCTTCGGGAAGCCGTCCGGCGCGACGCTCCAGTCCACATTGATCGGCTCCCCGCACACCGCCGACGCAATGCCGTTGCCAACGATCCCTTCCATCCACGGCACGCGGTCGGGGATCTCGCGGCGGAGTGCAGTCAGAACGCGTTCACGAGGTGTCATGTTCCTTCCTCTATTGTCTCGACCTCAAACACCTTCATCACTTCGTCGCCGTAATGGTTGATGACCTTGACGGCGATTTTGCCCGTCTCGGGTGGGGCGAAGGGTTGGCTGACGGTGGTGTAGAGGGTTTGCCAGGCCGCTTCGTCAATCTCGGCCCGTAGGGCGCGCTTCAGTTTGTCGTAGGGTTCATCCGCTCCGGTGAAGTAGGCATGGCGGACGAAGAACGATTCTCCGTTGTAGTTGGTATCAATGAACCAGCAGGCAATGTCATCGGTCGCGCTGGAGCGAATCTCCCCGGTCGTCGGATCATAGACATCCACACCCTTGACCTCCACCTCAAGCAATGAAGAAACCTCCGTCGCCCTCCCCTGCGGGCGGGGGAGGGTCGGGGTGGGGGTAGGCGTTTGCGCGTGCCGAACCTCCACATCCGGTTCCCCGAAAACCATGAACAGATTCCCCGCTCCGGTCTTCTTCAGCAGTTCATCCCCCATCGCGAGGTCGGGGTTCATCTTGGTCGGCAGCACCGTCAGCTTGCCGTAGCGCTTGATCTCTTCACTCACGCTGGGGTCGAAGGCGAAGCCGCAGACGATGAGCATGTCGAAGCCCACGCCCTTGACGGCTTCCTTGGCGGCTTCCTTCACGAGTTGCGCGCCGACGGTTCCGTGCTCCGGACCGATGCAGATGGCAACCCGACGGGTTCGGCGTGGCACGGGCATCCTGCCCGTGTCTTTCTCGGACGGGATACCAGCCGTCGTTTTCTCGGACGAGACGTCCGAGCCACTTTCGGTGTATTGGCCTGCGGCGTGAATCCATTCCCCGGCGAAGGGGTCGAGCGAATCAAACTTCAGCCGCTCGCCCTTGACCGTGTTCTGCACCCCCGCCTTCCTCAAGTTCTCAATGATGGTCGTTGCGAACTGCGACGGGCCTAACTGCCTGATCTTCCAGCCTTCCATTCCAACTTCGCGCCGTTTTATCTTCTCCTCGACACTGATGGTGCGGTGCGGGCTGAGGCTTTCCACGGTGAACGGGCCGGTCACGCGAACCTTCTTGTTATCCTCGTAGGGTTGGTCGTAGAGAATCTCCGTATCGGCGCGGCGGGCGATGGAGGCGTCAATCTCCTTCTGCCGCCCGCGCCGCAATTTCCACCATTCCTCCAGTAGCGTAACCCCTTGCGGGTGTTTGTTCTGACGCCCACGAGGGGCTACGCTACACAGGTTGTCGGGGAGTTCGCGGGGGACCTCCCATTCCTCCCAGTTCGTCCCAAGCAGTTTGTTTAGTTCGGCCCGCAGCGGTTCCAGCTTCTCCTGCCACTTCGCATGGATGGCGTCTATCTCCGCATTGTTGGCGATGGATTTGAGGGTGACGTGCGGGACGCGTTTGTAGACGAAGCCTTTCTTGATGTCCGCCTCACCACTCCCCCTCTCCTTCTGGGAGAGGGCCGGGGTGAGGGAACCCGTCAACCCCGCTTCCTTCCTCGCGCCTTCCGGTGAATCCGCCAGAAGGTAATACGGGAACTTCGCGGACATGATGCGGGTGCGGGCGAGAGCCAGGGCGACGCGGCTGGTGTCGCAGGTAATCCACCTCCGCCCCCACTGCTCCGCCACATAGGCCGTCGTCCCGCTGCCGCAGGTTGGGTCAAGGACAAGGTCGCCGGGGTCGGTGGTCATCAGGAGGCAACGTTCCACGACCTTGGTTGTAGTCTGAACGACATAGACCTTGTTTTGCTCTGCCGTTCCCATCGTGTCCTCCCACAGATTTGAGATGGCCACGGCAGGAAAATCAGCGAAATACATCCTGTAGTTAACGAATCCTTTCGTGTTGAACAGTTTGCTTGCTCGGATTAGCCTGTTCATCCCCTCACGGTTCGTCTTCCAGCCCCCCTTTGTAGGCGAGAGCTTTCGTCCTTCCAATTCGAACCCGAAAACCGTCGAGGCACTGGGCGTCTCGGAAGTCAAAGGACTTCCGAGGAAAACGCGCGAATCCTCTGGGAGAAGCTGTGGTCTCAGCGATTCCTCTTTGGTGATTGGGCGCACTGTGCCATCCGCAAGTTCCACTTGGTTGTAACGTGCACCAGCCCCTTCTGACAGAACCTTCTCGGTGTAGAGTTGCCTGTACTTTGCCTGCGAGTTATCCTTGGCATACCATAGGATGAAGTCTGAAACGTTGTCCATGAACTGCTGTCCCATTCCGCCGCTCTTCTTCGTGGTAATGAGACTGACAAAATTCTCACTCCCGAACACCTCATCCATCAGACACCGCACGAGGTGGACGTTCTCATCCCCGATCTGCACGAACACGCTGCCGGATTCGGTGAGGAGTTCACGGGCGACGGTGAGGCGGTCGCGGAGATAGGCGAGGTAGGAGTGGATGCCGAGTTGCCACGTATCGCGGAAGGCTTTGACCTGTTCCGGCTGGCGGGTAGCGTCTTCGGCTTTGCCGTCTTTCACGTCCCGCTTGCGGGTGGAGACCTGCCAGTTGGAGCCGAACTTGATGCCGTAGGGCGGGTCAATGTAGATCATCTGCACCTTGCCCTTCAGCCCTTCCTTCTCCGCCAGCGAGGTCATCACCAGCAGCGAGTCGCCGAGGATCATCCGGTTCGACCAGTTCTGCTCGTGGCGGTAGAAGTCAATGAGGTCTTCGAACTCGATGCCGTTGAAGTCGGAGAAGAGGTTGAACTGCGTGGCATGGGTATCCTGCCCATGTTTCTTCACGAGTTGGGAAGCACGTGTCACTTCGTCGATGATGGCTTGCGGGTGAATCTTCTCCTGGATGTAGACCGGCACAGCGGGCACGGCGAGGTCCTGCTGATCCTGCTCATCCTTGCCCTTCCACACCAGTTGCGGATCGAGCGACGGGTCGCGGGGATACAGAACCGTCTTCGGCTTCTGCTCCTCCTCCGCGACAAAGTCGCGCAACTCCTCGGTGGGAATATTGGCGCGCTTGTTCTGGTGTTTGAGGGATTCAACCTGGGTGGGTTGCTTTGAAGTCTTACGAGCCATGCAAGGTTCTCCTGCGCGTTTTCAGATATCTTTATCGAAGCAGCAGTAGTGTTGAGAGTGGCGGGCTCACCACCCGCGGGTCTTCTATTGCCTGCAATCAGTCAGTGCGCCGTTTCCCGTTCCAAGTATTGCACAGCGTTCTGTCTGAAGTCGTCCAAAGAGGTGAACTGTTTGTCGCTGGCCGACGTGAGTCGTATCTTGTCCTTGCGCCCGATCTTGTCGAAATCCTCATGCACGACCATGCTGCGGAAAGGCAGTCTGTTGCGCTGAAATTCAAGGCAACTGATGGCGGTTAGTCGGGCGCGCGCGTTGTCTTTGACGCCAAACAGGTAAAGCGGCGTCCCATTGGGCTTGAACTGCCAATCAACCTCCAGGTCCTCTCGCTCGGGAATGGGACACACAGAGGGTGTCGGCTGGTAGAGGGAGAGCGATTCTCGGACAAACTCTTCAAGCATTTCCTCGAACAAGCTTGCCAGCGTTTCACGCCGGAAGAGCCGCATGTTGCACACCTTACCGATGACCTGGGAGAACTGCATCAGCGAAGGGTATAGAGACTCCGCGACAGTCTCCATATAGAGCTCGCCGTTTTCTTCGCTCGCACTGTTTTCAAGTAGGATGCGATGGAGTATCTTCTCCTTGTTCGGCGTATCAACATCGAAGGTGTAGGAAAGGCGCATTAGCGTCAAGCCATGGTCGGACAGCCTTATTCGTTGCTCCGCCGACAAGTCGGCATCCTTGGGCAGATCGAGAAAGACATCCATCATATCTCCGTCCTCGTGATATAGCGGCGCGAAAACCTGCTGGATGTTGGGTCGCTTTTCTTCCAGTTGTACAAAGTCGCCAAACTGAACGCGGAGTAGTTCAATCGCTTTCATGGATGTGCCTCACCTCCAAACATATCACCCTGTATGAGATTCGGGAAATGCTGGGTCTGATCAGCCGCCTGAACGTTTACCGCACGCAGGAAGTGACGCAGCGCATAAGACAGAAGCTTCCAGGCTCGTCTTTCGGCACGTATACAAGTCCCAGGGAAAAGTCCTCGGCAAACTCCAGGCTGTGTCGCATAAAAGCTCGAAATCCGTGCTTGCCATCCGTTCTCATTTCTCTGCGTGGGGCTTGTGAGATTCTCTTCGGACAAGAAATGAGTTGCTCCAAATCTTCTTCGGTATAGTTCATAGTTCTGTCCATTTCAGAAGGATGGATCGGATGTTATTCAATCGCCGTTCCCTGCGTGGACATTCTCCGCAAAGGACAGCAGTTTGTCAACCAACCTCCAGATCATCGGACTCACTGCTTGCTGCGTTCAGCAATTTCAGTTCGTATCTTAGTCACCGCATCCCATGGATCTTCAATCTCCATGAAGTCCCATCTCCCGAACCCGCCGTGATTATTGATTGCCGGAACCCACAGGTTGCGGGCGGTGGCGACTTTGGCTTCTTTGTCCTTGTCCTTTTTGCCGGTGACTTCGAGGATGAGGTTGAGGACGCCCCCACCCTCACCCCGACCCTCTCCCTCAGAGGGAGAGGGAGTCTTGATGTGTGCAATGAAGTCGGGGATGTATTGGCGTTCCTCGCCGTTTAGCGTGTACGGGATGGTGAAGCCGAGGTTGTGATTCTTCACGTAGCGGACGACTTCGGGCATGGCTTCGAGGGTTTCGGCCATCTTCTGCTCCCACGAATCGGTATCGGCGACAACATGGGAGATGTGGCACTTGTCTTCACGGGTGGCGAACACGGGCCGGGTTGTATCAAAGTCAACGTGACGGGTGGAGCCGACGGTATCGTAGGGGCGCAGGATTGGCAGCAGCGTGGCACAGGCATCCTGCCCGTGTTCATCCACCGGCTGGAAGCCGGTGTCACCGACAAGCGCCCTGTAAATACGGTCCGCCGCGTGGTGCATGAAGTCGATCAGCAGCAGCAGTTGCGGGAAGGTGTTGTCCTTGAGCCTGACGTATTCCGCGAGCCAGCGTTTGGTGATTCCGAGTAGTTGCGGAAACAGCCAGGGCTTTTCATTGCCATCGTCGTCGCGGAAATATTTCTCCAGGACGAGCTTTGCCAGATAGAACGCAACTTCGTTGACACGGTGACGCTTGAGGTCCTCCAGGGTGTGTATGCTCGATTCGCCCACGATGGGGTCGAGCTGCACTCGGGTCGGAAGGTCTTCCGTAGACAACGTCATTCTCGAATCGTCGGTAAAGGTGGCGGTGAGTCGCTCACCGCGGAAGTCGTAGCGGTAGCCGACGAGACGCGGGAAGGTAAGCTCACAGTCGAGCCGCTCTTCGAGAGCGCGGACGCGGGTAGGCATGGGACCGGGCTTGGGTTCCGGGGTCGAACCGCTGCACGGGATGAAGGAAAAGGGAACGCCGTAGACTTCGGCGTATTCCGGCTCAAAATGACCTGCCTCATTGGCAGCGTAGCTCATGCGCCGCAACGCGCGACCCACCACCTGCTCGCACAGCAGTTGCGTCTCGAAGGCGCGCACGCCGAGGATGTGGGTGACGGTCTGCGCGTCCCAGCCTTCGGTCAGCATGGAGACGCTTACCACGCACTTGACGTGTTCGCCCAACTTGCCTGCTTTGCCGACGGTGTTCATTACCTCCCGCAGCAGGTCTTCGTCGGTCAGGTCCTCGGTGTCACGACCGGGGAAGCGGGCGCGGTATTCGGACTTGAACTCGTCAATCTCGCGGGCGGCGATCTTCTTGAAATCGGCGCTCATGGCTTCGCCGGATTCAAGCTGCTGGCTGTCCACCAGAATGGTGTTGGGGCGGTGCAGCCATCCGCCGTTGCCGTCGTCGTTGCGGAAGATGGGCAGTTGCCCGGCCTGCACAATGACCTGTGGCACGGGCGTCTCGTCCGTGGCTTCACACGGGCGGGAAGCCCGTGTCACCTGTTTTTCCCATCCGGCGATATAGTCGAAGACGAGTTTGGAGACGTTGGTGTTGTTGCAGACGACGATGAAGACGGGCGGCGTGATATCCCGTGCGCGAGCCTCGTCGTTCTGCTCCCAAAGCTGGTAATACTTCTCGTAGTTGCTGTAGAGGCTGTGCAGCGCGCCCTGGAGTTCGAGGGGGGGTTTTGGCTCGCCTGCGACCTCTTCCGTTTTGCGTCCCTTCTTCGGCAGGTCTTTGCTGATGCGAATCCACAGATCGCGGTAAGTGGGTTGCTCACCAGTCATCGAGTCATCTGACACCGGCACACGCGGGACTTTCACGATCCCGGCTTCGATGGCATCAATCAGGGAGAAATCGGAAACTACCCACGGAAAGAGCGTGCCTTCGGGGTAGCCTGACCCGCGCAGAAAGAACGGGGTGGCCGACAGGTCGAAGATCGCCTTGACGCCGATCTTCGCTTTCACAGCCTCGATACCGGAAATCCAGACGCGGGCCTCTTGCTCACGCTGCTTCGCTTCGACGCGCTCATCGCCGGTGAGTTTCTCCTCTTCGCCGTCGGGTTTGCGTCGGTAGCAGTGGTGGGCTTCATCGTTGAGAACGATAAGGCTTTTCTTCGTGCCAAAGTCGCGACAGACACGCCGTACCATCTGGTCGGGTGTTTCCTTGTTCACCCCGGTCTGGGTTTGCCCTGCAAGTTCCTTGGTAAGTCTCGCTCCCTTGGACTTCTCCCGAAGCTGGAAGGCGTGAAAATTGGTGATGATGATTTTCGCCTGACGAAGCTCCTTCAATTCCTGGGCGGGCAGGAGATCGCGCAGGTGGTAGTAGTTCTGCGGGTCGTTCGGCAGAAGCACCCGCAACCGGTCACGAATCGTGATGCCCGGCGTGATAATCAGGAAGGTGTCGGAGAAGCGCGAATCCTGCGGATTCGCCCGTTTGTTCAGGGTATGCCAGGCGATGACCATCGCCATGACAACCGTCTTACCGGAGCCGGTAGCCATCTTGAACGCGGTGCGCGGCAGGCCGGGGTTGGAGGTGTCGTTCGCTTCCCGCAGAGTGTTCTCAATCCACGCATCGCCGTACTTGTGCGCGACCTCGGTAAGGTAGATGGCGGTTTCCAGCGCCTCGATCTGGCAGAAGAAGAGTTTCTTCTCGCGGTTGGGATCGGTCCAGTAAGCGATTAACCGTCCGGTGGTCGCCGTTACGCCAACGTGACCGCCTTTTCGCCACTGCGCAACGCGACGGCGGATATCGTTGACGAGTTTGTTCTCCTCAATACGGTTTTGTGTCCATTCCGTGTCGAGGATAAGCTGCCTGGCGCCTTTCTTCTTCGGCTTGGCGATGGGAATGAAGTATTGGCTGGTCCGGCGACCCTCGACGACCTCGTTGGTGATCCCTTCGTCGGAGAACCGGAAATGGCGTGTCGGCTCGTCAAAGGGCGAGTTGATGATCGGGTTCTCGATGACGACTTGTTTCACGGAATTCGCAACCTCGGCTGGTGCGAGTATATGACTCGTGACTCGACGCGTGCCAGTCCACGTGGAACGGAATTATAGCATGGGTCACTTCCCCGGCTCAAACCAATCCTTCTCAGTCAACGCCAGATACGGTGGCACGCCTTCCAGCTCGCAGCCGATATCCCCTGCCGCCCACAATATGAGGCTCCACATTTTTCCGGTGTCCGCGGGAGCAGGTTGGATAACGAGCGTCCCTTGTTCGGGGTGCGCGTTGGGATTCGGAACACCCACCTTCTGCGCGCCCAATATAAGCGCCTGTCCCTGATTGGAGTCCTGGTGGTAGCCGACGACTTTGCCCTCGGGCGAAATCCCAGCAGCGCCGTATTGGCCCGGATGGACGCCGAGGAGTTTGACCTTGAATTCCTTCGTTCCCTGTGGGACGAAGAAGTGATACCGCCCACGACCGACTCCGCCGATACGGAACTCCTTCAAGGTCTGCATCACGACCTGAAAGTTTTCTCCCTTCAGAGACCACACGCCACGCTGGTCGTCATTTACGACGACTTTCAATTGAGCGCCGGCGTTGCCCTGCAGAGGACAGCGGAACTCGTGCTTGTCATCGGTACTGAATTTTCCTTCACGGATGACGGCACCCGTTGAATCGAGCACTCTGATTGTCCCGAGTTCGGCGCGCTTGGTCATGGCTCCGTGTGGGGTGCGCGTGGCGATCAACTCGGTGGTTGTTCCATTCATCCGCAGAAAGAAGACCTTCTCATCCGGCGCGCGTACGGCGTGTCGGTCGGCGTCCGGTGTCTTACCGAAGTATTTGAGCATGTTGCTTACACTGCCATCCATGACGCTCACGCCTTTGTCGGAGCGGTGTTTGTCATACCACTGCTGCAGGAGCGCCATCGTACCGGAGGTGAAGTGCATCTGCTGGGCGATGGACTTCCCGAAGGAATCGCCTCCGCCTCGAGACAGAGCCTCCAGTCCGGTCTCAGCAATCTCGATGAACCGCTCATCGCCCGTGAGGTGTCCCACATAAGCCAGCGGTTCCACGATCAGCGCATTCAGGATCGTGCTCGCCCTGTAGTAAGGCTGGCCTGTCGGCGAGGCGGAGTAGGGCCAGCCCTCAGCGTTTTCATCCCACGACTTGATGACCCACTGCGCGCCGGTAATCAGGGATTTCTCCACCGCCGGATCATGAGTCTCCTCGTGGTACTCCGTCATTCCGCCCAGCAAAACGCCGATCAGAAATAGGTTATTCCCACTTGCTCCAGCGTGTCCTCCCGCGTGGTCTTCCGGGAGAATGTGCGGCCACGCGCCTCCATCGTCGAACTTCTGCTCCCGCAACGCGACCTCGGTGATGCGTTTTGCGGCTTCGAGATACACGGGATCATAAGTGCCACGATAAATCGCCATAATCGTCTTCAACGACCACCCCGCGGTCCGTTCATGGGTGCCGAGCGCCTTGAAGGTTGGCGACATCGCCCAGGCGACGTGCTCGCCCAGACCGATGGCGGCTTCCATCACGCGCGCATCTCCAGTGAGATACCAGGCGTCCATCATCCCATCCGCCCAGTTGTGACCATTGGCTGCTGTGGACATGCCGTCGAATCGGCAGTCCCACGTTCCATGCGCGGTCGTCTCCGTCCACGCGCCCGTGTGACCGATCGAGTGGGGATGGTTGCCGCCCACGTAAAAGCCATCGGGGTAGGCGTGAATGCAATCCACGTCCGCCTCGTGTCGCGCTGCCGAGAGGGCGAGGCGAAAGTAGTCCCGATTTCCAGTGCGCGCAAACTGCATGAAGAAACTGTGTCCTCGGTCATATTCGTTGTTGCCCCAGTTGCGACCTCGCTCGCCATACCAGTCTCCGTAGTTGAGGTAGCCGTATTCCCGCTCCTGCTTCTGCCTCTGGACGTTGGCGCGCAAAGAACTCTCCACGAACTTGTCCCACTGAGCGAATTGCTTCTCGCGGGGAGCAGCAAGGAGTCCCATCGCTCCCGTTTCCGCATACCAGGCTGCAGGCACAACGGCAACGACCGGCAGACTGACATCGGCGGCGAGTTCTTCCGCCTTTGTCTCCGGCGCGAAATCGAGAGTGACTCTCTCGGTGAACGACATTCCCCATTTGAAACGATACTTCCCCTCGACGAAACAAAAGAGGAGGTAATGCGGCAGGTCGGTTCCATACTGGGCATTAGGCTGCGGCGGCAGGAGGTCAACCGAGTACTGGTTGCCCTGCGCCGTGAATCCCTTCGGCCACCGCTGCCAGAAATCCTGCACACCCGCAGACATCACGCCGTTTGAGGTCACGCAACGCAATACTCCCGGCGCCTGCCCGCCAGTAGACTTCCTGTCATCAGCCTGCACGGTGCAGGTCCGTTCATCACTTTGAAAGAAGCTCAGGCGTTGCCCGGCGACTGCGTTGAGCGATCCGCTTTCTCCCGGCAGATAGACACTTGTCGGCTGTGCCTGACCGGACGACTGGAACGGCAACGAGAGAGAAGTGATGTCCGTGAACTCGGTCTTCAGGTAGTCGTTGATGTGAGTCAGCGCGACCGTGACCCGCGGCCATCCGGCGCGAAATGTAAGCCGCGCGACATAGCGCATGCAGGTCTCGCCATCGGCAGCGGCATACTTGCCTTCAACACGCACCACAACTTTCTGCGATCCCTGCTCTTCCACCTTCACACTGTCAGGCGGCTGCGCTGAACTGGTAAACACTTTTCCTTTCTCATCAACCAGTCGGATCCCATCGGTGGAGGACGACGCCTGTTGCTCGGATTGGTCGAACTTTCCGTCGCGGTTCTTGTCCATCCAGATACCACGTAGCAGGTTGAAATGCTGCTTGTCGAGTTCCACCCGTAGCGGACCGGTCACGATAGTCATCAGCGACGGAGTGTCGGTAATCTTCAACGGCGTTGACGCCTGTGTCCGTTTCACATCGCTACCGAACTGAACCACGCACTCCCGCTTCTCCTTCGCATTCAACGGAGTCGTGAAATCCACGAGCACCCATTTCAAACTGTCGTCCGGCCAGAAGGAGGTGGCGGTAAACTGAGCGGAAAGCTCGGCGCCGGTCGGAGAAACCGATCGAAGATTGCTGAGGTTGAATACGGCTCCTTTGGGCAAGGGGAAGCCGAATGTGATGGGTGTCCCACGCCGGGCGATTCCCGATTCTTCGAGCAGTTCAACGCGCACCTCGCGTCGTTTCACCGAGCCCGCCTTACCGGGTTGCCGCGCGGTTGAAGCGAACAATGGAGCGGGTTGAGGTCTTCCCGGCTCGAAGGGCTTTGCTGGTTTCACCGCTTCGTAAGTCAGTCCCTTGTCCTCCAGCTTTTCGTACTTCACAAGATCATTGTGAAAGCGATAGTCGGACAACGGTTTCAGGTCAGGCGCTCCCTTGCGCGTTACTTTGGGAACCTGCCTGTCCGCGAATCGCGGGAGTTCGACGACCTGGCGCGGGGTGTAGTCGCCTTTGCCGCCCTCTCGTTGTGACAGCAACTGGAGTGCAACCGGAATATTGTCCCCGCTCTCCGGGATCGCCGCGTCGAGGGTAATGTAGAGAACGTTGCCGACCAGCGCCGCGCCCGCGATGGTGGTGTTTCCGGAGTTGAACGACGGATTGTGACGCGACACGCTCATCTGGTTGTTGGACGCGACCACCATCACATCCGCGCCGCGCACCGATAGGTTGTCCTGCCGACCGGTGTCCTGATTGTTATCCAGGTCGGCATACACGATAAACGTGGCATTACCAAAGTTAGGCCTGCGAGCAAAAGTCACCTTGAAGAGCAACCGCCGCGCGCCCACATGACAAGCCTCCAACGACAGCAAGTCCGGCGCGTTGACCTTCGCTTGCTCCTCGGTGTAGTTCTCGTTTTTGCTTGTGGCCACCGGCAGCAGTTCCGGCTTCACGTCTACCGGCGTGAACAGTTGCTGCTCGACCTCGTCGGTAATGCCATCACCGTCGGTGTCGGTGCCATCCGCGAGGGTGTGCGCACATGGCAGTGCCGCCAGGTGCAAAATGGTTAACGAGGCCAACAGTGGAAAACGTCGCATGATGATCTCCTGGAACAACTGGCTATGGGAACGCTACGAATTGTAACACAAAGGGTGGCGGGGGATGAATGAGGCGAATTAGTACTGATCATTCCCCATATAAACTCTCTCCCCCCGCACCAGCACACGGTTGGGTATCTCTGTCCGCGACCGTTCGTCCACACTGCAATATCCCGCCGTCATACTCATCCGGGTCTTGTCGGAGTCGTTGCGGCCAACGGAGTGGAGGATCATGCTGTCTATGGCGAGCATCCCTCCTGCGGACCTCCCTTGATCACTAGCCCTTATGTAACCAATGGTTCTCACGGCGGGAATGTTTTGGATGCGCCGGGCGAGCAGCTCCATAAGGATAGCGGCAGCCCCAAACTCGCCCAGGTCGCTTGTCTCTCTCAACTCCCGTCGCCCCTGCAAA
>MNXM01000116.1 GCA_001872605.1 Armatimonadetes bacterium CG2_30_59_28 | reverse complement strand
CACGCGATTCAGCAACTCCCGTGACCTCTGCTCCAGTCCGCTCAACCGCGCTTCGCCCGTCCTATCTTCCTCTCGCTCCTCCAAAACCTCCTTGATCCCTTCCGCCAGTTCTGCTACTATCCCTGCTGTAAACTGTTCCACTTCCATCTTTAGGCTGCTCCCTGTGACGAGATTGCTAACACCTATTCTCTTATCACAAAGCAGCCTTTCTTGTACATCCTCAACCTTCTTCAGCTAAACCTCATTCTGGGAAATGCACACCGGGGGACATGGAGAGGTGCATGAAAACGCTGAACACGTGTATAATGGGCCGAATCTGGAGGAGGTGCGGTATGCCACTGCCGGCACTATTTGGTGTGTTGATCTCTCTGTTTGCCTCTGCAGTCCTCGGACAGACGAAGCCTGTCCTGACTCTCACATTTGACGACGGCTTCGATGGTAAGGGACAGGCAGGCGTTGTCAAGGCAATCCCTGTCGAGAAACCTGAGCTGGCTCCCGGCAAGTTCGGTCAGGCGCTGAAGTCGGGGCCAACCATCGGCTACGTCGATTACCCCACGGAAGGCTTGCTGAATCTTTCCGGCGGCACGGTGGAGATGTGGGTGTGCCCGTTGGACTGGAAACCAGACGATGGGAAGTTCCACGTGTTCTTCGAGGTGCGCGGGGAAGGCGCGCTGTACCTGTACAAGTACTGGACGGGCACAAATCTGCTGATGCTGACGTGCGATGATCTGAGTGGGCCGTACGCGGGGAGTCAGACGCCGACAGAGCACTGGAAACCGGGCGAGTGGCACCATATCGCCGGCACCTGGTCGCCGCAGGGTGTGCAGGCGTATGTGGACGGGAAACCGGCAGGTGCATACCTGGTTGCAGGCAATCCGCCCAAATCGTTCGCCAAGACCTTCAACATCGGTGATCGTCCCTGGCAGTTCGAGCGAACGACCGCTTCGCTCATCGATGAGGTGCGCATCTATGACCGGCCACTGACAACGGCCCATATCGCCGCCCACGCAGCGGGAAACTATGATTTCAGCATGAAGCTGAGTTCGGAATCATCGACGCTGGATTACCTGATCGACCCCGACGCCGGCCGCGTGCATGTGCGTCTCGACACGAACGGCGCGGACGTGGACGACGCAAAACTGAAAGCAGGCATCGCCATCGTCCCCACGGGTAGCGGCTACCCGGACAAGCCTTCTGACCTGACCTTCAAGCGCGGACAGACGCAGGCAACCCTCGCGCTTCCGTCCCGACAACCGGGACAGTACGATGTCATCGCCCGACTTCAGAGCGAGGGCAATCCCGCTATCGACATGCGGTGTGACCTCACGATACCCTCCACCGAATGGCTGGGCAGCAAGCTGGGTTTGGAGGACACGGTGCTGCCTCCGTGGACGCCAATGAAAGTGCGGAGTGCAGAAGTCGGAATGCAGAATGATAAGACCACATCCGAGATCGTCGTGGCTTGTTGGGGTCGGGAGTATACGTTTAACCAGTCTCTTTTTCCGATCCAGATCAGAACTGCGGGGGCGGAGGTGCTGGCGCGCCCCATGGCGCTGAAACTCATGAGCGATGGGAAAGGGGCCAAGTGGCAATCGCAGAAGACACGGGTGGTGTCGAAATCCGACACCCGGTCAGAGCTGGAGTCGAGCGCCGTAGCAAACGTGGGGACGACATCCGCGGAGTTTACCTCGCGCATCACTGCTGAGTATGATGGTCTGGTGCTTTTCGAGGTATCCTGCAAGCAACCGGACAAGCTGCCGCTCGAAGGCATGACCATTGAGATACCGGTGAAAACGGAGCATGCCCTCTACCAACATCGGACCGCATCCAGTTGGATACCGACGTCCGGCTACGTGCCGAAGCCGGAGGGGGTCGTCGATAAGACGGCCTTCGCGCCCTACGCATGGCTGGGAGACAACGACCGCGGACTCTTCTGGTTCTGCGAATCCGACGAGATGTGGCCCAACAGCCGAGCCGAAAACGCCATCGAGATCGTCCGCGCCGGCGATGAAGTGGCAATTCGCCTGAACCTGCTCACCAAGGATCAGAAGCTGCCTCCCCACTGGAATCTCATCTTCGGTCTGCAGGCGACACCGGTCAAGCCCATTCCCCGGAACTGGCGCAAGTGGCGGTTCAGTCCGGGGCGAAACGCCAATGTTCAGATCGTGTGGCCAAGTCCAACCAGGAAGGATTCGCTCAGCGATTTTGGATGGCCCCGCGCGGCTGACCCCGCAGCCTTTGCGGAGCATATTAAAGGGCTGCACGACAAGGGGCTGAAGGCGGTGCCGTATCTGTGTCTCACCTGGGTGACCGACTCAACCCCGGAATGGAAATACTTCCGCAACACCTGGGACATGGGGTCTGTGGATGGCAGCATCCCCGCAGCCGGGTGGAAGCACCAGTTCGCGTTGGTTTCGCCTGTCGCCAAGGGTTACTCGGACTTCGTCATGACGAAAACCAAGGAGTTCCTCGACCAGTACGGCATCGACGGGACTTACCACGACCAGACTCATCCCTATACCTCCAACCGGGTGGAGAGCGGCGTCGGCTACGAGCGCAACGGCAAGCGTCACATTACCTACCCAATACTCGGCTACCGCGCTCTCTACCGCCGCAACTACGCCGTCGTCAAGAGCTTGCCGCGGGAGACATTCACGAACGCTCACATGTCCGGCAAGGTGACGATCCCGATTCTTGCATACGACGATTCGTACCTCGACGGAGAACATTTCCGCAGAGTCGTCAAAGACAGCTACATGGACGTGATGACCCTCGACTCCTTCCGCGCCGAGTACATGGGACGACAGTGGGGGTTGATGCCGTTCTTCATCCCGGAGTTCGACGAAGTGCATCGCGCTCAGGTTGAGCCTACCCGCGGCATGATGGCTTTGCTGATGATCCACGATGTTAGTCCGTGGCCGATCTGGTGCAACGAAAAAGTCGTCGATGAAGCGTTCGCCGCCCTGGATGAGTTCGGGTACGTGGACGCCAATTTTCTCCCTTACTTCGACGCCACGCCTCCCGCAACCACCGACATGCAAGACGTCTACGTCAGCGCCTACAAACGGGATGACGGCAAGGCGCTCCTCATCGTGGGCAACCTGAGCAAGGAAGACCGACAGGGAACGGTGCGGATCGATGCCAGCCGCCTGGGTCTCCCCCTTTCGCAGGTCGTCAGTTGGCCGGACAAATCAGCACTGACAGTGTCAAAAGAGTCCGTAACCATCGACGTGCCCCGTCTGGGATATCGAATGCTTCTCATCCAACGATAGGGCGGGAAACCGCCATCACAATCTGCAGCCCGAGAAGACGCGGCTCCCACTTCCGGCACCATCGATGGGATTGACCTTCGTTCCGCCGGCTTTCGGAGTCGAAACAGTTTGGCGGGATCCTATCTTGTCGCGTAGGGGTGTCATCGCCACCACCGCTCTGCCGTAGGATAAAGCTCCAGCTTTGTCCACCCCAAAGTTAATGCACCATCTCTGTCATCCCTCGAAGGGCTCGCGAAGATCGGGGGGGAAAGTGACGCCCTCCCCTCTTACCCGCCCATCCGGTAAACCGCTTCCGCGTTGGCGTAAAACAGTTTGTGCCGCTCCGCCTCCGAGCACCCCGACACGATGTCCACAAGCGTCTCGACCCATCGCTGGTAGGTGGTGGCTCTGAGGCAGACGGGCCAGTCGCTGGCGAAGACGACGCGGTCGAACCCGAAGCATTGCAGAACGTGATCCACAAAAGGCTTGATGTCGTCAGCGGTCCAGTTCTTGTGATTGGCGTGAGTCGGGACGCTGGAAATCTTGCAGAAGACGTTGGGAAGCTGAGACAACGTGCGGATGTCGTTGCTCCACGGGTCGAAGATGTTCTCGCGGATGTTGGGGTTGCCGATGTGGTCGAGAATGAAGGTCACCTCCGGACACTTGCGGACGACCTCGATGGCATTCTCCAATTGAGTGTACGACAGGCAGAGGTCGAAGCTGAGGTTGAACTCCGCCAGAAGTTGAACGCCACGAAGGAACTTCGCGTCGAGGCTGCCGTCGTCAGCCAGGACGAACGGCATCCTGCGGATGCCTTTCACCTTTGGGTTGCGCGCGAGATACTCCAGATCCCCTCGCACCTCATCGCCTCGCTCAACGAGCGCAGAGGCGACGATGGCCCCGATGCGCGGCTCCTCCTCGGAAAGCGCCGTTACCCAGTCTGTTTCCTGTCGCTTCTGCGAGTCGTCTGCTGCGCACTCGACGAACACGATCTGGGCGACGTTGACGCCTTTCGTGTGCGCGGCGAAGTCGCTTGGCAGATGTGGCTTGTTGAGCAGCGCGTTGTTTTGCAGCCACGGATAGTCGAGATGGTTTGTATCCCAGAGATGGACGTGGGTGTCGATGATAGGGATGTCGTTCATAGAAAACTCCTGTCGAAGAAGATACCGGATGATGCCACGGGATTCGCCGGGACAGCCATCTCGGTTTCTGACGTGTCATCATCTTTACCCGACTTCCGGGGGTATTGTCAAGTTTCCGTTTGGCTGGTACATTGAATCCGCCTCGTAGCGAACTCAGCGTTCGCGATGACGGGAAGCAATTCGAGAGAAAGGAGTCGTGTCGGATGCCGAGAACAATAACCTGGATGATTGGTCTCACACTTATCACGGCGCTGTGTGGCCGCGCCGTCGTCTGGGGGGAGGTAACGAAGAGCCCTGACGCCCATACGCTCTGGGTGGCCAACGGGGTTGATGAGAAAACAGGACAGGGATCGTCGGACAAACACTGGGCAGACGGGTTGGATCTAAAGACGGGGGACGGCGGAAGCCTCGTCTTCTGTTCCACCGCAGATCCCAAGCGTTACGCGACCGGGCGCTACTTCCCCGTCGACCCAGCCTACCCGTACATCGTGTTCGAGATCACAGACGTGCAGAAGAAGGAAGGCTACCGGGGATTCCAGTTGCAGGCTCAGTTCCCGAACGCGGTGAGCATCGGGATGGTCAGCCACCTCCAGACTGGCGTTTTCGCCTACCCGATCCTCCGCGGACTCAAAGAGTCCGAGGGAATGCCGGCGAACGCGAAGCAATGCTGGTTCCGCATCGACCTGCACAACAGCGACGTCACCATCCCCTGCATCAAGCTAATGAAGGAGCCGGAGAACTACATCTCTATCTCGTCTCCCGCCTTCGAGCAGAAGAAGAAGCTGGAACCCGGCGACGATGTCACGTTCACGGTGAAGCTGAAGGATTCGGCGGAAGATGTCACTCTATCGTTCTTCGACAGCTACACAATGCCGCAGTTGAAGTTCAACGGCGAGCAAAAACTGCAACTGAAGCCGACGGGCGATGACCAGAAGGTGTGGATGGCCACGGTGAAGGCGCAGTCCATCGGAGGCGGCGCGCTAAAACCGGGAGAGCAGTTCAAGTCGGGAAGAATGCTCATCAAGGCAACCCTCCTCGGCGGGGCAGTCAAGACGCCGTTGTGGACGACCAATATGTATGAGTTTGCGGTGAGGAAGTGAGACCCAACCAGACCCAACCCCCTAACACCCTTCCCGGCACGGGAAGGGGGAACTTGAACATGTCCACGGCGCGGGATGGGGCGCCGCAGCGAAAAAAAAGAGTCGGGGTCTGCCTCCTCACGGGTGCAGCGCTGATACTACGAGCGTAACTCACGCGTTGCGCAGTATTGTAGTTCGGTCTCCCCTCTCCGAGTCGGGCTGACTCTTACCCACGCTTGACACCGCACAACAAGGGCTGGCGCGGGCGGGGTGCATGGTCTGGTAGAGTTGCCACCCTTCGACCGTGGCGGACAGACGTTCCAGACCGCGCCACGTCGTAGTAGTGCCGGGGTCCCCGTCCCCCTTGCGCCCAAGAAACCCTCCCAGAGAAGCAATCCACCGGACGGCTTCCCGCAGCGGCGGCGGCTTGTCCGGTGGCGGCGCCTTCTTCTT
>MNXM01000288.1:23701-31075 GCA_001872605.1 Armatimonadetes bacterium CG2_30_59_28 | reverse complement strand
TCGCTCCACCATGTCAAAGGACATGCAGACGTAGGGTGCATCCCGGAATTACGGAGATTGCCGTAGGATAAAGCTCCAGCTTTGTCAAATGCACATTGGAATTGCGGGAAAGAGGTCTGCCACTGACAAAGCTGGAGCTTTATCCTACGGCGACAAAGTCGATGTATCCGCTTTTCCGTAATTCCGGGATGCACCCCAGACGTACTTCTCGCGTTCGTCTCTGGGATGAGGGTGAGGGATTACGGAGATGTGACTCCCATGCCCTGCCGTGACCGGGTCACTCGTGAGTCTTATTGGAGCCCTCGCCCTCGGATATCTTCACGCATCCGCGATGGGAATGTGCTCGAGAATCCATTGACGCGCGAGTGTGAGGGGTGCAACTCCCTGCTCCTTGCCGATACACTCCAATTGTTTGACCGCCGTACGTTCCTGCGGCACTGCCAGCCAAATGCATAGCGGTCGTCGAAATTTGACATCGACCGCCCCTGAACTCCTCCGGAAAGTCTTCGGGACTATGAGTGTCCCAGAAGAGCGCCTCTTCCTCGCAAGCTCTAAATCTCGGGGCTCGACTCGTCTTGGTTGCTTTCATTTTCGTGCTACCCTCCTGATGATCGGCGGTATGCTTTGCGCTCGGCGTTACTCATGTCCCGAGCAGTAGCGGAGTAGTAGACGCCTTTGCTTGTGTGCGCCAGGAAGTAAGATCGTCAACGCGGGTCATGGGGCGTCCATCGCTCAATGTCGCGGATTCGGTAACTATTCACCTTGTCCTTCTCGGAGTTGAAACGCCGATGGAAGGGCGAAGACTGGCTGGAATTATAGCACCCGCTGAAAACAAACGTAACCTCCACTCGGAACGTTTCCCGCTATCACTTGAATGAACCTCAGGTGCGATAGTCGCAGCGCATATTGAGGCGCAGACCCCCGTCAGTTTTGAGCGGACATGCATGCGTCAGGACTGCTTGCCACTTCAGCTCGGCATGCAGATTCCTACGGTGAAGGGAAAGTCAGTACGGCGCAGAGTCACCATCGCATAAAGAAAGTACCGGCTCTTCAGCGTCAGGGCGTAGAAGCCGAGGACGACTCCGGGGGCCCAGACATGCAGGGAGGGTGACGGTGAAACTGGCGCCTTTCCCTGGAGTACTGGTTGCATGGATGCGCCCTCCGTGGGCTTCGACGATCTCTTTGGCGATGGCAAGACCGAGTCCGGTGCCGTGGTGGTCCGGATCACGGGACGACTGAGGCCGGTAGAACCGCTCGAAAATGCGGCTCAGTTCCTTGTGGTCAATGCCGACGCCTGTGTCTGCAATAGTGATGACAACGCAGTCTCCTTCCGCCCTGGACTCGACCACTACCGCGCCGCCCTGCTTGTTGTATTTGATGGCATTATCCAACAGGTTGGCGATCAGCACCTCGATCTGCCGAGGATCCCCCAATACGCAGATATGTTTTTCGACGTCGACAACAAGCCGGACGTCCTTTCGGTCTGCAGAGGATTTCACTTCCCCTAAAACGCGCTCAACCACTTCCCGAATGGGAACACATATTCTTGCCTCTTCCTGGTCCGCAGCCTCAATAGAAGACATGTTGAGAAGATCGTTGACTAACGCGCAGAGCTTGTCCGATTGTGTGTCGAGGGCCATCAAGAACTCATCTCGGACGGCGGTATCGTCCATCGCCCCGTCCACGAGCGCATCCACCGAGGTTCGCAGCGCGGTGATAGGTGTCCGCAATTCGTGGCTGATATCCGCCACGAACTTCCGGCGCGCATTCCGCTCATCGACCAGTCTGGTGACCATCTGCTGGATTTTGGAGGACATGCGGTTGAGGCTTTCTGCGAGGCGCCCCACTTCATCGCCGCGGTCGGAATCCAGTCTCTGATTGAAGTCCCCCTCCGCAATTACTTCCGCCATCTTGCTCATTCGAGTAATGGGTTGGGCAACTCCCGCAGCGAGGCGCAAGGTGAGCAGGGCAGAGACGATGATGGCAATCACCGTCGTCCCCAACAACATGCGCCGCACCTTGCTGACAACCCGCTTGACGTTGTAGAGGGACGCAGTTACATGGACACGATGCCCTTCGAGCGGCCCCTTCCCGAAGGCGGCGTCGGTGGAAACAACCTCCGAAACGTCAACCTCCGGATGGCAGAAGCCACAACCTCCCCGCAGAGAGGTCTCTTGGGGAGAATCGCGCCCAAGGGTCGTCAGGTGCGAAGCGATGCTGTCCGCCACACGCTTCCCGTTGGGACCCACGATGCAGACTTCGCCTTCCAGTGTCTCAGACAGTTGGCGACAGAACAAGGTGAGATCAATCCGTCGTCCGCTGGTCATCTCTTCCTGAATCACCTCGACGGCCAGTTGAGCGTGAGCTTTCAGAGCGTGGCGGATTTCCTCCAGAAAGTAATTCTCAACCTGATACGAGACGCGCGCTCCCAGGGTAACCAGCGGGCCCACCACCAATATAAGGCAGATCACCGATATCTTCCATTTGAGCCCGAGGTGACGCACGGTTATCTTTCCTTTCAATGGCAAACGCCGTCAGGCGACTGCCGGCAACGGGATCAGGATTTCGCGCCGGCACGACCCTCTTGGGTGGGTTCTGAGGGAACATATTTGTAGCCGATCCCGCGAATCGTGAGAATCTGTTTCGGGCTACTTGGATCTTCCTCGATCTGTTCCCGCAGCCAGCGGATGTGAACGTCGAGTGTCCGGGAGTCGGAGTTGAAGGCGTCACCCCAAACTTTCTCAAAGATGATCTGACGGTTAAGAACGCGCCCGGGGTGCTCGACCAGCAGGCACAGCAGGTCGTACTCCTTGAGGCGGAGCTCGATAGCCTCACCTCGGACGGTGACTGAGCGCATCTGCCGGTCCACGATAATGTCCCCCGATTCCGTGCGAGCCGTTGCCGCGCTATCCTCCAGAGGTGAGGCGCGTCGCAGGACAGCCCGCGCCCGGGCCAGCAGCTCCCGAGTGCTGAACGGTTTGACGACATAATCGTCGGCTCCCAGCTCCAGCCCGACAATCCGGTCAATCTCCGCGCTGCGCGCGGTGAGCATGATAATGGGGATGGAATAGTCCCTGCGAATCTGCCGGCACACCTCGAACCCGTCCATCTTCGGCAGAATGAGATCCAGGATGATCAGGTTGGGGCGCCACTGGCGCGTTTCCTCGAGGCCGGCCTGTCCGTCTCCGCAGGTGCGAGCCTCCCAACCATCCTTCTTGAACGCGTAAGCAATGAATCGAGCGATGTCTGCTTCGTCTTCGATGACAAGTACTTTATGCGACATGGTGCATCACCGTTACTGACAGGGGCTCCAGCAAGCCCGATTGTTCCCTGTATGGACGTCCGACATCTGCCTCCGCACGGTGTGTACGGGCGTCAACTCTCCCCCGGGACATACACACAGTAAGGATCTTCGGCCAGGTAATCCCCTGTGATGGCATACGACCGGGCTCGGGACCCTCCGCACACCTCACGGAAGTCGCACACACCACATTTGCCCTTCAGCAGACTTGGAGCACGCAACTGACGAAAGATTTCCGCGTTCCGGTAGATTTCCACTATGGACTTCTCGCGAACATTGCCGCCCGTCACCGGCAGGAACCCGCTGGGACAGACGTCTCCCTTGTGAGAGATGAATACAAAGCCTTTGCCGTCATTGACGCCCTTCATGGGTCGGTCCAGGCCGTCCTCGTACCGGAACCCCGCACCAGCGAAGCGGATGCCCGTTTCCTCCGTCGGGGAAGCGTGTTTAGCTTTCTGCCGCTGTATTGCAACGCGACGGTAATGTGGGCACGCGGTGGCCTTGATGTCAAAGCCGGCCGTCTTGCCCAAGTCATAAAGATAATTCAGCATCCACTCATGCTCTTCCGGCGAGATCATGTCTTCGACCTTCCCGCGACCCGTTGCCACGAGAAAGAAAACGCTCCACTGAACGGAGCGGAACCGCTCCACGATGTCAGGCATCTGCTTGATGACGGGAAGGTTGTAGCGGCAAATCGTTGTATTGATCTGCAGCGGCATATCGATCTCATTCAGTATTTGCAGAATGTCGATCGTCCGGTCGTAGGAGCCCTGGAAACCGCGGAACGCATCGTGCACCTCAGCCGTGGGTCCGTCCAGGCTTACAGCAACCCGCAAGATTCCAGACTCCTTTGCTTTGAGGAGGCGCGATCTGCTGGCCAGGGCCGTTGCGCTGGGAGTCAAGGAGGTCCGTAATTTCTTCTCATGCGAGGCGTAAGCGATCAAGTCGAACAGATCTCTCCGCATCAGGGGGTCGCCGCCGGTAAAGATGAGAATCGGGTTCCCGAAAGACTTGATGTCATCGATGAGCTGTATCGACTCGGCGAACGTCAACTCCGTGGGGTCACGTTTGGGGTGAGCAACCGCGCGGCAGTGCATACAAATCAAGGCACAGGCCCGAGTTACCTCCCAGGCAACGGTGAAGGGCGAGAGATCAAAATCAATTTCCTCCATTCGCGCGTCATGCTGATGGCGTTCCTTCAGGGCATTCGCTCTTATACGTTCAGCGTGTCCGGGTGTGGTCATGTTTGGGGCGCTCCATTCATCGGTCAGAGGAAGGTTTCCGCATCGATGATTGCTCTTGCGATGTCGTCCATCCTCTTGTTCCGGTTCTGACTATCCTTCTGCATCTTCTTGAAGGCCTCCTGCTCCGAAAGCTGCTGACGGCGCATCAGGATTCCCTTGGCTTTCTCCACGAGTTTCCGTGTTTCCAGCGTTTCTTTCAAGTCCTTCAACTCGCGTCGAATCGACTGCATCTCCTGGAAGCGCTGCATGGCGACAGGAATGGCCGCCCTCAGGTCCTTCTCCCCGATGGGTTTAACGAGATACGACATCACTCCCGCGTCGGCCGCGTCGGCAACGAACTCTGGATTCGAGTAGCCGGTGATCATGATGATGGCAACCGGCGCATGCTGCAGTATGTCGCGCGCTGCCACCAGACCCGACATGTCCGGCAGGGAAATGTCGAGGGTGATAAGGTCCACCTTCAGAGTTATCGCCGCTTGCACCACTTCGCATCCGGACTCCACGATCCCTGCGACTTCGTGTCCCATCGATTGGAGTTGTTCCTTCAGATTCAGCGCCGTCAGGCTGTCGTCTTCAGCGATGAGAACTCGAAGAGAATTCATGTAAGTCCCCTTTTGTCAGGCACCAATGAGTCACGTCCTGTTCCCTGTCCCGAGAGAGCGGCCTCCTATATCAGCAATGAAATCTCGGCCCTCGTTCTCTCGCCGTTGCTGTAGGTAAGATGACCTCCCAAATCTCTCTCGACAAGCGTCATCGCAATCGTGAGGCCCAAACGGGCACACCCTCTGGGATCGAACCCATTGGGGAGGCCGACGCCGTCATCTTCGACGCAGATGGTTGCCCTTCCGCTCTCCTCCTCGCAACGGAGACGTACCTCGATGCTCCCGGAAACAGCCTGCCCCAGTCCATGCTGGAGCGCATTAGTTGCCAGCTCATTGACCACCATCCCGATCGTGGTCGCCTTTCGAGGCGGAACTCGCAGATCGTCGCCGAGGACTCGAAAAGTAACCAGCTTGTCGACAGGAACCATCGGGGCCCAAACCTCATCGGCGAGCGCCTGGATCATTACCTTCAGGTTTGGAGCGACGAGCTCTGCCGCATTCGGGGAAATCCGCGCGAGCAGATCATACGCAACGGACATGCCCTTGAGTCGGTTCAGCGTGTTCTCAAGCGAATGACGGGCTTGCGGATCATCCACCCGTCGCATCTCAAGGGAGAGGAGGTTCGCTACGTCCTGCAGGTTGTTCTTTACCCGATGGTGTACCTCCTGCACCATGCTCGATTGCGCCAGAAGCGAGGAATGCTCGATGGCCAACGCGGCGAGGTGCGAGAACGTCTCCAGGTACTTGATTTCGTCATGTGTACACCGAGCCCCCGCATCTCTGAAAAGCAGTAGAACTCCCACGCACCGATCCCTTGCTCTCAGGGGCACCGCCTCGAAACAACGCAGTGGGTGCTCGAGACTGCTCTCGACCTCCGTCCAGTTTGGGTGTTGTCTGATCCCCTCCAGACTAACCAGGCTCCCCTCGTTCACACAGGGTATCAGCAGGTTCTTCAAGGTGTCGCTCTGTATGGCTGCAAGCAGCGGTTCACCGATGCCACGCGAGGCTTTCACATCCAACCGACCGGAGATCTCATTGACCAGCAGCAGGCACACTCGATTGGGATTCAGCACCTCAGCGATGTGGAAGACGATATGATCCAACACTGTATCCAGAGACTCCGCAGATAACAGTGTCCGGCTCACCTCCAGCAAGGCCTCGGCTTGCAGTGTCCGCTGTGCGGAAGAGCCAAAAGGACGGCGGTGCATGGTCAGAACCAGCAGCGATCCTGCCAATGCGATGAGCAATGGAACCGCGAAAAGCAGGAAACCAAGCGAGTGCAGCAACTCTTGCGAAGCGGTCACGTCAAGCCCAAAATGAAGGTAAGCCAGTGGGGGCTGGCCGACCGGCATCGCCACCTGGCTGTAGTACATACTCTCCCGGCGGAGGAAATTCACCTCAACCCAACGGTGGACTCCATCCCATCGCCCGGAAACCGGGGTGCCCGTGGTCGTCACTGGCCGATAGTGTGCCTGAGTAATGCTGAAGTCCTCGGCAGTCCTCTGGCGAAACCCATCGATGTTCAGCGAATAGTCTTTGTTGTGAATTTCACAAACGGGATTCCCCTCCGGCGCAACCAACACCGCATAAAGGAGACCTCGTTCATTAAGCCCAAATCCACGGAAAAGGGGGGGGAACTCATCCCAGTCCTGTCCGGCAAGTAAGCCGGATGCCACCATGTGCGCCATGGCATGTCCCAGAGAGAACGCTCGCCCATACTCCAGTTGGTCCATCACAGAATCCACCCGGCCCAGCGTCCATCGAGCGGTGGGAATGCCGACAATCAGTGGCAGCAGTGTCGTTACAGCCAGCATCAACGCGATGCGGCGTCTCTTCTGGGCGTTCCCGGGCGATGGGTTTCTGGGCTTTGGAGTTAGCATCAGGCCTCACTGGCAACGGAAGCGCGACACCCAGCGCCAGGAAATGACCCCACCGCATCGCCAGACATTGATCCGGGATCGACGTGATTTCCGTTCCGCGTATTCATCGTCGTTTGGCAAATCTCGGTGGACACCGAATGCAGGAGGCGTCTCCAGACATCGAACTCAAGGAGTTCGCGATCGAACTCAAGGAGTTCGCGGCGACCACCATACAAGGGCATCATCGCTGGAGACGCCTCCTACCTACCGGAACCGCAAATTTGCCAAACTTCAGGTATTTATAACACATATCCGACCCGGCGGAAAGGATGGGGGTTGTTGCATGAACTCACTCAGGACCGACAAAC